>JAZSBI010000059.1:0-13724 GCA_045602345.1 Acutalibacteraceae bacterium | reverse complement strand
CGTGGTGAAATTCCGATGGAACAAAAACTCCACCGAAGAGGGTGTTTTTAAATTCCGACTTGTCCAAAATATCAGCTAAAAAAGTTTTAATAAGCTCCCCTGCCTCGCCTTTTGGCATACCTGCAGGTTCTGTGTGAAGCTCATATCGGCAAATATCGTCTGTATATACTAAATGATCCCCATGAGATTTTTCTGATGCAACAAATCCGTTTTGCTCCAGTACCTGACAAGTCTTTTCCAGATCACTTTCAGCAACAAGAAAATCCACATCCCCCATAGAGCGTAAAAGCGGATCGGGGTAATAAAGAGCAGATGCCATACCTTTTAATATCACATAGGAAATACTTGAACCAGTAAGAATTTTGTGGATTTTAAAATGGCTTTTATTTACTAAAAGATTCTCAGACATTCTTTCCTGCAATTTCTTTCTTATAACAGAAAAATCTGTAGATTCAGTCACTTCTGCAGGAAAATCCACAAAAGCATTAAGTGAAACCCCTTGCATATATGACTCGTACCAAATACATCGCCAATCCGCCGAAACGGCATCAATGGACTTGTCCGCATTAAACAAATTGTTTGCAAGCAAATCCAAAAGAACCTGTTCAGTTTTATTCAAAACACTTTCAGCCATTTTCTAACCCTGATTTAATATTTATAAAATTATTCCTCAATCTGTTCAACACAAGGAAGTACAGCATTACCCCAAGCTTTAAACCAATGTCTTAATTTTTCTGATTCTTTGTTATGTTCTATACTAAATCGCAATGCAGTGCAACGATCATGGTACGTTCCTCTTCCATCCAGATTTTCTTCGCAAAGGGTAACATCAACGGTATATTTACCCGGAACAAGATAGGAAGTATCAAATATAAAATCTTTTGTGTTTTCACCAATGTTATAATCAACATCACCACACAAAACAACCGCTACCGGTGAGGAATCAATCCCGTTAATAATCAATTTTAATTTAACTGAATCAGTATCGTACAAACTGTTCCAACTGAGTCGGAATTTAAACTTTTCACCATAGGGGATTTTATTAGATGCTTTATCTGTTATTTCTAATGTTTTTAATGTATGCCTTCCTGTACACTCTTTAATTCTTTCCACTTTAGAAAGATCAAAAAACGTTGTATCATCAAGCATTTCATTTTTCATATAAATTGCAATTGCTTCTTCTGTGTTACCCTCGAAAATAACCTGACCTTTTGAAAGAACGATACATCTGTTACAAAGGCTTTTAACACTTGCCATATTATGACTTACATAAAGAACTGTTCTCCCCTCTTCAGTGGCAACCTTTTTCATTCGTTCAATGCACTTGTTCTGAAACCTAACATCACCAACTGCAAGAACCTCATCCATAATCATAATTTCGCTATCAAGGTGTGAAGCAACCGCAAAGGCTAATTTAACCTTCATACCGCTTGAGTATCTTTTAATGGGTGTATCAATAAACTGACCAACCTCAGAAAACTCAACAATTTCATCAAACTTTTTGTCAATTTCAGATTTACTCATACCAAGGATTGCACCATTAAGGTACACATTTTCTCGTCCCGTAAGCTCCGGATGGAAGCCTGTTCCCACCTCAAGCATAGAGGTAATTCTGCCATTCAGATATATATTACCCTTAGTTGGTGTTGTAACACGACAAATGAGCTTTAAAATTGTAGATTTACCTGCACCATTATGACCGATTATGCCAATCGCTTCACCCTTTTCAACTTCAAAGGACATACCATTAATTGCCATAAAACGCTCATTTTTTTCGTGAGCTTTTTCACCAATTTTAAGGTTTGGGTCTTCCTTTTTGCGAAGCTTTGCTATTTTTGACTGAATTTCACCCTTAAGTGTGGCACCACCGATAGTACCAAGGCGATATTCTTTATAGACATTTTCAACTTTTACTGCTAATTCTGCCATACCGCACCTCACACTGTATCCATAAAGGTTTTTTCAGATTTACTGAACATTAAAGCTCCGATTACCGCTACCACAATTGTTGTTACAATGCTTATTGAAAAGAAGAACCAGTCAATTTCACCGCAACCTAAAAAGGCATAGCGGAACAGGTTAATTGCAGGTGTTACGGGGTTAAGCATATAAATATTGTAGAGTATGCTACCGGGCATAAGCTGAGAACGGCTGAACATATCATACGCCACCGGTGAGCAATAGCTCCAAAGGCTTACACCAAAGCTTACAATCATTGCTAAATCTCTATACTTTGTGGTAAGAGAAGAAATAATCATACCAAAGCCCATACCAAGTAATGCTAACTGAATAAGTACCACGGGAGTTAAAAGTATGTAAGTATTAGGCTGAACTCCCGCACCGGTCACCAAATAATACACAAGAAAGCACAGCATAAACGCAAACTGTATAAAGAAGCCTATAAACTGTGAAATTGCTGTAGAAATGGGCATAACAAGACGTGGAAAATATACTTTACCAAGTATGCCTGCATTCCCGGTAAATGTGTGTGAAGTTTCAGTAAGACAACTTGCAAAAAGAGTCCAGACTATTGTACCTGAAAGATAGAAAATAAAGTTAGGAACACCCGAAGCACCAAGTCCCGCAATATTACCAAAGAAAACAGAATAAACAACCGTAGTAAAAAAAGGCTGAATAACTGCCCAGGCAGGTCCTAAAATAGTCTGTTTATATTTTGCCACAAAGGTACGACGAACAAAAAGGAAAATCAAATCCTTGCAGTTTTTGAGCCCCTTTATGTCCATATCCCATAATTTGTTGTCAGCTTTGACAACCGTAGTCCATTTTTGTTCTGCCATAATAACCTCTTTATACAAGTGACCTGATTTTTCTGATAGTTTTAGGTATTTTTCTTACCTGTTTTACAGGCCATTTCTTAATATTATATAGTATTTCCCTTAAATCAAGTTGCTGTTTTTCCGGTTTTACTTGAGCTTTTGGTATAGGTGGATTAACTGCATCTTCATAAAGCTTATAATTAATTCCCAGATTATCAAAATTTACCTCTATACCATATTTATCAAATAACTCTTTATTTTTTGGAAGCCATTGTCCGTGAGTTATACCTATTCCCGTTTCCCAAGCAATATCATAATTATAAATACATTTACAGTAACCTTCGTTATTATTTACATCCAGAAGTTCATTCTTATATCTTTTTGCTCTGATTCCTGCGTACAATTCAAACTCCCAAGGCGTTTCGTGATTTCTTATTATTTTAATAAGGTAGTTCCTGTTCCATAGCGTAGAAACCAGAGCTAAACGATGAGTTATCGGCAGTTCATCACGAGAAACAAAACGTCCTTTCGCCAAAGAACCATCTTTGCAAATTTTGGGTTTCTTATACATCACACTTACATAACCGACAGTCTTATTCTGTTTCATAAAATCAACAACACTCAAAAACTCTTCATTGTCAAGTCGTGATTTAAGAAAAAAGTCTTCCATAAGAAAAAATACAACTTCAGAATCAATTTTCTTCAAAACATTTTTTAAGCGTTTAGACCAAGTTATATTTTTTCCGCCACATACAGTTTCAACATTAAGGAAGTCGCAATTATATACCTTTGTTTCGGTATTAAGAATTATTCTGTAATCCTCGCACTCAGGCCAATGTATTTTCAAAAGTTTAAAAAACGGCTCCCAAGCATCTTCATACTTGTCACACGAATTAACAAGGATAGTAACATCTTTTTTAATTGCCATTAAAACACATCACTTTATAAAAGAATAAATTTTTTCAACCACTTTATTGCTCATCATTTTTCTTGCAAAGGGTTTATATTTGTTCATGTAAAAAAAGTATTTTTTATATGCTTTGTAAACACTTGCACCACTACCACCATTTAAGCCCTCATAAATTGCTTTATAATAGTCATTAAGTTTATTGGGGTCAATATGAGGCAAAGCCGTTTGCACAACCTCATCCTTTGCAATTTCATTAAGCAATTCTATTTTCTTTTTCCTATTGAATGTGCTTGTTTCAAATTCATTCCTGCAACCCGACACTGCAAAGAAAAATGCACACAGGTGCATATTGTATGACAAGTCCTGTTTCTTATAATTTTCTACATCCTTATAAAGCACATCAATCAGAGGTCTTATAAGCTTCCAATAGTTTTTTGTATAACCTCTTGAAAGTGACACTGCATTGTTATCTGTACGGTTATGATACAAATACTCATCATTTAAAGACACATATTTTTGTGCATATAATGCTGTTTCGAAGGTCAACTGCAAATCCTGACTTCTTCTGAATCCTCTTCCAAAAGAAAGGTTGTTTTCTTCAATCAATGAACGTTTATATAAACGCAACCAATTACACCAGCGAATAACCGAATTTGCCCCCCTTGGTGTTAACCCGGCAAGTGAACGGGGAAGAATTTCTTTTTCTATTCTTTCCCTGTCATACACACCGGGTTCGAGGTGAATCTGATCTTTAACATCTTCATCCAGAAAAGCGTTGCAAAATACAACATCTGCATTTTCTTCTTTTGCAACAGAATACATACGCTCGTACATATTAAGCTCAAGCCAATCGTCCGAATCAACAAAGCCTATGTACTCGCCACTTGCTTTTTCCATACCATCCTGACGGGCAGCAGCAAGGCCTTCATTTTCTTTTTTGAAATAAATTATTCTTTCGTCTTTTGCTGCATAGTCTTTACAAATATCAGATGATTTATCTGTTGAACCATCATCAACAAGAATAATTTCAACATTTTTAAGTGTTTGATTAACTACGCTGTCAAGACATTTAACAAGATATTTTTCAGCATTGTAAACGGGCACTATTATACTGACTGCTATATTATCTTTTAACAAAATTATCAATCCTTTTCGATTCGGCTTTTTTTGATTTTTAAAAGATGACTCCAATACCTGAACGGAATATTAAATAGTATTTTCACTGTGTTTACAGGATTCCGTTCTTTTGCCAATGTAAAATACGAGGTTTCGATCCACTTATTCCACAAAACATTCTCCAGTTTTTCTTGATTATAAATCTTGTATTTTTTGTTTTGTGAAATAATTTTTTCAATCCACTTTTTAAATTCGGGATTATACATCCTTCTTCCTGTAAGACAACCAAAATGTATTTCTTCCCAATTTTCAGGTAATGACAATTCTAACCAGGACAGCTGTTCAGCCATAATATTTTTAGCACATTCTTTTTGTGTTTCTTTTTTATCACTTGAAACAGCTTTATTATGTATTCTATATTTTAGCAAAATATCCGGCAGATTAGCACATTCGCCGACTCTGCTGCAATTCACCCACATTCTGTAATCCTGGGCATAAATATATCTTTCATCATATTTTATCGAGTTATCAAGCAAAATTTTGTGTCTGAACATTGCGGTTGGGTGGATTATGTTTATTTGGTTTCCGAACAGAAGCCTTATTTGAAATTCTTCCTTTGGAGGTATCGCTTTACAGACTATCTTTTCCTTGTAAACATCTGCACCATCACCAAAAAGCTCCACACCCGTACCACAAACCACAACAGCGGGATTATTGCTCAAATATTGGACTTGTTTTTCAAATCTTTCGGGCAAACAAATATCGTCCGCATCCATTCGGGCTATAAATTCACCTTTTGCAATTTCCAACCCTCTGTTCAAGGATTTTGTTATACCCATATTTTCATCGTTTTTTAATACAACAATTCTTTCATCCTTATAGGATTTTATAATTTCAAGAGAGATATCTGAAGAGCAGTCATCTATAATTATAAATTCAAAATTATTGTAGGTTTGGTTTAAAACACTCTCAATAGCTTGTCTCAAATATTCTTCCGGTGTGTTGTAGTTACTCATTATTACAGAAATCAAGCCCGGTACAAGTGTCATATCTTCACCACCCAATAATTTTTTTGAATTTTTCTCGCAAAAAAATTTCTAAATATGCCTTCTTGGCAAAGGCTTCCCATACCCCGATATAAGATTTTCTTACATAATCGTTGCCTTCAATACAATTCAAAGCTTCTTTTAATAAAAAAGTTCTCCAATCGTATTGTACAACTTGTTTTTTACGAGTTTTATTTTTAGCAGAACGATAAAACTTTAATATATAATAAACTGTTTCGTTAAAATTTCTTGCGTATAATCGTTTTAAAAGATGGTTACTTTCAGGGAATTTTTGTAATAAAAAAGACTCAAGTAATTCAAATACATATATTGTATTGAAATATTCAAAATCTCTTTCCCCAAAGCCACGTGAAGCGCCCTGTGAGTTACTGCGGTATAAATAAAGAATGTCATCCAAAAAGCATACATTTTGTGCTTTTAAAAGAATTGTGAAGCTTTGATAAGCATCTTCACCATAATTTTTTTGTGAAACAACTGTTTCATCAAAAACTGTATTGTTTAACAAATCTTTTTTAAAGACCTTGAAACACATTGAACCTGTAAGGTTGCCGTTTACAATTTGCAGATATAAATTTTCTAACTCTTTTTCCGTTTTGAATTGATTGTGGGTGAGATTTTTTGTTTCCTTGAAATTTGCTCCTTCAAATTCGGAAAAATTGAAGCAGATGCTATCTATAGCACAATCATCCTTCACACAAGCCAATATAGTTTCAACATAGGCCTTATGGAGTAAATCATCTGCATCCAAAAAGCCTATATATTCACCTGAACACTTTGTAATACCATATTGACGTGTTAAAAATTGTCCTTCATTCTCTTTATGAAATGCAAATATTTTTCCGGGATATTTTTCTGCAAAAGCATCACAAATCTCTCTGCTTTTATCTGTGGAGCCATCGTTCACCAGAACCAATTCCCAATTGAAATTAGTTTGATTTATAACCGATTGAATACACTCCTGTAAATATTCTTCGGCATTATAAACAGGTACAACAATGCTTAACTTCATTTCTTCAACCTTGCTTTAAAATGCTTATATTTTTTATATATTGCTTTTCTAAAGAAGTACACTCTCAAAAAAGCATAGTCTTTTTCTTTAATTTTTTTATATAGTAAAACTGAATTCGGATTACAATATTTTAATTCATCAGCAGAAAAATCATCAGGTAAAAACGAATCCCATTTAAAATCAACAATCGCTTTTCTATCATCAGTAGTTGTTGCATTTTCATAAAACCTTGAAAATGTATAAATTGTTTCATTCAACCAACGAGCAACAAGTTTACCTCTATAGCTCAGTATATCAAATCCCCAATCTTTTAAATATGTTTTCTCTGCATAATACACAGACTTCATATTAAACTTTTCTAATTGTGAAACATCAAATGCATTAGTAACACTGCCATCATTCACCCTGTAAAAATACAAACATTCATTTATAAAAACTATTGTTTCAGCACGTGTTATACACTCTAAGGACTGCAACCTATCTTCTGCACATCGCAAGGATTTGTATTTTAAAAATTTCGATTCACAGCCCAATAAACATTCTCTTTTAACACATTTGTTACACATACTGTTAAAAGCTGTAGTTGATATCATTTTTTCACAAATATATTTCTTTGTGTCCTTATAATAAATAATGTCGTATACCAAAGGAATCTCCCGACATACACTTTTACCCAACTGGCTACCTTTCTCGAGCTTATACCCTATAATATCGGGATTTGAAAACCTATCAATTGCTGTTGACAATACCTCTAAGCAATTCTCATAAATAATGTCATCCGCATCTACATATATGCAATAGTCACCTTGTGCATTTTCTGCTCCTGCACAACGGCTGAGAAGTTGTCCTTTATTTTCTTGATGAATAACCTTTATTTGAGAGCCATATATATTTTTTAAACGGTCGCAAATATCACCACTTTTGTCTACAGAACCATCATCAATCAAAACAATTTCAAAATCTTTATAAGTCTGGCAAAGAACAGAGTTCACACATTCTTCTAAATATTTTTCTGCATTATACACAGGAATTATAACGCTGAATCTCACTCCGTTCACTCCTCTAAAAGATTTTGCCATTGGGTTTTATATTTATTTAATTCTTTTGAATAATCAGTATTTTCTAAATTAAATTTTATTTTTTCAAAAGCAGCTTTATCTACAATCAAATTTTCCATTCCGTTGGCTATTGCTTGTGCATTTATTTCACAAACCACTCCCGCTACGCCGTTTTCAACCAATTGCACACCACCAACTGTTGCTGTTGTAACCATTGGTTTGTTTAACCGCTTTGCTTCAATAAGCGTTAACGGCATAGCCTCCTGGTAAGAGGGTTGCACATATATATCACAAGCATTTATATAGGGGTATGGGTTTTTCTGCATCCCTGTTATTATAATGTTTTCCTGAAGCTGATACTCATCAATAAGCTTTTCGATGTTTGCTCTCTCGGGTCCATCGCCAACAAAATACCAAATAAAAGAAATATTTTTTTCTTTTAAAACTCTTGCTGATTCAACCGCCAGATCAAAGCCCTTAACAGGTGAAAATCTGCCGCAAGTACAGAAAACAAATTTATTGTCGGGGACGTCCACTAAAAACTCTTTGCTTTGCTCTTCAATTAATGCCTTATCGCAATAATTTTCAACAATGAAAATTCTGTCTTTGATTTGTGGATACCATTGTTTTATTAATTCTTTCTGCTCATTATGAATAGCAACAATTTTGCTGAACTTATCAATAATTTTCTCGTGAACACTATGAAGCTCGTCTACGCTGGTGTGAAAAAAGACAATTTTTTTCTCTGCTTCCACACAATCCGAAACAAAAAGTGACGTATACCCTTGAACGTAGGCTATTGCAATATCATATTTTTCGGAATTGAAAAAATGCTTTTGTTCATAATCCATTGACCATTTTACAATAGCATCAGAAAGCTTTTTGTTAAGCCTTTCTACTTTTTCTGTTTTACCTAAAAGACCAAACAAAACAATTAAAATTTGCAAAAATAGTGCATAAGGCTTTCTGTAATAATGGTTATTATCGTCATTTATTATTACATTAACTCTTTCATCCACAAAAGGGCGTAAATCCGTTCTGTTTTTGCGAAGATAAAGTGTAACATCAAATTTTCCGTAATCAATAACCTTTAAAGCAGCAAGCAGTGATTTCTGCACACCGCCTATTGTAAGATGATGGGCTACTATGAGAAGCTTTTTCTTTTTCATAACAACTCCATCCACTTCCTTGCAATATTTGAAAGAGAAAGCTCATCTTTGATGCTTGCAGAATTTTCTGATAGTTTTTCTGACAAATCCTTATCTGAAATAACTTTTTTTATAGCCTCTGCCAAACCTTTTGCGTCACCAACACCAACAAGCAAGCCATTTTCCCCATTCTTAATAACCGCTTTCGCACCACCTATCGGGCAATCAGTACAAATAACAGGCATACCACACGCCATTGCTTCAAGCATAGCATTGGACATACCTTCGTGATTTGAACAATTAATGTAAAGAGCATCTTTATAAATATTTTGATGCACATCCATACTAAATGGCAAAAACGATACATAAGAATCCAAATTCAATTGGGAAACAAGATTCTTAAGCTTTTTTAAATATAATTTTTCATTATCATTAACGCCATCACCTATTATTTTCAGCTTATAATCACTAAAAGAATCTTTAATTAAACAAAATGCTTCTATAAGCATTTCAAGATTTTTTTCAGGTGAAATCCTACAAAAAGTAGTAATATTCTTATTCCTTTCACCTTCATATCTTTCAGGCAGATCCCCCTTAACAGGGTTAAATATCACAACACCTTTTGATGCTATGTTTTTTGGATATACGTCTTTTGCATTTTCTGTCTGAAAAACTACACGGTCTACTCTTTCATAATATTTTTTTATGAAATTATAGCCATAACGGTGGTTCATCAGCCTTTGTGGGTCGCCACGCTCGGAAATAATTATTTTATTCCGGGTTTTTCTTCCTGCCAGAAGAACCATCGGAATTGATGGCTGCAAAAATGTTACAACAGCTGCATCTTCTCTTTCTTTTAATACCGTTTCAAGAGCATTTAGCTCTTTATGATAGTTTGCAATAAAAGAAAGGTAGGCAAAAAAAGATGGGACTGATTTTTTCGCAATTTCAAAAGGCTTACATAACACAGATGTTGCAATTCTCAAAAACTTATAGAAAATATCCACAAATGAACGTTTGATATATTCCTGCAAAAACAAAACAGGAATATTTTTGACTAAATCTCTGCTTATAATCTCATCCCTGTTACAAGATGTCAGCAAAACTTCACAATCGTAACCATTTTTCTGAAATTCATTTGTAAGTATTGAGGCAACTCTTTCCGCTCCCCCGCCCTTAAGAATGGGTAAAACCATCAAAACTTTTTTGCTCATACAAATAATCTTCCTACTGTTTTTTCAAACACCTTATAAATGAACCAAAGCCCCTTACCGTAGCAACGCATTTTTAAAGCATTTTCACCATAAGCATTGTCATTCAAAATAGATTTTTTCATTTTTTTCAACTGCATCTTGCACTCTTTTTTATCTTTTCCGCTTAATGCTTCGTAGTTGTTAAAAATGTTAAAAGCACATCGAACTATATATTTTATTGCTACCGCTGAATTGAGTTTGTTTTCTTTCTTTGAGAAGCTTAAAACATCCTCGTACACCTTGCAAATACTATCAAAATAACTTTTGCTCTTCTTATTTGTCATTATAGAAGCTTTGCGGTAACGCCTGTGGTAAAGTGGCTGTGGACAATACGCAACCGATGCAGCAGACATAAAAAGTTTATACGTAAAAATAGTATCTTCGTAAAAAATTCCTGTAAAGAAGTCTAGTTTTTCTTTTTCTAAAAACTCTTTTTTTATAAAACAAAGCGGAACAGAGCTGTGATATTCTTTGTTATTAAGTAACTCAAACAGAACCTTTTCCCCTTTTGAAGTTTTATATTTGTTTTTCCTTATATATCGTTGTTCTATATCATACCCTTTGGTTTCATCTTCAAATGATTTTGCATCAAAAAACACAAAGTCGGAATCATCTTTTTTTATGCTTTCAATTAATTCTTCAAAAGCTTCGGGAATTATATAATCATCGCTATCGAGAAAATAAATATACTCACCTTTTGAGAGTGTTAAGCCCGTGTTTCTAGCATCGGAAAGCCCACCATTTGCTTTGTGAATAACCGTAATCTTATCTTTTTTTTCAGCATATTCATCGCATATTTTTCCTGAACTATCTGTAGAACCATCATCTACGAGAATAATCTCATAATTTTCGTAGGTTTGGGCAAGAACACTGTTGGTACATTCACTCAAATACTTTTCAACATTATAAACAGGAATAATTACGCTGATTAACCCGCTTTTTTCCATACTCTCAACCTTTTATTTTGCATTTTATAACAATAATTGTCGTAGCAATAATTTTTTTAATATCTGAAACAATTCCGAAAGAGTAATGTTTTTTCATTGTCTTTTGGATTTTTTTATTAAACTCAACATTTGCGATTCTGGGGTCTTTTATGGTTTTACTCAAATCCACAGCCATTTTTTCGGCATCCTCGCTTTTACTGTGAACTCCCGATTCGTCGCAACCTATATTTTTTATGTAAGAATATCTCGGGTAAATTGTTAACCAATCATTTTTTACAAGATGTGCTCCAAAACGCACTGACCAGGAACTTCCGTTACCTTTGGTCTGACGGTAAAGCCGCATAAATCTGTCGTTGCCGTTGGAATTAAGCTTTTTTATCAGGCTGGGATTTTTGCAAAAATCTGAAAAATCTTTAAGCTCCCAATCAACATTCTCCCAACGGTCTGCCCAGGTACCCCAGGAACAACTGCAAGAGCGATACGCTGTGAAAATATCGGCTTTATATTCTTCGGGAAATGGAATTGCGGGAGCATAGCCTGAAATTGATCCGATTTTTTTGTTGTTTTTGAAAAAATCAAGGCAATTATTCATATATTTCAGAAAATATGGTGAACAAGCACAGTCATCCTCTAAAACTATAACACTACCGTATTCATTTACGACTTCTGTGACACCCTCAATAATTGACTTTGCAAGGCCTTTGTTTACAGGGCTTTCAACTATTTTAACAGTATTAAACTGTTTTTCCTCTTTTATTTTTTTTGCGAAAGCACGAACTACCTCTACTGCTTCTGCAGCTTTTTCATTTTTTGCACCATCCGAAAAAATTATTAAGTCCGTATATTTTGCTTCTTCGCATTTTGCCAAAGCTTCATAGGTTTCTTTAAAATGGTCTGCTCTGTTATATACAAACATCGCAACCGGTGCGTAATTCATACTTTCACCTTCTTTATCAGTTTTTTAATATGTCCTTATATGCATTAACAAGATCCTCTGCATTTTTTTGTGGACTGTGGGTAACCTCAGCTCGCCTTTGAGCATTTTTTGAAAGCTCAAGAGCCAATTCATCATTATCAAAAATCCTCTTAATATTCCACGCTAAAAGTGCAGGATCATCATTTCTGTAAAACAGTGCATCTTTGCCATCCTCTGCCATATCGGACACGCCACCAACATAAGCAGCAACACAAGGCGTACCTACAAGCATAGCTTCACCCAAAGTATTGGGACTGTTTTCAACAGTTGAACAAAGCACATAGGCGTTAACCTTAGAAAGTCTTTCTGCTACCTGCTGAGCCTTTAACGGACCTGTAAAAACAATATGGTCCTCCACACCCAGATCTCCAATTAACTTTTTAAGGTATGAACCATAGCCCTTTTTAAAAAACACACGTTTATCATTGTCTGTATACGGCTTATGACCTGCTACATAAACCTTTACATCAGGGTACTCTCTTATTAGCTGAGGCAATGCTTCAACAACAAAATGAAAACCCTTTAAAGCATTGTAGCCGTTACCCACATATATTGAATGTCTTTCTGTTTTTAAAATGTCCCATTTTTCTGTATAAAAAGGTGCCCTTAAAACTCTGTTACAAGAATAATACCTGGCATCAGGATTTATTGAATAAGAGTGAGCTCTGTCCCAGGTAGTTCTTCCCAAAATGTATTTAGAGCTTTCAATAACTGCCCTCTCGTGCGTTAATCTTTTCTTGTACCATTTGGTTTTTCTGAAATGTAATAAAAGTCCTGCAAAAATGTTTGTCAGTGATTTAGAAAAAATCAGATCATCCACCTGAAGCTGACCACATTGGTAATTATATTGTCCGTTTAAAATACCTTGCATTGATGTAACTGTGGGGATATTTAATTTTTCTCCAACCACAAGTGCTGCCTTTGCATGTAAAAACTCCGTTCCTTCTATATGTATCAAATCAGGCTTAAAGCTTTCTACTATCTGCAAAAAGCGTTTTTCTATTTCCTCGCAAGGTGTTGAAGGGGTATATGCCACGCTGAAATATTTTACGCCATCTATTGTTGTTTCAAAGCTTTCACCGTTTTCGCATTTACAGGCAACAGCCAATTCAATATCGGAAAAAGACTTTAACTTTCCGGCCATTGATTCTACCCAACCGCCTAAAACATCGGAAGAAACACCGATTTTTGTAGCCACATTAACAGGTATTAAATTAACTGTCCACAGTATTTTCATCTTTTATTCCTTCCCATCTTATGATATCTTCAAAGAACAATGGCAAAACGAGTAAAACCACACAGAATATAGAATAAGTTACAGAGTTTAAAAGTGAAACTGTAAGCAAAGCAACCAGAACCGCATTACTCATTCGTCTGATTAAATGAGAATTGAACTTTGCTTTATAAAAATTGGGGACAAAATAAAAAGCTTTTATAAAAAACCAGCCACCCCATATACCATA
>JAZSBI010000058.1:0-8183 GCA_045602345.1 Acutalibacteraceae bacterium | reverse complement strand
TTTGCAAATCCAAAAAGCATTCACGTCCAAGCCTTATTAGGCCTTGTGGAATAACTACATCCACAGATGAACCTTCATACTTTTTGAGCAGTCCGTCTTCAATAACACAATCCCTGGATTTATCTTCATAAATATTAACTACCGCACCTTCGCCGTAGTTGTGGGTTGCATTAAGGTCACCTGATATATTGAAATGTTTATTAAAGGTTGTGATTGCATCTTCAATAACAAAGGGTTGTCCGCAGTGCTGACAAAGCCCTGCCTTTTTTTCGTGATCCACTTCCAGTAGTCCGCCACATTCGGGACATTTTGCCGGTACCAATACCATAACTAAACCTCCAAAATCACATGAATTGTTTTATATCTTCCTCTGAATTTGTATCAGGGAATTTTATTACCTTTCTTATTTGTCCGCCATTCTGAGCGTGGAAAGCAAACCTGAAAAACAGATTGTTTAAAGTTTTTTCGGGGCGATTCTGAAAAACTTCACCACTACCCGTCTTAGGGGTAAAATACTCTTGTAATTTTTCTTGATTAACATTATTGTTCTTTGCCTTTTGAACTAAGTACTCGTAAGTTTTTTCGTAAAACAGCTTTACATCCATTACAACACCCCTCAATCTTTTATATATTATACCAAACAAAAAATTCAAATTCAACTAATTTTACACAGCATATAAGAATGTACCAAATTCGGTACATAGTTGATTATATATTGATGGTGTGATATAAAGATATCACAGAATAGCTATAAGGAGGATTAATTATGAAAACTATTACCAACGAAATCAACCTATTAGATATAGAGGATGTTGAACAGGCAATTTCCGATTACCTTGACAGAGAGGTGAAAATTTCTGATGTTGACTGCATCTTAACATATTGTATTGCTGTCAGCGATTACACTCCCTGCGGGATGCTTTTGTGGTTTGATATTGAGGATGACGGATTTTCACATTTTGATTTATTCTCGGATGAAGAATGCTATAAAGGTAAAAAGCTCAGCTTAAACGGTATTTGTTTGCCACCTGGTAAGATTTTTAATTTTGATATTTCCAATTTCAAATCTTTTTCAATAGAAGTAGATTCAGAGTAAGTAAAAAATACAGGGACTGTGAAAACGTCAGTTTTTCTACAGCCCCTTTGCTATGTTGATAAGAGTAACCAGTAATTTAAAATAATTATCAATTATTCTTTTAACACAAACCAAAACTATCTTTTTACACTTATTTAATATATATTTGATTTTTTTGTTCAGTTATTGTATTATGCTTTAAAGATAAAGTTTTGCCATTGTTTTAATAATTCATATGGTATACCACACCTTCTTAAAAGGAGTAACAAATATTATGAAAAAGAAATCAATAATTATTCTTTTGAGTGTTGTAGCTCTAGTTATTACAGCAGCAGTAGTTTCTACCATTTTCTTTAGTTATTCATGCTATGATTGTGGGAAAAAAGTTCTTTTTCAAAACTTTATGCGTGAGTACGGAACCGGAGAAGACGAATCCTTTGTTTACGTTTGCTCAAATTGTTACGATGATTATTACACAGGTGACAATCAAGACGATGATGATTATGATGAAGACGATTCATTTAATATTAACGACTATTCTCAAACATTTAACGATGATTGCTATAACAAATACATACGTGTTGTTGAGGAAATCGAAAATTCGCAGAATGCAGACACATATAATGCCAGAAAGCTATACGAGAGACTATTAGCTAATGAAAGCCTTACTTTTAATGAGAAAAAAGAACTGACCAGATTCATCCAATACTTTGTTGATAATCAATACATTGATTGCGACTATGTATGCAATAAACTTATTAATTTTGTTGTTAATGAAAATGACCCCGCCTTGTTAGATGATGGCATAGGGGCAGCCTATTATGAGGATAATTCCATAACCTTTGCCACCGAAGAAGAAAGGCAACATTCTTTAGCCCATGAACTTCATCACGCCATTGAAAATAAAAATTTAGATTACGAGGAATACGGATGGTTTAGTGAGGGCTTCACCTGTCTTGTAATCGCCGAATATTTTAATGGAGATGACACAATTAACTCACAAGCATTTTTCATCAGAGCTTTAGCAGAATTTGTTGGTTCCGACATTCTCTTTCAAGTTTCAGCAAATGGAGATATGGATATATTAATATCAGCATTAGTTGAATGTGGAATTAACCAAAAAGATATCAACAAGTTATTTAATATGTTTAAGCAACTGAAGGAAATTGAATCATACAATTCAATGTCAATAGTTGATGAAAGAATTGAAGTGGCTCAGTTTATAGTTGATTTGTACTGCACAACATACAATTGTGAAGAAATAACAGATTCTTTATACAGTTCAATAGTTGTTTTCTTATATCAATCAGATGAAAACTTTGAATATTATTATTTAAATAGTACACTCAAAAATTGTTATGATACATCCTATGTGTCACTCGATGAATTAGAAGACACTTACAATTCTGCCAGATACGAACTTGAGTAAAAACGCTCAAACAAAAACCCCGCCCTTATTCAATTCTAAGGACGGGGTATTTTTTAGTTTATTCTTATTATATCACAACATTCCTAAAAGTTCAGTCATCCTACCGTTCATTTTTTTATTTAATAAATGAAGACTTCACTGTTTTCTCAAAATTTCGTGCAGATTCATTCCCTGCCCCGCCATCAAAAAGAGAGTTCTTCATATATACAGCAGCAATATTGTTTACGGGGTCTATCCAGAAGTGAGTGCCGTAAGCCCCACTCCAGCCGAAAGCTCCAAGCGGTAAATTTTCATAATCTTCACTGACTATTACCCTGACACCCAGTCCCCATTTTTCACTCCCGGGCATTATATCTTCGGAAACAAAGGGCGTATGCAACAATTTGAATGTTTCTTCGCCAAGAATTTGTTTTGTTGGTGTTTTCCCCTTATTCAAAAGCATCTTTGCAAATTCTGAATAATCGGCAAGGGTTGATACCAACCCGGCTCCCCCCAGGTAATGTGTACAGGGAAAAGTTGAAAAAACACAATTTTCAGGCATTTTCTCAACACAAATTTCACCATTCACCCTATTGTGCATAGCAATCATTTTTTTACATTGCTGCTGTGTAGGAATAAAAGTGGTATTCAGCATACCGCAAGGTTCAAAAATTTCTCGGGTTAAAAATTCCTGATAATCGGTTTTAGTCACCTTCTCAATAATTTTCACTAACACATCAAAGGCACCCATTCCGCTATACTGTTGCTTTGTTCCGGGTTCAAAATCCAACCCCATTCGGGAATAAAATTCAACTGTAGCATCAAGGCTTTTTCTGTCTTCATCAGTCATTTTAGCCTCTTTCAAGGCCTCACTACCGATTCCGGATGTATGGGTAAGCAGATTACAAATAGTAATTTCATTTTTGGCTTTGCCAACATCAACCAATTCATTTGTATCTGTAATTTTAGTAATATGAATATTTTTAAATTCAGGTAAAAATTCGGACACTTTATCAGACAAAGAAAGCAAGCCTCGTTCTACAAGAATAAGGGTTGCTACTGCTGTAACAGGCTTTGTCATAGAAGCAAGACGAAACATTGTGTTTTCAGTAACAGGCTCTGAACTATCATCAGACATAGTGCCAAAACAGTTTTTATAAATCTCTTTATCACCTTGAATAACACAATATGCCGAGCCAAATACTTTATAATTATCAAAATCATATTGAGCCGTTTTTTCGATATTAAGTTTCAGTAATTCTTTATTTAATATGTTCATTTATATCACCTAAAACAAATAACTATTCAACATTATATCGTTTACACTAAAAAAAGTAAAGCTGTGTAAAATTAATCTGCTCAGAATACAGATAACAATAACCTTGTTTGAGTTCAAGGAGATTAATATATATGAAAGCAACAGGGTTTGAAATAAGATTTGCGGTTTTTTAAGAAATTTTACCACTATTTTGTAAACAGGTGAAATAGTCTGTTATACGTGCATTGCTACTCACTTTTCTGTTATATGTAAATTAGTTGATTTACTTAATGAAATATGTTACAATTTTTGTTGTACGATACTTATTACACTAAATCTGGTACAAGGTTTGTATTACGTATAAACTATGGAAATTCAATTTTTGGGGAGAAATTAAAATGAAAGAAATATCTGTAGCTCAAATTGGAACACACATCTCTGACGCATTGGAAAGCCAAAAGAAAAACATTCTTTTTGTTAGCAGCACTTTAGAATATGAAAATGCACTTAATTGGTTTGTAGAGCATCCCGAACACAGAGTGTGCAGAGCAACACCCGCTGCCCTATATGTTGAAGAAAACGGCATATTAGTAAAAAAGGAAAACTGCCCCGTTATTTCCACAGAAGAGCTTGAAGCCATGAATGACGAAAAAGCCATTTGGTTTCACCATGCTTTTAGTGAGAAGAGCATTGAATATTTCGAAAGCTTTTTGGACATTATTAAACATCGTTTCTTTATCAACAAATTTGACAATGGCAATTGTGTAAAGTATTCACTTGAGAAAATGGCTTTGTTCGTGGCATTTACAACTCCCTACAGCGAAACGGACTGGGCTGCATTGGATGAAAAATACTATGAATTATTTGATGCTGTTTATTTGGTAAAATAAACTTGATATAATATGCAATTTACTAAAGCTCCTTTGTTATTCACAGAGGAGTTTTTTCTTTAAGTGGTGTGAACGATTTTATTATACTTGCTTAAAGACATCAAACCTCTCTCCCGCAACTTCACTGTGTTCCACTACAGTCCCAGCCTTCGAAGGTAGGTATAAAAACAAGCATCATTGACAGTTTTCGACAAATTTTGCTTTGGGGTACATAGTGTTTTGGAGAGAAAGCGGAGAGTAATCATATGCTTTTACCAATTTGTTCAAACTCCACTTGACATACTTGGCAGTGTAAAATAAAATAAATGTGAATCAACTCTTTTTGTTGTAAAGACAAGAAAAAAGTAAAAAGAGGGATGCATATGGATTCAATATTAGAATTTTGGAGTCAGATGACAGCAAATCCACTTCTGTTTGTTGCAGTAGCACTAACTCTTGGTGTTATTCTAGTGAACGGTTGGACTGACGCACCAAATGCGATTGCAACTTGCGTTGTAACAAGATGTATGCCACCAAAGGCGGCAATACTTATGGCTGCTGTTTTCAATTTCTTTGGTGTTTTTTTAATGACTATTATTAACGCCACGGTTGCTGAAACCATTACAAAAATGGTTGACTTTGGTACCAACCCGGATAAAGCAATTATTGCTCTAAGTGCAGCACTTTTTGCTATTGTTCTTTGGGCTATACTTGCATGGTTGTTTGGCATTCCCACAAGCGAAAGCCATGCTTTGATTGCAGGGCTTACCGGTAGTGCAATTGCGCTTCACGGTAGTTTTGATGGCGTTAACGGTGGTGAATGGGTAAAAGTCGTTTACGGTATTTTCATTTCAGTTATACTCGGCTTTGGTCTTGGTTGGGTTGTTTGTAAACTCGTTACAAAAATCTTCTATAACGCCAACAGACCCAAAACCGAACCATTCTTCAGAGGTGCACAGATTGTTGGTGCAGCATCAATGGCATTTATGCACGGTGCACAGGATGGTCAGAAATTTATGGGCGTTGTGCTTCTTTGCGTATACATGTCGCAAGGTCAAGGCTTGCCTAAGGATATCAATATTGCAAACGACTATCTCTGGCTTATGATTGTTTGTTCGGTTGTAATGGCAGCAGGTACAGCTCTGGGTGGTAAAAAGATTATTAAATCCGTTGGTATGGATATGGTAAAGCTTGAAAAATATCAAGGTTTTTCAGCCGATATTGCTGCTGCACTTTCGCTTTTGATTTGTTCAGTATTCAGTCTTCCTGTATCAACGACACATGCAAAGACTACATCTATTATGGGTGTGGGTGCAGTAAAACGAGTTTCTGCAATTAACTTTGGTGTAGTTAAAGAAATGGTTCTCACTTGGGTACTGACTTTCCCGGGATGTGGACTTGTAGGCTTTTTGATGACAAAATTATTTATGTTTATATTTACCTGATAGAAAGGATTTTAAAAAATGGCTAAAGGCGATAAATTTTACTTTGAAAACTTTGCAGCAAGCACTGCCCTCTCTAAAAAGGCAGCGTTATACCTTGTAGAATGTCTTGAAAATTACAATCCTGACAACATTGAAACAATGATCAAGGAAATGCACGAAATTGAGCACAGCGCTGATATTAAAAAGCACGAAATGAATAAAGCTCTTGCTAAAGCATTTGTAACACCTGTTGACCGTGAAGATCTGGATATGCTAAGTCATAACCTTGACCAGGTAACCGACAAAATTGAAGAGATTTTACAAAAATTCTATATTTATAATATTCAGTCTGTTGATACCTATGTTATAGACTTTGCAAAAAAAATTGTAAAATCCTGCGAGCTTCTTTGTGAGCTTATGAATGAATTTGAAAACTTTAAGCGTTCAAAAAAAATCCACGATCTCATTGTCACTCTTAACGATGTTGAAGAAGAATGTGATACTCTTTACCTTACATCAATCCGTGCGCTTACAAAGGACCAGACCGATGTTCTTAAAATTATTTCATTCGGCAAAATTTATGATTGTTTTGAATCATGCGCGGATGCATGCGAGCATGTCAGTGAATGTATAGGCGCAGTTATTATGAAAAATACATAAATTTTCAATTATAAAAAGTAAATATATTCAATATAAAACTCCTTTGTTTACAGATAATAGAAATGTTATCTAAATAAACAAAGGAGTTTGTTATATATTATGAAAGCAACAGGAATAGTTCGTAAAATTGACGATTTGGGTCGCTTGTATTTCTAAATAGAATAGAGGAATTTTGAGAATTTGTAAGGAAGATCCGTCACATGCAACATTGATACTTTTGTTTTACTTTTGGATACATGGTTTTGTGAGCAGATATAAAGCGAGGTGAATTTCACCTCGCCTGTGTTTTATTTTATAAAATGTTCAAATCCCAGTATAACTATACCCAACACAACTAACACTACACCCACTACTCTGTTAAGTGTTGCCGGTTTTGCTTTGTTTGCAAACTTAGCTGCAATTTGCGCCCAAACAAATGTAAATACAATACACAAAACCATAACCAAAATATTCGGTGAATCACCAAGAGAAAAATGGGAAATAGCACCCGTTAATGCAGTAAATGCCATAATAAACACACTGGTCCCAACTGCAGTTTTTAATTCATAGCCAAGTACACTGGTAAGAATAAGAAGCATCATCATACCACCACCTGCACCTACAAAGCCACAAATAAACCCAATAAATATACCACATAGCACAGAGCCGACTATTTTTCTTGTTTTGCTGACCGCTTCCATTTCAGCTTTTGTTGTCATAACAGGTTTTAAAATAAACTTGATACCAAGAATTAGTGTGACGAATGTACTGAATCCACCCATGGTATGTGAGGGAACCATACTTGATACATAACTTCCAACTACGGTAAAAATTAATATAATCCCCATCATAAGAAGTCCGTTTTTCACATCTAGATTTTTATTCTTACGGTAAGTATATGCTGAAACAGCACTCGCCAACACATCAGAAGCAAGGGCAATACCCACAGCTGTATATGGATCAATTCCAAGAAATGTGATAAGCATTGGGGTTATCACAGCGGCAGCACTCATACCTGCAAAACCTGTACCGAGACCTGCCCCCATTCCGGCAAAGAAAGTAACAATTATTGTAACCAAATTATCCATTAATCATATCTCCATAAAATAAACTTATTAAAATTATCATATAAAATTTATTATATCACACTAAATACGAAATGTAAATTCACACAATATAAATCTTCTTGTTTTACAGATACTAACAGTACAAATTTGTAAAGCAAGGAGATTTTGTATATATTATGAAAGCAACTGGTGACGTCGCGAGCGCGTCCGGTGGACGATGCAGCAAGCGTAAGGAAGCGTAGCGGTCAAAACCGTCAGCGACGAGCAGGAGCGCCTGACGATTTTGGGTACCGCAAGAGGTTTGTGAGAAGAATTGAGGCTCGTGTTATAATAACACAAAAGCGCGATAAACCCTTATGAATACTGGTTTTTGGGGCGATTTTTGAAGAAAAATTTTTGGCAAAAAACAGTATATTTTGACCTATACATAGCAAAAGCGAGGT
>JAZSBI010000057.1:0-17768 GCA_045602345.1 Acutalibacteraceae bacterium | reverse complement strand
CAGTTGCCTGCAATTACACCATCTACATAACAAGCAATAAACAAGGTGTTCTGACTTTCACGAACATTATGAATAAATTTCTCTTCACTTTCTACAGTAACACTCTCCCAATCATCAATTGTGCGAGAAAGAAACTCTGTTTCACCACTGGAAGTTTTTATACTATTAAGCAACATTTCGGCATCTTCAATTTCAGGAGTTTTCAATACAGCTTCCACGCCATTTTTCAATATAATTTTCTTTTCTTCAAATATCATTCCAATACCTCCTAAAAACAAAACAGCACCTCCGAGAATACGGAGATGCCTTAATTTACAAAAAGATAAAAATTATATCAATCGCAAACGGACAAAACGGCTCTCCTGTTTCGGATATTAAGATTCATTGTCATTTTGTCCACCTGCCTTTCAGTAATTTTCTATGATTATACTCTTTCATATCCGGAAAGTCAATATTTGCAGATAGCTAATATATAAATCAGTTGTTCATTTCTTTTTTTAAATCCTCGGGAGGCTCGGCTATAAAGGTTAATTCTTTGTCTGTTATGGGATGAATTATTCTAACACACGAACAGTGAAGTGCCGCCCTTTTGATGTTATCGGTTACTTTACCGCCATACATTTCATCCCCCACAAGAGGATGACCAATATGAGCACAATGAACTCTTATCTGGTGAGTTCTTCCCGTAACAGTTTTTATTTCTAAAAGAGTTTTGTTATCAAAGCTTTTCAAAGCTTTCCAAATAGTTATTGCTTCATCACCTTGTTCACCAACGGCACGAATGGTTTTATTCATATCCGGTCTGTAAATTGGAGCATTGACTATCCCCTCGCCTTGTAAAAAACCTTCTGTAAGAGCTACATATGTTTTATCAAGTTTGCCGTTTAATTTTGATGCAACAAAGGCGTTCTTCGCAAAAACCATAACACCGGAGGTAACCTTATCAAGTCTGCCGACGGCCCTGGCAACATAGTTATCGTTACCATTATTTTTCAGGTAGGCAGCAACAGCATTGCAAAGAGTTCCGTTGGGATGATTTCTAGTAGGGTGAACGGAAATCCCTGACGGCTTATTTATAATAAGTAAATCCTCATCCTCATAAATTACTGAAAGCTCTGTTTCCCAAAGTTGTGGTGCTTCAGTTTTTTCAGGAAGAAAAACTTCTATTTTATCGTTGGTTTTAACCTTGTCGATAACTCTGCTTTCTTCACCATTTATAAAAACAGATTTCTTTGTATGACGGAGGGTCTGAATTATTCGGGTAGACACCCCAACACACTCTCTCAAAAAATAATAAAGTGGTGTTCCGTTGTATTCATCACAAACTTTATATTCAATTTTCCTCAAAACACCACCCCTTTGTTAAAAACTCGTTCAATTGAATATGCAAATGTATATACATTGGTCGAAAAAAGTCAAATGTTCAAAACTTTGTCAATGTAAAGTCAGTGACCTTTACGTGTTTTTTCTTATTTAGAAATTTAAACAGTTGTACACACGTAGTTGTTGACATTTTAGACATAGTTTTGAACATTGTCAAGTTGTTCACTTTACAGTTTTTCCATTCATTTCCATTTGTAATAAATGAATAAAACTCTAAAAAGTTCATAAATTATACACTTTATGCACTTAAAATTTATTTTATTCCAAATTCAAAAGCCTTTCTGTTTTTAAATCTTGCAACAAAATCGAAACCTGCTTCTCTTGCCATTTCATATGCTCTGGGAATACCAAAACCGATGCGCTCTGCATAGTGAGAATCTGAGCCTACACTTACAAGTCTGCCACCCAATTCTTTATATCTCTTAATAGTATCAATATCAGGAGCAGGTTTATTGATAGGATATTTAAGACCACCCATATTGATCTCCAAAGCCTTATCTTTTTCTGCACAAAGCTTTAATATTTCGTCAATCTTATTTGAATATTTATTTATATCTTCTACATAACCACAAAGGTTGAAAATATATCTGAAGGGGTATGTAATATGAGCAAGAATTTCAAAATTGCCCCACTGAAGCATCTGGAGAAGCTCATCAAAATATTCATTCATCAAAGCCTGAACATCAAATCCATCAAAGGTTTTAAAATCGTAAAAATCAGGCTTTCCCCTCAAATTATGAATAGACCCGATTATAACATCGTAATCATTTTTATTCACAATTTCTTCCGCAAGTTCGGGAACATAATGGGGTTGTGCAAGTTCAATACCCCTTAAGATTTCAATTTTTCCTTCAAACGCTTTCTGTGCCTTTGAAACCTCACAGAAACTACGCTCCGCCCTTTTATCAAAACCATCCTTATAAAAAACATCAACTTCACAATGGTCAGTAAAAGCAACAATTTGAATACCATTCTGTGCCGCAACCTCTGCCATATATTCCACAGGATGATTACCATCCTGAGAGCTATCCGTATGAGTATGTAAATCAATAATTTTTATATCATTCATTTTCAAAACCTTCTTTCAACATAGACCTCCCTGGCGAAGGGAGGGGACCGCACCGAAACTTCTTTTGGTGTGGTGGAGGGTTCTAACGCGTAAGCGTGTATAATTAAATACGCTTTAGCGTTTACCTTTGAACATAATAGCACAAAACAACAGAGCTTACAACAAAATATATAAAAATAAATATCTTTTAAAATATGAATATATGTGTTAAAATAACTTTGTTGAAAGGAGTGGCAATATGAAGCTCACTTTAAAAGCTAATTCAAAAATAAATCTTCTTTTAGATATAACCGGTATCAAAAAAAACGGTTACCATAAGCTTTTTACCATAATGCAATCTATAAGCCTTGGTGATATAATTACAGTCGAGAAAATCCCCGGTGAAGAAATAACTGTTTCCTGTGATACAGAAGGTGTACCTACCGATAAAAGTAACATTGTTTATAAATGTACTGAAAAGTTTTTTGACTATGCGGAAATAAAAGTGAACAGAGGCATTCATATCCATATCGAAAAGTACACACCTTTTTGTGCAGGTATGGGTGGAGGAAGTGCTGATGGTGCTGCTGTCCTTGTTGCACTGAATAAAATTTTCAATACAAATTACTCCGAAAAAACACTTTGTCGAATTGGTGTAAAGGTAGGGGCAGACATCCCCTTCTGCATTGTTGGTGGTACCGCTTTAGCCCTTGATACAGGTGCAGTTGTTGCTCCACTCCCGGATTTAGATAATTACCATATTGTTGTTGTAAAGCCCAACGACGGTGTTTCCACCAAAGAAGCTTATGCCGCTGTTGATTCCTTAGAAAATATAAAACATCCTAAAAACCAGGAAATGCTTGAATATTTTGCAGATAGCAATTTCCAGGAAGGTCTTAAGCTTTGTAATAATGTTTTCGAACAAGCTCTTGAGGTTGCAGGCAGAGTTGATATTAAAGATATTTTTAACAAAAATGGTGCAGTTGCCTCTTGTATGACGGGTTCAGGTTCTGCGGTTTACGGAATATTCGAAAAAAAAGAAGCTGCAGAAAAAAGCACAGAACAACTAAAAAACAAATTCAAAAACATCTACCTTTGCACACCTGTAAAAAACGGTGTGGAAATAATTTCAGAAAATTGAATAAACAAACAAAAAGCCGTCCAAAATCAAAGGGTAAGAAGATACCCTATGAAAGGACGGTTTTATTATGTCGATTTTTAAATACAAAGCCTTTAATGAAAGAAAAGATAAAATTTTATTATCAGTATCGCTGATAGCAATTTCTATTTACCTTGCTTTTTCCTGTACTTATTTCACCGCATCTGCACAAAGTGTAAGAGAAGATGTTATCAGACTTCATATTCTTGCAAACAGCGACTCGGAAATTGACCAAGAGGTTAAATTGAAGGTTCGTGATGCACTACTGGAAACCAACGCAGATATTTTAAGTAAAAATGTAACAAAAGAAACCGCAAAGGATTATTTTGAAAAATCAAAATATCACCTTTTAAAAACGGCAGAAGAAACGCTTAAAGCAAACGGATTTGATTATGGTGTTAAAGTCTCGCTGCAAGAAGAGTATTTCAATACCCGATCTTATGACTCACTCACCTTTCCTGCCGGGCAATATACAGCTTTAAAAGTTGTTCTGGGGGAAGGTGAAGGAAAAAACTGGTGGTGTGTAATGTTCCCGCCCCTTTGTATTCCTGCTGCAAATGGCATCGAAACAAATGAAAACACCGCCGACTATTTAACCCAAAGCGGTGAAAAAATAGTCAACGGTGGAGAGAAGTATATTGTTAAATTTAAGATTTTGGAAATTTATGAAGAGTTGCGGAATAAGTTAGGAGTTAGTAACTAAAGTTGCGATACTTTTACGAAGGATAATCTTTACGGGGCAACCCACCACCGCTGGCGCGGTCCCCATCCCTATTTCATCAAAGATGAAACAGGGATGATAATATTCGCATTACTTTTACTAATTGCTATTTGCTAACCGCTATTCGCTGGTGACTGGTGACTGGTAGCTAAAAGAGCTTGTGCGTTAAAGCACAAGCTCTTTATGTCTAGTCACATGGCAACCCACATTAACTGCTACAGGAAGCCCTGCTATATGGGTGGGTGCTGTTTCTATATTAACCGCCAGAGCAGTTATATCTCCACCAAACCCCTGGGCACCAATATTAAGCTTATTAATTTCTGAAAGCATTCTTTTTTCTAAATCAGCATAGAAATCATCGGAATTTCTAATAGAGATATCTCGACAAAGTGCTTTCTTTGAAAGAAGAGCAACGCCTTCAAAATCGCTACCTATACCCACACCTAAAACAACAGGAGGACAAGGATTTGAATTTGCGTTTTTCACTACATCTACTACAAAGTCCACAATATCATCAACACTTGCAGAAGGGGTAAACATTTTTATTTTACTCATATTTTCACTGCCAAAGCCCTTTGGAGCAGCCACTAACTTTATTCTGTCCCCCGGTACAAGGGAAAGATGTATTAGTGCAGGTGTATTGTCATTGGTATTACCACGTCTTATAGGGTCTTTAACAATTGAGCAACGCATTTTCCCGTCAAGGTATGCCTTTCTCACGCCATTGTTCACCGCTGTATTAAAATCCCCGTCAACAATATGCACTTCTTGGCCGATTTCGCAAAAGAGTACAGCCATCCCCGTATCCTGACAAATAGGAATATTCAACTCTTTAGCAGCATCAAGATTCTTGCACATATCAGCAAAAATATCTTTTGCAACAGGATTTTTCTCTTCATTTTCACAGTTTCGTATTTTATTTTCCAAGGAATCAGAAAGTTTACCATTTGCTTCAACAAAAAGGCTTTCTACTGCATCTTCTATTAAAGTAGTACTTATTTCTCTCATTTTTTCACATCCTTAAAACTGCAAGTCTTAAAATTAAACCGTGCCGAATTACTCAGCACGGTTCTTATTTATCCTCTTGAATTACCGCCACGACGAGGTGTGGATGCACCACGTTTTGCAACATTATTCTTTTTAAGGTCGCTCATTTTTTCGTCGCTAACGCTTTTGAATTTTGCCATCATATCTTCAAAAGACATATTTTCAGGCTCAGAACGCTGTGTTCCTGTCCAAACGGGAGGCTGACTTTTTTTAGGTCTGTCCCCTGCAGGACGCTTCGGTTTTGATTCTTCAGACTGCTCAGGCTGAGCTTTCTTTATTGAAAGAGCCACTTTCCCCTTTTCATTAATGTCAATAACTTTAACCTTAACAACATCACCTTCTGAAATTTTCTCGTGAATGTCTTTTATAAAAGACGATGAAACTTCAGAAATATGTACCATACCCGCTGTTTTGTCGGGGAGCTCCACAAAAGCTCCGAAATTTGTAATACCTGTAACCTTGCCTTCAAGAATCGTGCCGATTTCCACTGCCATACTTTACCCCTAATTTTTGTTTATCTTGTTATTCTGCGGAGCCGGGAGTTATGTCTACATAAACTCTTTCGTCAGGCATAACATAGCCACCCTTTTTCCTTGCATATTCTTCTGCAAGTTCTTTTTTATCTCCGTTTTTGATGGCGGTTTTAAGCTCTTCGTTTTCGGCAACCTGGCTTTCATAGATACTTTCAAGTTCAGTAAGCTGGGCTTCCTTGGCATTGATTTCACTCTGGGCTTTTATAAACCTTATTCCCATATAGAGGAAGAGAACAAAGCACAAAACAATAACTATAGCACTACGAGGGTTAAGTTGGTTTTTCTTTTTCTCCCTTGCCATAAGCTTTACCACCTTTCCGAGATTCTTTTGAACCTACACATAATATACCTAATAAATTATACACATATAACCATACTTTTGGCAAGACCTTTTTGCGTATTTTTTCAGACTTTTTTTCACTTTTTTTTAAAAATTGCTTTATTTTACCAAAAGAATTTACAAAAAGCCGCCTTAATAGGCGAAACGGAAAAGAAACCACTTTAAAAACCAAGCTATAAAAACTTTTTAAAAATGAAACAAAACGCTCTGTCAGTTTCATCATTACTATACCCAAAGCGAAATAATAAAACAAAACGCCAAAAAGCTCTCCTATTATTATATACGACCGCACTTCACCCTTGTTTGTAGCTAGGATGAATATGTAGCTCAAAAATGCCACTAAAGAAAAATACAGCAAATCAAAAACAATAACTACCCATTTCCATTTGGTAAAAGATAGTCTTAAAGCCCGTAAAAAATCGTATAACACTCCCAAAAGGAATCCAACACCAATGGAAGCAAAAAAAATCAGCATTTGTTCGTTTTGGTCAACATTATACATTATCTGAACACTCTGGAGAAGAAACTACCGGACTTGTCAATTATATCTGTATAAACAATAGAATTGATTTGCCCCTCAATACACAACTCCCCTATCTCAAGGGAAAGTTTTGTAATATGTAGTTTTTCACCTTTCACTGTCAATTCACCATACTCTGTACGGGCAACAATGGTTTCCTCGTCAAAGTTTCCCACATCCTTTACACCTGAAACAGAAAGTTTTTTTCTGTCTTCCAGTATACAATTATGGGGTAAAAATCCTGTTCTTTTTTCTTCTGTCATAATAAAACACCTCCGCTATACAATATATGTATCTTGCGGAGATGTTATGTTTAAATTATTTATTTTTATTTATTGCATTACCAGGAGTAGTTATGAAGCTGCCCTTTGTTCTGTAATTCAGGGTAACCTAACTGCCTCAAAGCCTCATAAACCCCAATTGCAACAGAGTTTGAAAGGTTCAGACTTCTTGCATCATCAATCATAGGGATTCGCACACATTCGTCAGGATGTTTCAAAAGAAGTTCCTCAGGAAGACCTTTCGTTTCCTTTCCAAAAAACAAAAATGATTTATCACTATACTCTACGTCAGAATGTGTTTTTCTTGCTTTTGTAGTAAAAAAGAAATATTTACCACCAGGATTCTTGCAAAAGAAATCATCTAAATTCTCATAATATGTCAAATCAAGCAAATACCAATAATCAAGTCCTGCTCTTTTTAATTTTTTATCATCAATTGTAAAGCCCATAGGTTTAATAATATGAAGTTTTGCACCTGTTGCTGCACAGGTTCTTGCAATATTACCCGTATTCTGTGGAATTTCAGGCTCTACTAAAACAATATTAAGTTCACTCATATTTTGCCTAATTCCTTAATATAAAATGGAATTCCTCTTTCAAAATCAACACCATAGGTTATGGGATTTTCCATTGCTTGTGTACGTTTTATGCAATCACAAACATATCTTACAGCAATTCCCATTGCATCATAATATGAAATACCATTGAGAACAGCACCGCAAAAGGCACTTGCAAAAATATCGCCTGTTCCGTGGTACATTCCGGGAAGACGGTTTTGGAAATAGTACTGAACAACTCTTTCCTGCCCGATATATGCGGCACCAAGCTTATTTTCTTCAAAGGTAACTCCTGTAAGAATAACATTTTTAGCGCCCATATCGAGAAGTTTATTGAGGAGCATTTCAATATATTCTTCGCTATGAAGACCTGAAACAAATTCAGTACCGGTCATAAAACATGCTTCTGTGATATTGGGAAGAATAATATCGGCTTTTGAACAAAGCTCTGCCATTGCCTTTGCAAACTTCTCATCAAAAATCGCATACATTTTGCCATGGTCTGCCATACAAGGGTCTGCGATAAAAAGATTATCCTCTCTTTTAAAATCATGTGCAAATTTCTTTACAATGTCAATCTGGTCAAAGGAACCCAAAAAGCCCGAATAAATTGCATCCGGTTTTAAATTTATAGATTTCCAGTGAGCAGAAATATCCGGCATATCGCAGGTAAGGTCACGGTAAGTATAACCCGTAAAACCGCCCGTATGAGTTGACAAAACTGCGGTAGGCATACAAATAGTTTCCACACCTGCAGCAGAAATAATAGGCAACGCAACAGTCAAAGAACATTTTCCAAAACCGGAAATATCATTTATAGCAACAAGTCTTTTTTGATTTTCCATTTTTTAACCTTCTTTCATTTTCTGCAATAAATTTTAGCACTTCCATTTATTTTTATCAAGTACCTTTGATTAGTTTATGTAACAAAAGGTAAACTAATAAAAACAAACAGGAGGTGTTTTTTATGATGTTAATGGGTTCCGATAAAACAATGAAAATTGGTGGCGCTTTAATGGCTATGGGTGTTGCAGCGGCAGTTACAGCAGGTGTTGTAAACTCCAAAAACAGTACAAAACGCAAAATGAAAAAACTTGCCAAAAAGAGCGTTAAAACAATGGATGGAATTTTAGACAATGTTCAGTATATGTTTAAATAAAGCAACCCCGAGAGAGCATATCTCTCGGGAAATTCTAAAGGAGTAATTATGAAAAGTATAGTTTCAATTTTACTTATTATATCAATTAGTATTGGTTTGTGCAGTTGTGGGAAAACAGATTTAAAAGGAACAACATCTTTTTCATCTGAAGCAAAAACAAGCGAGGCAACAGTAAAAGAAGAAAGCACAACAGAAAAAGAAAGCGAAAGCCAGACCGAAAGTGCCCCTGCCCCTGAACCAATGGAAAAAACAAAAAAAACCAAAAAAATAATACAAGGAAAAAATACAGGCACAAAAAAAACTTATACAGGATTAGAGCCTTTACCTGAAGTAACCCTGCCGATTATAGACCCCAACAATTTAAAAGGACTTTCAACTAATACGCACAACCACAGTTTTGGAGTTTCTAAAAATAGTGTTCCTCACGATATTTCTGTTAATAACCAAAAATTTTACGAAAAATATGGGGCGATTTGCCTTGATACAAGCGGTAAAAAAACAATATATCTTACCTTTGACTGCGGTTATGAAAATGGTTGCACAGAAAAAATACTTGATACTTTAAAAGAGAAAAAAGTTCCTGCAGCATTTTTTGTAACTCTGCCAAATGTAAAAGAAAATCCTGAACTTATTGCAAGAATGATTAAAGATGGGCATATAGTCGGAAACCACTCAGACACACATCCCAACTTTTCTAAAATCGACAGAACACAAATGGTAAAAGAAATTGAAAATCTTGACAACTATTTGAGAAAACATTTCGGCTATTCCGCGCCATTTTTCCGTTTCCCTGAGGGTGCATGTTCTGAAAATGCATTAGATTTAGTGCAAAGTATCGGTTTTACGTCTGTTTTCTGGTCAAGTGCCTATGCCGATTGGGATATTAATAATCCCAAAGGAAAGCAATACGCCTTTGATACAGTAACTTCAAGACTACATCCCGGTTGCATTCTACTTCTCCACGCCGTTTCTCCTGATAACGCTGATGCCTTGGGAGATATAATAGACTATGCGAGAGAGCAAGGGTATATTTTTAAATCATTATAAAAATGACACCATTCAAAATCTGAATGGTGTCATAAAATTTTATTCTGTACGAAGTGCTTCTACGGGGTCCTTCTTCGCAGCAATTCTTGAGGGAATAAGACCTGCAATAAGGGTAAGGGTTACACTGATAATAACAAGTATAACAGCTGCAACCGGTGGCAGAGATGCCGCTGCAGGAATATGTGCTGCATATTTCAGTAACAGGTTAATTGGTATTTCCAGAAGCAAGGTTGAAAGAATACCTATTATACCTGCACCAAGACCGATAACTGCCGTTTCCGCATTGAAAACTCGTGCAATATCTTTCTTTGATGCACCAATACTTCGGAGAATACCGATTTCCTTTGTTCTTTCGAGAACGGAAATATAGGTAATAATACCTATCATAACAGATGAAACAACAAGAGAAATTGCAACAAAGCAAACAAGCACGTAGGTTACAATATCTATAATTGTTGTAAGGCTGCTCATAAGCATACCAATATAGTCTGAAACTTTAATCTGTGCATCCTCGTGGCCATCTGCAACAACCTGTTCATTGTAATAATCAATAAGTTTATTGAGCTCTTCTTTGGCTTCAAAACTCTTAGGATAGAAACAAATTATGGATGGAGTTTCAAAAGTGGAATAACCAAGTTTATCTAACGTACCCGAGAGAGAGCTTTTTGCCGCCATAGTATCAACATAAGCCTGTTTTATAGCAAGTACCTGATCCTCTGTCAAAAAGCCTTCCATCAGTTTTTTCTGGAGTTCGGTCATATCATCAAAGCCGAACATGGCACCCATATCCATCAGATTAACTTCAGACAAATCCATGCCTTCTGCCATAGACATAAAGGGTGTGTAATCAAGATACTTAAAATCAATAAGCCCCAAATCAACATCCTTAAGGTCAAAATCATTTACTGTAAGGTTAGAAAATTCAAGACCTGTGAGAACATCCTTGGTTTTGTCTGCAAGCTGTTCTTTAACAACCTGTCTTGTTGCAGTTTCCTCAATAGCGTAATCCATAAGGTCACGCATATAACCGATACCACCGGTACCTAATGACAACGTATTGTTTTCATCCGGTTTTAAAATACCTACTATCTCAAGCTCAGTACCTTCATCAACAAGCTTCTTTACAAAATAATCGTTGGCACTGTTATCACTCCAAAGCCCGGTCTTTTTATCCTTAACAAAATAATCCGCACTTAAAACAAGTTTGAATTTCATATCAAGAATTTCTTCATAGGAGTATTCTGTTATGGACTCATTCTCCAAGGATTCGCCACTTGCAAGAGCCTGCATAATATTTTTGGCAAACTCCTCCTGATCCTTAAGACCGAGAGCGTAAACAACAAGTTCGTTTATCATGTTATTGCCATCAACAATAAGCACAACTTCGTTGAACTTCTCAGGCATTTTACCTGCAATAACATCGTATTGTGCATCCATCAAATCATCATCACCGATAAGCTCAATCCATGCATTAACGGGCATCATACTTGTCATTGAGGACGCCATATCCCCCATACCTTCCATGCCTTCCATCATAGGCATATTTTCCATCATGGTACTGGGGTTAACTTTAATCAAACCATTTTCAGTATCTGCACGGTAAATATTTAAATCAGTGCTGTATTTATACTGAACGTCATTACAGACTTTATCGAATTCCTCTTGATTATCTTCAATATATTTTTTGAAATTATCAAGGTTATTGGAGGTAGATTCGGAAATAAACGCATTAACCATCTGCATAAGAGATTCGTTAACATAAACCTTGCCTTCTTCAGAGTCATCCATTCCCTCAACCATTTCTGTTGTAATACCTGTGAAAGATGTCATAACACTTTCCAAGTCAAAGGTTTGTTTTTCAACAGTCATTGGGTATGAAAGCAGCATATCCTCCTGAATTCTGTCTATATAAACCTGAATACCATTTGAAAGAGCAAGAACCAGTGCGATGCCTATGATACCAATACTACCTGCAAAAGCAGTTAAAAATGTTCTGGCACTCTTTGTTCTGAGATTGTTAATACTTAATGAAAAAGCGGAAGAAAAAGACATTGATTTTTTGCCTTTTTCCTTGGTATTTTCCAACCTGATTTTTTCATTTTTACGGTCCGCTTCATCAGGTTCAAATGGATTGGAGTCACTTATAACCTCACCATCAAGACATCTTATAATACGATTAGAATAAGTTTCTGCAAGTTCAGGGTTATGGGTAACCATAATTATAAGTTTATCTTTGGAGATATCTTTAAGCAATTCCATAATCTGAACGCTTGTTTCTGTATCAAGTGCACCCGTAGGTTCATCCGCAAGAAGAATATCGGGATCATTTATAAGAGCTCGTGCAATGGCAACTCGCTGCATCTGACCACCTGACATCTGCGTAGGTTTTTTATGAATCTGGTTTTCCAGCCCAACCTTTTTAAGAGCTTCAATTGCTCTTTTACGACGTTCTTTTTTAGAAACGCCTGAAAGAGTAAGTGCTAACTCAACGTTGGATAAAACCGTTTGATGTTGTATAAGGTTATAGCTTTGGAAAACAAAACCTATAGAGTGATTGCGGTATGTATCCCAATCACCATCGCTGAAATGCTTCGTGGATTTGCCATTTATCTGTAAATCGCCACTTGTGTATCTGTCAAGCCCACCGATAATATTAAGGAGGGTTGTCTTACCACAGCCCGAAGGACCTAAAACTGCAACGAACTCACTCTCACGGAAATTTATGTCAATCCCCTTAAGAGCTCTTACGGTTGTATCACCCGTAACATAATCCTTAACTATATTTTTTAAAACTAACATACTTAATTACCTCAATAACGATTGTTGTTTATTGAAACGCAAACAGCATTTCAACAACCCGATTGCATTGGCTTTTACAAAATTAAATTAACTTTGAATAATTTTAACCATTGTAATAAAGTCGTTTTCTGTTACAAAAAATTATTATACCGACTATACCTGCCACAAGGGCAAACCCACCTAAAATATAGAGTGCAGTATAATCTTTGGGAGTTTCTTTATAAATAATTGTGGGTGAATAGTTATCATCAACAACTATTTCAATTTTAGCTCTTTCTTTAAAGAGAAGGTTGTAAAGCCATTCAATAAGCTCGTCTTCTGTCATTTCAGCAAACTGTTCACCGATAGAAGCAGAATATGTTGAGAAGGTGTCATTCCCACCAGCCATTGAACCAACAAGGAGGTTTTCGTTACCCGGAAGTTTCATTGTTTTTGCAAGCACTCTTAAAAGGCTCATTAAAACACCTGTCTGGTCAGCTTCAATGTAGTAATATTTAACCTTTTCTCCATTAAATGTACTTTTACTTATCTTCTCGGTTTTTGTGCCGATTCCCGCCAGAGAATTTATATCAAATTCCGCGATTTTTATTTCTGAACCCTCTGTTATGCTGCCAAGAAGCTTGTTTAAATCAAGGCTTTTTGTCAATTCAGAAACATCTAAATTTGAATCAAGTACCGGAGACATACGAGAAGTTAAAGCAGTTACAGGAATGAGCAGATTGGAAAGACATTTTTCCAAGGAACCGCTATTAATAAAGTAAACTACATTAGGTAATATTCTTGTGAGCGTCTTAACGGGATTATCAAAAATCGCATCAAGCATATTGAACACGGGCTCTGCAATATTATTTAAAAGAGCATCGTTACTTTTATCATTTACATATTGCGTATAAGTTTTAATCGAGCCTTCTTCACAGCCTAAAGCTTCCAGAATAGGGATAACGCCTGTGTTATAACCATCAGCACCCTTTAGTGTTATACTATCCATAACCAGCATATCTTTCCCGGCAAGAACAACACCGAGTAAAGGATTCAAAGGTCTGAGAACAGCAATAAAAGCTTTCTGGAAACCTCTTCTTGAACCATTGGAAAAACCCCACGAAACATTATTAAGAGAAAGATTCGACCAAGATTTTTCTTTACTCAAAACACTATACGCAGCAGGATAATCAGCTTTAATATAATTTGCTACACCCTTCGGGGTTGCATCAATACCCAAAAGAGCAAGCAACTCCAAAAGCCCTTCTTTTTCCATAGCTCCGTAAATACCTGTCAAGAGAGCATTTATATTGCTGTTAGAGTAAACAGCCGAAGAAAGAAGTGCTTCAATACTATCGTAGCTTCCACCCTCTTTAACAAAATCGTCCAATAAATCATCAATTTCATTAATAACTTTTTTGTAATCCTCTTGTGTAAGATTAGGTGTAAACTGAACAACTGTTTTTGCTACTTCGGGATAAGCCATCATTTCCGGTGCATTTAATTTTCCGGGAGTAAAAAGCAAAATCAAAGCGCCAACCAACAAATCAGTATCATTGTCAAGAATACCGCCAAAGGTATCTGTTGAGATATTGCTACCTTCCCCACCCAGCTCTTTCATAAGTTCAGGAAGGTTATTTTTATTCAATTTAAGTGTATCAACAAGCCAACGCATTATCTCAACATAGGCTCTGCCTTTTTCTGCTACGAATTCAAGGCCATTGTGAGAACCGCATTTTGAGAGCCTTTTCAAATCAATGGTCGCAAGTTGCAAACCGCTTTCATTTGCCATATCGGAAAGTCCTGTGGAAAGCATTTCCTCCATATCAAATTTCATTGAATCCAAATCAAGTATTTTCAGGAACACCGCAAATTCAACAAGTGGATTGGTAAAAATCGGAGAAAGCAAGGTATCCATACACGCATTCATTTCACCACTATCTACAAAATATGCAAATGAGGGAAGAACAACTGTCAATGTATCCATTGGTGCAACAAAAATCTTATCGAGCAAATCAAAAACAGGAAGAAGTATATTTTTTAGCATATTACTTCTATCTGCATTTGCCTGAGCGGTAAACTCTTCCTGATTCATTAAATTAGTGCATTTCAAAGCTTTAAACATTGGCACGATAGCATTTTCATAGCCATTTGCACCATCAATTGTTATGAAGTTTGAAATTTCATAAGTACCGGAGCAAAGAAGTGTATAGAAAATATCATCAAAAGGTGACAAAGCTTTAGCAAAAGCACTTGCAAAATCATTTTTATTTTTTATACCCCATTCAACACCTGAAAGATTAACTTCTTCCCAGGAATCAGCCTCATAAAGGGCCTTTTGAACTTTAGGGTAATCGCCCAACCCATCTGCAACAGCAGAAACTGAGACATCTAAGCCTATTGCCTCCATTTCACTTGAAGTTTCAGCAAATCCAACATACAAAGAAACAACAAAATTAGAAAGACTTTCATCACTATATATCATAGGCTTGACAGTGCTTGAAAGAGTCTTGCCTGTAAGCGCAGGTACAACGTTATTTAAAAGTGCATCTGTGCCTTTAACAGCAGTAAGCGCCTCCTCGGCAGTAACGCCTTGGGGGTAATCTGTTGTATAGCCAGCCAAGGCACTTGAACTTAACGAAGAAAATGCCACCAGCACACAAAGTATGAAGCAAATAACTCTTTTAAAGATACTTTTCATTATCATCACTCTGATTTTTTATATTATATAATTAATTTAACGCATATATATTATTATACTTTTCATTCATATTAAATTATACAACATCTATTGTATTATTTGTTAAAAAATTGTGAACAAACAGGTGAAAATATGATAAACAAACTGATAAAAATAATCATTATTTTACTAATGTTAGCCGGGTTATGTTGTTGTTCTTTCGCCACAACAGGAGAAAGTCTCGAAGCATTCTCCGAAAGAATGAATGAACTTAACGAAAACTACAATATGACTTCTGAAGGTTATATTATTGACAATAGTGAAAACAGCCTTACAAAATTCTTTAAATTCAACGAAAAAGAAGTAATGCTTAAATTTAAATATGATGAAAAAAATCGTTTAGCTGAAATGAATATAGTTTTCGAACCTGAGATTCTAAACAAATCCCCGGAATCTTTAATTTTTATTTATGACTGTATAAAAAGCTTCATTCAAAATGAGAACACTGTTGAATCCATACTGAAATCAACAGATTTTGAAAACTCAATATCAACAATAAAAATGGAAACAACAAGTGCCGAGAAAGATAATATCAAAATGGAAATTGATACCACCCAACTCGGCACAGTAATCACTATTTACAGGGACATATAATCCTTTAACTTTTCAGCTATCTGGCGAAGAGCATTTCCTCTATGACTTAAAGCATCTTTCTCTTCACCTGAAAGCTCGGCAAAACTTTTCTCACCCACCATAAATATAGGGTCATAACCAAAGCCACTATTACCCTTAGGTTCTAAACCAATGTAGCCCTTGCACTCTCCCCTAGCGGAAATCACATCACCATTAGGGAATACACAACAAACAACTGAAACAAATTTTGCTGTTCTTTCTTCAACGGGAACATCCCTTAAAATTTTGAGGAGCTTCTGATTATTCTTTTCATCGTTACCATGCTCACCTGCAAAACGGGCGGAATAAACACCGGGAGCCCCAACAAGGTAATCAACGGAAAGACCTGAATCATCCGCAACGCAAGGCATACCACTTTCAAGGCAACCGCTATTAGCCTTTAAAAAAGCATTTTCGTAAAAAGTTTCACCTGTTTCATCAACATCGGAAATTTCTACTCCCGCTTGTTCGGCAGTTTTAACATCTATACCCAAAGGAGAAAGAATACGATAAAGCTCGTCCCTTTTTTTCATATTATGGGTAGCGATTAAAAAAACGTTGTTTTCCATTAACCAAACAACCTCCCGAAGAAGCCTTTTTTCTTTTTGGGCTCTTCTTTTTCTTCTTTTTCTTCTTTTTCTTCTTCCACTATTTCCTCAGCGGATTCTTCAACAACCTCTACGGTCTCAACAACATCATTTTCAATTATTTCTTCAATTGCTTCTTCCGCTTCAACAGACTCTGTGATTTCTTCTGAAACTTTTTCTACGCTTTCATCTGTAATCTCATCTTGATTTTCAATATTTTCCTCTTGGTTTATTTCAGCCATTGCATTGAAAATCTCACCAACAGCTTTTGCAAGTTCTGCTCTTTCGTCAGTTTCCTCAACAGGAACATACTCTTCTCGGATTTTTGAAAGATCAATTTCGTCTTCTTCAAAATCTTCGGGAAGGTCATTGAAAAGTCCGTCTGCAAAAGCATGGGGATTAAAGGGTTGCAAGTCATCAATGCCCTCACCCACACCTATAAATTTAACAGGTACCTTAAGGTCATTTTTGATTGAAAGAACAACGCCACCACGGGCAGTACCATCAAGTTTTGTAAGGATTATACCTGTAATCTCAGCAATCTTTGCAAATTCACGTGCCTGGTTAACAGCATTCTGACCTGTTGTAGCATCAAGAACAAGTAATACCTCACGGTCAGAATAAGGAAGTTCTCGGTCAATAACTCTATAAATTTTTCCTAACTCTTCCATAAGATTTTTCTTATTATGAAGACGTCCTGCAGTATCACATATAATAATCTCCGTACCTCTTGCTTTAGCGGCGGAAATTGTATCAAAAATTACTGCTGCAGGGTCTGCACCTTCTTTATGCTTAACAATATCTACACCTGCACGTTCTGCCCAGACATCAAGCTGATCAATAGCAGCCGCACGGAAAGTATCAGCAGCAGCAAGAATAACACTTTTGCCTTCTGCTTTATATCTTGCTGCGAGCTTACCTATTGTAGTTGTTTTACCAACACCATTAACACCAATAACAAGAATTACGGAAGGAATGGTAATAAGTCCCATATCCTCGCCGCCTTCAAGCATTTCGGCAACAATGTCTTTAATTTCCGCCTTAACATCGGCGGGATTTTTTATGCCTTTTTTGCGGACAACATCATTAAGGCGCAAGGTTATCTCGGATGCTGTTGAAACACCAACATCGCCCATAACAAGGGCTTCCTCGAGCTCATCAAAAAGTTCCTGATCAATTGAGGTATAGCTATCAAGAACATTGTCGATAGCACCTGAAACATTGTTTCTTGTTTTTCTTAAACCGAAGTTTATTTT
>JAZSBI010000056.1:0-20052 GCA_045602345.1 Acutalibacteraceae bacterium | reverse complement strand
CACGAAGTTGACGGATTTTTTCTTTTATAAGTGCCCTTCCGGCAGCACCGAAAAGGTTGTCAAGCTTATTTGTCATAATTTGTGAAAGGTCTTCTGTTGTGAAAATCCCTGCTTTTAAAAGGTCGTTAATTTCCTGAGCTGTGAAATAAGTCAGAAGATTTTTAAGAAGTGCAAGTCTACCGGCAGTAAAGCCGATTTCCTTGAAAAATCTTCGTTGGTATTCCCACAAGGTTTCTGTATTGTATAAAGCATTTGTATCATTTGCGATAGTGTCCGCAAGCATTGCCCCCGCCTTCATTGCATATGAAATTCCGGAGCCTTTGACGGGATATGTCATAAATGCACTGTCGCCTACAGCTGCATAGCCATCTGCAACCAAAACAGCCAAAGGTTGACAAACGGGGATTTTCAGATAACGTCCGCCACGAATGAAGTTTTTACTGATATGTGGGTATTCCTCATAGATTTTCAGCAATTCTTTCAACACATCTTCCTGATTAAGAGGAGAAAAACGACATATAAGAATATCTGCAAAATCCTCTTCCGTTACAACCCAGGAAAATCCAACAGTTCCGTCTTCTTTTGCCAGAATATCATAATAGGTTTCCGGCTGGGAAACACTTAAATCCTTTTCAAAATGTGCACGGTATGTGTATATAACATCGTAGTCTTTAATTTCCCGATTTATATGCATAAATTCAGGTAAATTGCTTCTTAAAGGGGAGTCCACACCGCAGGCATCAATGATAATATCACCATAAAAATCTCCATCAAAGGTTTTAATACCTGCAACCCTGCTTCCAAGAACTATAGGTTCAATTACGGAGCAATTATAATTGATTTTTACGCCGCTTTTTTCTGCAAGGGTAAGAAGATGTTTTATAAGAACCTTTCTTTCCATTACGATTGCTTCTTCTTCAGGTTGTGGCAAGGTAAGGGGGGTAATTGATTTTTCTTGAGGGATGAGAGTAAGCTGGTTTTTGCATACAGTAATATTTTTTGGGGAGGGTAAACCTATATAGGTAAATGTGTCCTTATCAAACACATCCTGTTGAGGAAGCCCCATATCGCTTTTTGCGGATTTTTCGAAGAGCGTTACTTCGTAGCCCAACCGGGCAAGTTTTATAGCAGCAACCAGACCACCATGACCTGCACCTGCAACAATAATTCGTGCCATAAGAACACCTCGTTTCGTATATTACATTATTATATATTAAATATAACATATAATTCGTCTTGTTACAATTAAAAATGGTTTAATTTCATTTATAAAAATTTCAAACTGTAACCAAACTATGAGGAAAAACTACTAAAATTTGTATAGTATTGTGATATTTAACAAGTTTAAAGGTAGTTTATAGTGCAAAATTCACATTGAAAAAGAGGGTTTATTATGTTATAATGCCCGAGGTTGTTACAAAAGGTTACAAATTTGTAATAATTAGTTACATTCTTGCAATAAATATTACTGATATAAAAATTACGAAAGGCAAAAAATATTCTATGACAAAAAGCAGAATTAAAAGAATTGCGGTAGTTCTTCTTACCACTGTTCTCGTGGCAACTTCCGTTTTCAACGTAAGTGCAGCTGCCAAAAGCCTCGAATACTCCGCCTCAAATTCTTACAAAAACAGCGTTTATTACGAAAGATTAATGAATGTAAAACTCACCGGTGACCAGGTTACTGACCTTGTTAATGTTGCAAAAAGTCAGGTTGGTTACCACGAGGCAAGCTTTTTTGACTATTCCGGAACATCTAAAGGTTATGGCAACATTACCGAATATGGCAGATGGTACGGCCGTCAAGGTTATTGGTGCAATGTTTTCGCATCATGGTGTGGTTATGTTGCAGGTATTCCTGCATCCATTTATCCTAAACTTACTAGTGTAGGTCCCTCATATTATTCAACTCTTCCTTCTGTTGGGGCAGAATGCTTCCCATTCTCTTCCGGCAAAAAGCTTCAGGCCGGTGACCTCATTTTCTGTTGCACCTGCTCAGGCGGTTATGGTTGTATTGACCACGTTGGTATTGTTGTTGATGTGGATGAAACTACAATTTATACTGTTGAAGGCAATATGTCTGACTATGTTCAGGCTTGTCAGTACCCCGCAAGTACAGGTTATGCTTCACGTCTTCGCTCACGAATTAACTACGTTGCAAGACCTCAGTATGAAAACAATGCAAAAACTGTAGCTGACATTACAGCGGCTACGTCAGTAAAAACTGTTGATAACAGTGTTTACGCTGTTTTCGATGTTGCGGTAAATTATGACCAGGCAAAAGAGCTTTCTAAAAAAATGGGCGGCTACCTTGTTGGTATCAGTTCTAAGAAAGAGCTTAAAGTGGTTTCTGAGCTTGCAGGTGAGAATAGCTTCGGAAAATATTTTGTAGGTAAAAATATTGAAAATGAGGATTCTGTGTGTTCCGTTATTACAGAAGATGGTATTTCAGAATCCAGCAAAACAAGCAGAACAACCGGCTTTATTTGTGAAGTTAACGTAAATAAAGTTGAGGCGGTTAATGGTGCAGTGTTAAATGGTGTTAAGTATGAAATTTATGACACAGCATTAACATATGACCAGGCAAAAGCTGTTGCTGAAGCAAAGGGAGGCACCCTTGCTGAAGTGAATGATAGCAATGCACTTATGATTTCCATACTTCTTAAGAATAGCAAAAAATATTTTGTTGAGTCTCATAAAGAAAATAAGGCAAAAGTTCTTATGAATGATGGTAGTGCACAGGTAAAAAAAGCAAAAGCTTTTGACAAAAAGCACAACACAGGCTTTATTGTTGAATACGATGAGTCAGAAAAATTCACCCTTGTTTATAACGCAAATGGTGGAGAAAATGCACCAATCGAAAAAATAGCTGAGAAGGGTGATAGTGTTAGAATTTCCTACCACGCACCTAAAAAAGACAATAAAGTGTTTATGGGTTGGTCTTTTGACCAGAAAGCAAAAACAGCCGATGTTGATTTCGGTGATAAAATCACAGTAAAAAAAGATATTACCCTTTATGCAGTTTGGGGATGACAAAAAACGACTTGCGAGAGCAAGTCGTGTTTTAGTTGCCAGATACCAGATACCAGTTGCCAGTATAGCAGATAGCGGTTAGCAATTAGCAGTCAGTAAAAGTAATGCGAATTCCTATCCCTCTTTTTTGCGAAGCAAAAAGGAGGGGGGACCGCGTTAGCGGTGGGTGGTACTGAACCTCTTGAATATGTAGAAAAACAACCACGATTACCATTATCGGTTTTCGTGGTTGTTAGTTTTCTATGTCTGTTGGCTTTTTGGGATTGTTGGTTAAATTGAGTATAAAATCCGTTGAAACACCGTAAAATTCACTTAATTTAACAAGATATTCAATTGGCAAATTTCTTTTTCCATTTTCATACATACCATAAGCCTGCTTTGTAATATTCAAAAAATTCGCAACATCTTCTTGTTTATAATCATTATCAATTCTCAAATCATAAAGCCGTTTGGTGTAATTCATATAACTCCACCTTTCAACTGTATGATACAACAAAATGTTTACTTTATTCTTGACAGTAAACAGATTGTTTACTATAATTGTGTTGAGTAAACATATAGTTTACAAAATTAGGAGGTAGTTTAAATGGAATTTTTTGTTTGGCTGTTGGTGATTGTTATAATAGGTATCGGTATAAAATCGGCTTGGAATTTCCTTCAAGATCTTTTTGGCTTTTTGGGTTTTTCTTCTGGGACTTCAAAATATTTGGAAAGTTGCGGACATGCTACTGATGGTAATGGTTTGATGTTAATTTACTATGTTCAGGAACAGAAGTTGATTTCATTTAATGAGGGAAGTATATTAAAAAATACTCAAATAAGAACGGTTGAGGAAAAACAAATATTAAAATTTAAATTAGGGGATATTGTTTCTGTAAAAAGGCAAGAACATACAGCAACAGGAGATAATAAAATTTTTGTTAAAACGAAAAATGGAAGTGGCTATACTATGTATGTATCTCCATATAGCCAACTTTGGCACGATTTAGAGATGCACTTCGAAATCAAAAGAGGGTAATAGTGGATGGTTGCGATGGGTTTGATTTAAGAAACAGATGACAGTTCTCTACATTATGCCGGCACTTTTTATAATAGCCGTGCGCAGCACCCGAAACTTTCCACTTTCCACTTTCAATTTAAAAAAACACTTGCTTTTTTTTATATTATATGGTATATTCTCATTGTACGAATATGAACTTGAGTGAGAGCAGGGGAACCTGCTCTCATATTTATTGCCGTAATTAGTTTTCGACAATTAATAAAAGTTTGTAGAAAAAACAGAATAAAATTAAAAGAGGTGCTGATTTGGCAAAGAACACAGTTTCTCAGGTTTGGGACATCGCAGAACCCATTGCAGAAGAATTGGGGTTAATCCTTTGGGATGTTTGCTTCGAAAAAGAAGGTGCAAACTATTATCTCAGAATTTTTATTGATAAGGAAGATGGCGTTGGTATTGAAGATTGCGTCAATATGAGTCACGCCATGGATGCTCCGTTAGACGAAGCTGACTTAATCGACCGTCAATACAATTTACAGGTTTCTTCACCCGGTATTGAAAGAAAGCTTACAAGAGACTTTCATTTTGACTATGCTATGGGTGAAAAGGTTATTGTAAGACTAATTCGTCCCTTTGAAGGTCAGCGTGAGTTTAAAGGAGTTCTTATTGATTACTCCGAAGATGGTGCAGTTACAATTGAGTTTGATGAAGAAAACACAATGACTGCTGAAAAGAAAGAAATCGCTTGGGTAAAGCTTGATGATTTCTCATTTTAATCAGGTTAATATTTAGTTTTATATATAGAAAGGACTGGTAGGAAAATGGCTAGAAAATCCAAGAAAACAGAAAACAAAGAATTTTTTGAAGCAATTCTTATGCTCGAAGAGGAAAGAGGTATTCCTGCAGATTACCTTCTTGAAAAAGTATGTGCTGCAATTGTTACATCCGTAAGAAAGGAATATGGCGGCGAGGATGTAGTATTCGTTGATTGTAACCCCGAAGAATATAAGCTTCGTGTTTATCTCAGAAAACAGGTTGTTGAAGAGATTGAAAACGAATTTACTGATATTCTTCAGGAAGAAGCAGTTAAATACAACAAAAAAGCTCTTGTTGGTGATTTTGTTGAAATTCCTCTTGAAACAAAGCAGTTCGGCAGAATTGCAGCAACAACTGCAAAGAATGTTATCAGAGGTGACATTCATGATGCAGAGAGAGGTCTTATGCTTCGCGAATTTGAATCAAAGCAGAAAGAGCTTGTTACAGGTAAAGTACAGAGCATTGACCCCCAGACAGGTAATGTTACTCTTGCAATTGGTAAGGCAACAGTTGTTCTTCCTAAATCAAGACAGATTCCTAATGAAACATTTACAGAAAACCAGCTTGTAAAGGTTTATATCGAGGGTGTGAAAGATACCCCCAAAGGACCTAAGGCAATGATTTCAAGAACACATTCAGGTCTTGTAAGAAGACTCTTTGAAACAGAGGTTCCCGAAATCTATGATGGTATCGTTGAAATCAAAGCAGTTTCCCGTGAAGCCGGTTCAAGAACAAAAATTGCCGTTATTTCCAAGGACGAAAATGTTGATCCAATTGGTGCTTGTATCGGACCTAAGGGCTCTCGCGTAGGAACAATTGTTGAGACTCTCGGCGGCGAAAAAATCGACATCGTAATTTACGATGAGGATCCCGCAAAATTCATTGCAGCGGCTCTTGCTCCTGCAGATGTTCTTGCTGTTGAGATTGACGAGGAAAGAGAAAGAGCTTGTCACGTAACTGTTCCAGATACACAGCTTTCTCTTGCTATTGGTAACAAAGGTCAGAATGTAAGCCTTGCTGCAAGACTTACAAACTGGAAGATTGATATTAAGCCTGAAAGCGGATTTTATATCCCTCAGAGCAAGTGAGGTTTTTATGGCTGAAAAAAAGATACCTATGAGGAAATGTCTTGGCTGTAATGAAATGAAGCCAAAAAGGGAGCTTATTCGTGCAGTCAAAAGTCCTGAAGGTGAAATTAGCCTTGACCTTACAGGCAAAAAATCGGGAAGGGGCGCATATATCTGTCCCGACAAAACGTGTTTTCAAAAAGCAAGAAAAGGCAAACGTCTTGAAAGAGCTCTTGAAACCGCAATTCCCGATAGCGTTTATGATGCTATGGAAAACGAACTTAAGTAAAAAGCATTACTTAAATCCGAAAGGAATGGGCAAAATTTGAATAAAACAGATACTATGGGTTTTCTGGGACTGTGCCGGAAAGCGGGTAAGCTTTGTTGTGGTCGGGATGTTGTGAGGGAATCCATTGTAAAATCAAAAGCCGAGCTTGTTTTTCTTTCTTCAGATGCTTCTGAGAGATTACAAAGGGAAATGACTCACGCTTGTACCTATAACGGTAAAAATATTCCATTTATACGCACATCTTATTCTATGGCGGATTTTGCCGAGTATATCGGCAAAGGTTCGGGTGTTTTTTCCGTAACAGACACCGGTTTTGCTAAAAAACTACATCAACAATTCGGGGAGGATTTAGATGATAACAAAATATAAAGTTGGCGAGGTCGCAAAAGACTTCGGTTTGGGTAATAAAGATATTATTGAGATACTCAACAAGTTTTATGATGATACTAAAAAAGCTCAGACTGCATTAGATACAAAAGAGCTTGATGTTCTTTTTGACGTTTTAACACAGGAAAACAGTGTTGAAAGCTTCGACTCTTATTTTGCAATGAAAAAGGTTGAAGAGAAAAAGGTTGAAGAGAAAAAGGTTGAGAAAAAAGCAGAGAAACCTGCTCCTGCGAAAACAGAGAAAAAAGCTGAACCTAAAAAGGAAGAAAAGGCTCAGAAGCCTGCTCCCAAAAAAGAGGAAAAGAAAGCAGAAGCACCCAAGAAAAAGGAAGAAAAGAAACCTGAAGCAAAGGTTGAAAAGAAACCGCAGGGTCAGTCAACTGCAAATCCCTTCAAAAAGAACGAAAAGAAAAAAGACGGCCCCATGCAGTCAAGAACAAAGGGCGAAATGCGTACCATTGACACAAGAGCCGATAATGTTGAGCTTGAAAAGTACAATGAGAGATACGAGAATATTGCTCCCGTTCACTCTATTAATGACAATGTTCAGACAAAACAGAAATTAAAACAGAAGAGCCAGCAGTACAGAAAACAGCAGGGCATGCGCTCCAAACGTAAAGAGAGCGAAGCAGAAAGATTAAAGAGAATCGAAGCAGAACGTGCAAAGAAGACTCTTGTAATTACTGTGCCTGAAGAAATTACTGTTGGAGACCTTGCAGCAATGCTTAAAAGAACAGCTGCAGAGGTTATTAAAAAGCTCTTCTCTCTTGGTATGATGGCAACAGTTAACCAGGTTATTGACTATGATACAGCAGAAATTGTTGCAACAGAACTTGGTGCAAAGGTTAAAAAAGAGGTTGTTATTACCATCGAAGAAAGAATTATTGACGACCGTGAGGATAGTGAGGAAGACCTTCTTCCCAGAAGCCCCGTTGTTTGTGTTATGGGTCACGTTGACCATGGTAAAACATCTCTTCTTGATGCAATTAAGAACACTTCTGTTACAGAAACAGAAGCAGGTGGTATTACTCAGCACCTTGGCGCTTACAGAGTAAACCTTAATGGCCAGGAAATTACATTCCTTGATACCCCCGGTCACGCAGCATTTACAGCCATGCGTGCAAGAGGTGCAATGGCGACAGATATTGCTATTCTTGTTGTTGCTGCTGATGACGGTATTATGCCCCAGACAGTTGAGGCTATTAACCATGCTAAAGCTGCAGGTGTTTCAATTCTTGTTGTTATTACCAAAATGGACAAATTGGATGCATCACCCGACAGAATTATGCAACAGTTGACAGAGTATGAACTTGTTCCCGAGGAATGGGGCGGAGATATTATATGTGTTCCTGTTTCTGCAAAAACAAGAATGAATATTGATACACTTCTTGAATCTGTTCTTCTTGTAGCAGAAATGAAAGAACTTAAGGCTAACCCCAATCGTCCCGGTAAAGGTATTGTTATTGAAGCAAGACTCGACAAAGGTCGTGGTCCTGTTGCAACTCTTCTTGTTCAGAATGGTACTCTTAAATCCGGTGACATTATCGTTGCGGGTACTTCAGTTGGTAGAGTTCGTGTAATGACTGATGATAAGGGTCGAAAGGTAAGCGAAGCAGGTCCCTCTGTTCCTGTTGAAATTACAGGTCTTGCAGATGTTCCTGTTGGTGGTGATGCTTTCGACTGTGTAAGCGATGAAAGACTTGCAAGAGAACTTGTTGAACAGAGAAAGAATTCACAGAAAGAGGAAGCATTCCGCTCAATGCAGAAGGTTACTCTCGACAACCTCTTTGATTCAATCAATGAAGGTTCACTTAAAGACCTTAACATTATTGTTAAGGCAGACGTACAGGGTTCAGTTGAAGCAGTTCGCCAGAGTCTTGAAAAGCTTTCTAATGAAGAAGTTCGTGTTAAAGTTATTCATGGCGGCGTTGGTGCGGTTAATGAATCCGATGTTATGCTTGCAAATGCTTCAAATGCTCTTATTGTTGGTTTTAATGTTCGTCCCGACCCTGTTGCAGAAGCAAATGCTGAGCGTGACAAGGTTGAAATGAGAATGTATCGTGTTATCTACGATTGTATTGAAGAAGTTGAAGCAGCTATCAAAGGTATGCTTGCTCCCAAATTCCGCGATGTTGAAATGGGTAAAGCAGAGGTTAGAAGCGTCTTCAAACTTTCAAGTGCAGGTACAATCGCAGGTTGTTATATCATTGATGGTAAAATTACCAGAAACTGCAAAATCCGTGTTGTTCGTGATGGTATTGTTGTATTTGAAGATTCAATTTCCTCACTCAAGCGTTTCAAAGATGACGTTAAAGAGGTTGCAACCGGTTATGAATGCGGTGTAGGTCTTGAGAAGTTCAATGATATTAAAGAAGGCGATATTCTTGAGGGTTATATAACTGAGGAGTATAAGGATTAATAAAAATCCAAATCTTCAGGCACATTGCGGCATTTTTCTGACTTGAAATATCTGTATATTCCTGCGTCAAAAGAAATGCCACAATACACCTAAATCTTTGAATTTTAGATATTTTATTTTTCTTTACATTTAGGAGAGAAAATAATGGGAACTTATAAACAAAATCGTACAGCAGAGGACATTAAACGTGAAATTGCTGCAATTGTCAGGGAACTTAAAGATCCCAGAATTTCTGACCACCTTATAAGTGTTGCCAGAGCAGATGTGGCAGGAGATTTGTCCTATGTTAAAGTATATGTGAGTGCTGTTGAGGGTATTGAGGTAGCAAAAGCTGCTACCAAAGCCCTTACAGGTGCTACAGGGCTTGTGCGGCGTGAGGTAGGTAAGCGCCTTGGCTTACGCAAAACCCCTGAAATTAAATTCGTTGCCGATGACTCTATTGAGTACGGAATGAATATTGTTAAAAAACTCGAAGAAATTTCAAGTGAGTTTACGGACGATTGAGGAAAATTTATGGTAATAGATTTAAAACAATGTGCTGCTCTTTTGAGAGAGCACGATGAGTTTGTGATTATTTCCCACGAGCATCCGGATGGGGATACATTGGGTGCAGCCTTTGCATTGGCAGAGATACTCAAAAAATTAGGTAAAAAGCGGGTTGTTAAATGTAGTGATATAATCCCGAAAGATTTTTACTATATGACAGATTCTTATATTGCCGATGATGTAACAGATCCATTCATTGTTACTGTTGATGTTGCAGATCAGAAACTTTTGGGTGATATGATATCTATATATGGTGGAAAGGTGAATTTGTGTATCGACCATCATGTATCAAATACCTATTATGCACAGAATTGCTTTGTTGAGGACAGAGCTGCTGCGTGTGAAATAATTTACGAATTGGCTTTGGAGTTGGGTGTTGAACCTGATTTGTATATAAGAGAATGTATATATACAGGAATTTCAACAGATACAGGCTGTTTCAGATATCAGAATACCACTTCACAGACCTTCAGAATTGCTGCAGCTCTTACGGAGAAGGGCGTTGATACTAAAAAAATCAATAAGCTTATGTTTGAAACAAAAACAAAAAGCCTTCTTCACTTGGAGTTACTTGCCAGAAAAACTCTCGAATATCATTTTGAGGGGAAATGTGCTATTATCACATTAACTCAGGCTATGTATAAGGAAAGTGGTTCGGGAGAACACGAGTGCCATTCTATTACAGCTCTTCCAAGACAGATAGAGGGCGTACTTGTTGGTGCCGTTATTAAAGAAAAAGATGATGGAACCTTCGGTATCTCAGTCCGAACAGAAGGCGATATTGATGCTTCTGCAATTTGTGCCCAAATGAACGGTGGCGGTCACAAGGGGGCTGCAGGTGCAACCTTTAATTGTTCTTACGAGGAAGGCAAAGCAATGTTGCTTGATATCATAAAAGAATCTTTGGATGGTTTTAGTAAATGACCGGTATAATTCCGTTAAAAAAAGAGGAGAATATTACCTCTTTTTTTGCAGTTAATAAGGTTAGAAGAATAATTGGGGAAAAAAAGTGTGGTCATACAGGTACACTTGACCCTAATGCAACAGGAGTGCTTCCCATAGCTGTCGGCGGCGCAACCCGTTTTATTGAACTTCTGCCAACACATAAAAAAGCCTACAAAGCTACCTTTCAAACAGGTTTTTGTACCGATACGCTTGATATATGGGGGACGGTTACCGAAAGGTTTAATAAAAAAGTAAGCTTTGAGGAAATAGAAATAGTCGCTAAGGAATTCAAAGGGGAAATCATGCAATTACCTCCTATGTATTCGGCCATAAAGCGAGATGGAGTACGTCTTTATGAATTTGCCCGTCAAGGTATAGAGGTTGAGAGAACTCCTCGTAAGTGTGAGATTTACGAGCTTTATGTGGAAGAATGGGACAATGGGGAATATTCCCTTTACTGCGAATGTTCAGCAGGTACTTATATCAGAACGCTCATAAATGACATTGGTGAAAAATTGGGTTGCGGTGCAACTATGACGTCACTTTCCCGTATCTTCGCTTGTGGGATTGAGCTTTCAGAGTGTTACACCCTTGAAGAATTATCTGAATTTCAAGAAAAAGGCGAAATAGAAAAAGCAATTATTCCATTGGAAAAATTGCTTTTGGAATACCCTGAAATTCACGTAACAGGGAATCAGGCAAAAAGATTTTCTAATGGCGGAAGCCTGATGAGAGAACGTTTGCGTAGCTTAGGCGAAAATGGTATTTACAGGGTTTATGGAAATGGTGAGTTTTTAGGATTAGGTGAACTTACCGATACAGATTTATTGGTGAAAAGAGTTTATAATAATGTATGAAAAAAAGAAGGTGCTTGTGGCACTGGGTACTTTTGATGGTCTGCATCTGGGACATAAAAAAGTGCTTTTAAGCGATACAACTGAATATGATGAAAAAATCGCTTTGATGTTTACCGAGCATCCTCAAAAAACTCTTTCGGGGAATGCTCCCGGCGAACTGATAACCGAGTCAAAACGCATTGAACTTTTAAATGAATGGGGTTACACACCTGAGTTTCTTGAATTTTCACATGTTGCAAACCTTTCGCCGGAAGAATTTGTTGATGATATTCTTGTCGGAAAGTTTAACGCATCTGCTCTTTGCTGTGGTTTTAACTATCGTTTTGGTGTGGGAGCAAAAGGTGACGTTTCCCTTTTAAAACAACTTTGTGCGGAAAGGGAAATAAAACTTACAGTTTGCAATGAGGTTGATTTTGGTGGTGTTCCTGTCAGTTCAACCAGAATAAGAGATAGTCTGAAAAATGGTGATATAAGAAGTGCGAACAAAATGTTGGGAAGATATTTTTCCTACGATTTTCAGGTTGTTCACGGGGATGCCCGCGGTAGAATTTTAGGCTCTCCCACAATTAATCAGTTCTTTAGCGAGAACTTTACCGTTGCAGAGTATGGCGTGTATGCCTCGTTTACCATTGTAGATGGTAAAAAATACATTTCAGTTACAAATATCGGTGTACGCCCCACAATAAAGGGTGGAAGCGAAAAGCGAAGCGAAACAAATATTGTGGGCTTTGATGGAGATTTGTACGGTCAGAATATCGAAGTTTTTCTTGTTGAAAAATTAAGAGATGAAATGGAGTTTAGTTCTTTGGATGAATTAAGCACAAGAATTTTTGCTGACAGAGAAAAAGCAACGGAAATTATAAAAAAGGAGTTTCAAAATGAATTTTAAAAACAAAATCAAAGTAGCTCCCTCTATTCTCTCAGCAGATTATGCAGCTTTAAAAAACGAAATTGAAAAAGTAAAGGTTGCCGGGGCAGATATGCTCCATGTGGATGTTATGGATGGTCATTTTGTACCCAATATTTCAATTGGACCGCCTGTTGTAAAATCCATAAGAAAAGCAACGGATATGTTTCTTGATTGTCACCTTATGATAAGCAATCCTTCCGATTATGTTGAAAGCTTTGCAAAATCAGGTGCAGATTTAATTTCCTTCCACATTGAAAGCGAAAGCGATGTGGAGGAAACCTTGGAAAAGATAATAAATGCTGGGGTAAAACCCGCATTGGTAATAAAGCCGAAAACACCTGCAGAAGCAGTTTTTCCCTATATTGAAAAGCTTGCCATGGTTCTTGTCATGACGGTTGAGCCGGGTTTCGGTGGGCAGTCTTTTATGGCAGATATGCTCCCTAAAATTACTGCTATAAGAGAAAAAGCAAACCAGGTTAACCCCGATTTGCTTATTCAGGTAGATGGCGGAATAGTTCCCGACACCGCAAAATTATGTGTTGAAGCCGGTGCGGATGTGTTGGTTTCCGGTAGTTATATTTTTGGTGCAAAAAGCATTGAAAATGCGGTTAACTCTTTAAGATAAAGGTTTTCCGTACTCATAGATTTTTGATATTTCCCATTCAGAACACACAGTCGTGTTACCGAATTCGCATAAAATATGTAGTATTTTTTCGGAAAAGGTTAATCCGGGACGTATTATAATATAAAAACTATTTTGATATTTATATGGCTCGAAGTTTTTTATAAAATCCTTTAATTTTGAAATCATCTTCAAAGAGTCGATGAAAGAGTTTTCGTCCCTAGGACAAAAAAGTATAGGCTCTGCTTCCTTTTTCATAATTAGTCGTTTTTTGTTTTTGTAATCGGAAGCGGGGGAGCTTGTGAAATGCAGAACACAACCTCCGTCATCCAGAGGAGCAACCTCAATAAGGAGTTTGCCATCTGTATCAACGGATTTTCCTAAGGTCTTTCGTGCCTTGTCAAGAATAGTCCATATAACACGGCGTGTTTCTATGTTTGAATAGTCCATTTCATCGTATGTAATGTCAAGGTCGGTCATATCAATATTCGTCAGAGTAACGGTGATTTTTTCTTCGCCGTTTGATTCAATTTTCATTTTATTCCCCCCGGGCAAGTATTGAGATATACTAATATCATAATACTCAAAGAGCTTGGGTACAATGATAAAATATTGGAAAGGATTTTTCTTATGAAATTTGCAGTCAGCAGCTATAGCTTAAGTGCACTTGTATCTAAGGGTGAAGCAACAGAAATGGATTTAATTTCCATCGCTAAGGATTTGGGCTTTGATGGAATAGAGTTTGCGGAAATCCACACCCCTGACGGCGTGTCAAAAAATGAATATGCAAAAGAACTTAAAGCGGAATGTGAAAGAGTTGGCATTGATTGTGTTCAGTATTCTGTTGGTGCAGATTTTATTTATGGCTCAGACGGAGATTTGCAAAAAGAAATCGAAAGGCTTAAAGGTGAGGTAGATATTGCCGAGGCCTTGGGAGTTAGCGGTATGCGCCACGATGCAACGGGCGGCTATCGTGATGATGACAAGAAATATAAAGGCTTTGAAGACGCTCTTCCCAGAATTGTTGAGGGTTATAAGGCTGTTACTGAATATGCCCAAGAAAAAGGCATAAAAACTATGATTGAAAACCACGGCTATTTCTGCCAGGACAGCGATAGAGTGGAAAGAATAATAACAGGTGTTTCTCACAAGAATTTCGGTGCTCTCATTGATATCGGTAACTTTTTGTGTGCAGATGAAAATCCTGTTAACGCAGTTTCCAGACTTGCACCCTTTGCTTCCTACGTTCATGCAAAGGATTTCCATATAAAAAGTGGCAGTGAGCTTGCACCACAGGATTGTTTCTTCAAAACCCGTGGCGGTAATTATTTAAGGGGAGCAGTATTAGGACACGGAAATGTTCCTGTTTTCCAGACCCTGAGTATACTTAAGAATGCGGGATATGATGGTTACATAACTCTTGAGTTCGAGGGTTGTGAAGAAGCAAAAAATGCCTGTAGTTGGGGACTTAATACACTTAAAAAAGTTTGTGCAGTTTTGAATTGGTAAATATGATTGAATTTGACAAAAAAGTAATTCTTGCTTCTGCATCGCCCAGAAGACAAGAGTTGATAAAATTGATTTTTCAAAATGTAGATATTTTGCCCGCAGAATGTGATGAAACTCTTCCGGATGGAATAGGGGCGAGGGAAGCGGTCGAATATCTTTCAAAAATAAAAAATGAAGCTTCCGCAAAATTAACAGATAAAGAAAATCTTATAATTTCTGCGGATACTGTTGTTGCAGTGGATGATGAAATTCTCGGCAAACCCGTTGATAAGGCTGATGCTCGTAGAATGATAAATCTTTTAAGCGGAAAGGTACATCAGGTTTATACAGGGGTGACTCTCTCACTAAACGGCAAAACAAGAACGTTCAGCGAAAAGACCGATGTTGAATTTTACCCTTTGTCAGAAGGTGAAATTGAAGAATACATTAATTCGAAAGAGCCTTACGACAAAGCAGGAAGTTATGGCATCCAAGGGAAAGCAGGTCTTCTTGTTAAGGGTATAAACGGGGATTATTACAATGTAGTTGGTTTCCCTGTTGCAAGGCTAAAAAGAGAAATTATTGAATTTATAAGGTAAACGATTATTTATACAGGAGGAGAAAACATTGGCAGAAAAAACAAAAGATGTATATGTTGAACCCCAGGTAACCGAAGAAGATATAGAAAGACAAAGACGACAACAGGAGAAGGAATATCTTGGCCCACGAGAAATGGCTGCGTACATAATTTCCGGTATTGGTGATAAAAACTGGGAAACCTTCAATGGTAATAACGAGTTTTTCTACACAACTACCTTCCAGCATGTAAGCCCTATTACTTTAAGTGTGGCACAGTCCTTCTGCAGCATTATTGATACTTTTGATAATGCTATTTCAGGACCGATTCTTGACAGAACCCGTACTCGTTGGGGTCGTGTACGTCCATACCTTGTGCTTACGCTTCCCTTCTGGCTTTTTTCGGCAATCATGCCTTATATTTTGCCTGATGGTCTTTCACAGGCGACCCTTATGGGGCTTTTCCTTATTATCAGGTATGTCGGCTCAATTTCAAACTCATTCTACACCCCTGCATATCAGGCGGTGCTCTATAACTTAACACCTAACGTAAATGAACGAAACAAGCTTATTGCAGCAGATACCTATGTTGATTTGTTTGGCGTATGGCTGCCATCATTGTTCCCGTTCTTTGTTGACTATTTGCCACGAACAATCCCCACACGTAATATTTATTTAACCGGTGCGATTATATTTATGGCGCTCGTTGTTATTTTCCGTGTGTTTGGTTTCTTCAGTCTTCGTGAAAGAGTGCCACTTGCTTCACGTGAGGAAATGAAAAGTACAAGTGTGTGGAAGTCTGTTAAACAGGTTGCCTCTTGCCGTCCTATGTGGGCACTTCTTGCAAAAAACTTCTGCGGAATGGGCAAGGGTACAGGACAGAGTGTTGCAAACTATTTCTGGCTTAACTGTACAGGTAAGCTTTCCAATGCGGCTATCTCAGGTATATTTACAGGTCTTCCGAGCTATTTTGTTTTGCCATTCGCTAATAAGTGGGCAAAGAAAATCGGCGTTAAAAAGCTTTCTGTTTTAGCCTATGGTTATTGTGGTATCGTGTATCTCATAATGTTCTTTATCGGTTATAACCCAACCGATAATAGCATTATTAATTTAATTATCATTGTTGTCGGTCTTACCTTTGCAGGTGCAATGAACTCTGTTCAGCGTTTCTGCGGTACCGCTCTTCAGGGTGATTTGTATGACTATGTTGAGTGGAAAACAGGTATACGTAACGAGGGTATGATGAGTGCTGCAATGGGCTATATCACCCTTATTACAAATAATATTTCAACAATTCTCAGCGGTGTTATTATTGCCGCAATCAAATATGAACCTCTTATGAACTCCTATGGAGTTGTTATTCCTCAGACAGACCCTGATATGCTTAAGGCTATCTGGGCGGTGTTTACTCTTGCTCCCGCTTTTGGTCGAATCGGTAAGGCGATTTCTCTTTCCTTCTTTAATGTTGATGGTAAGGTAAGAGAGCAGATGATGGAAGACCTTGCAGTTTCAAGAGCGGCAAAATTAAAGAGCAGAACAGAAACAGAAGAAAATTAAATGGAGTGGCTATTATGAGAATAGTAGTAAAAGTCGGAACATCTACACTTGCTCACAGTACGGGCTGTGTTAATATCCGCCATATAGAAGAGCTTTGCAAAGTTCTTTCCGACCTTAAAAATGCAGGTCACGAGATAATCCTTGTTTCATCAGGTGCTATCGGCATGGGAATCGGTAAGCTCTCCCTAAAAGAGAGACCTACTGACATGCCTACAAAGCAGGCGGCGGCAGCTGTTGGTCAGTGCGAACTTATGTATGCTTATGATAAGCTTTTTTCCGAGTACAATCATACTGTTGCGCAGATTCTTCTTACAGGACTTGATTTAGAAGACCCCACAAGATATCACAACATAAAGAACACAATGAACAGACTTCTTGAGTTGAATGCACTTCCGATCATTAATGAAAATGATACTGTTAACACAGATGAAATTTCCGTTGGTGATAACGATACTTTAGGTGCAATTGTGGCTGTAAGTATGCATGCTGATTTACTTGTTATGCTTTCAGATATTGACGGACTTTATACTGCTGACCCAAGATCAGATAAAAATGCAAAGCTCATTTCGGAAATTACAGAGATTACTGCTGAAATAGAAAATTTAGGTGGAAAAAGCGGTACAAATCTTGGTACGGGCGGAATGGCAACAAAGCTTTCTGCAGCTAAAAAATGTATTGCAAGAGGAACCGATGTTGTTATTGCTAACGGCTCTTCCCCATCACTTTTATATGATATTGTAGATGGGAAAAAAGTAGGAACAAGATTTATTGCAAAAAAGGATTGATTATATGAAATCAACTTTAGATATTTTAAAAGATGCAAAGGCAGCAAAGGCTGTTCTTTGTTCTCTTAATTCAGAAGAAAAAAATAAGGCTCTTTTAAAAATGGCTGATGCTTTGGAAGAAAATTGTGAGGCTATTTTGGATGCAAACGGAAAAGATATGCAAAGAGCTAAAGGTACAATTTCTGATGTTATGCTTGACAGACTTTGCCTTACAAAAGAGCGCATCAAAGGAATGGCAGACGGAATAAGAGAAGTTGTGGCGTTACCTGATCCCGTAGGGGAGGTTCTTGCAAGAGTGGAGCGTCCAAGTGGAATTGTTGTTGAAAAAACAGCTGTTCCTATGGGTGTTGTGGCAATAATCTATGAAAGTCGCCCCAATGTAACTTCTGATGCAGCGGCTCTTGCTCTTAAAAGCGGAAATGTTTGTGTTCTTCGTGGTGGTAAAGAGGCTTTCCTTTCTGCAGATGCTATTGTTACTGCAATGCGAAAGGGTCTTTCTTCCCTTGGTCTTCCCGAAACTCTTATTAACCTTGTTCAGGATACAACAAGACAAAGTGCGAGTGAGCTTATGAATGCAGTGGGTTATGTGGATTTACTTATACCACGTGGCGGTGCAGGTCTTATAAAAGCGGTTACAGAAAACGCAAAGGTTCCTTGCATACAAACAGGAACCGGTATTTGCCATATTTATATTGATGAAAGTGCAGATATTACCAAAGCTCTCAATATAGTTGAAAACGCAAAAACAAGCAGACCATCTGTTTGTAATGCGGCAGAAGTACTTATTGTAAACAGTAAAATTGCAGAAGAATTCTTACCTCTTTTGAAGGAAAGAATTGTAGATAACAGAGAAAAAGAGGGCAAAATTCCTGTTGAACTTCGTCTTGACGAAAGAGCTGCAAAAGTGATTGATGGCAAAACAGCAGAAGAAAATGATTTTGATACAGAATTTCTTGATTATATTCTGGCTGTTAAAACAGTTGATAGTGTAGAAGAGGCTATTGAACATATATCTCTTCATTCCACAGGACACAGTGAAGCGATTATAACCGAAAATGAAGGAAATGCAACTAAATTTACTCGCGGTGTAGACAGTGCTGCAGTTTATGTAAATGCTTCGACTCGTTTTACAGATGGCGGTGAGTTTGGTTTAGGTTGTGAAATGGGAATTTCTACTCAGAAGCTCCACGCAAGAGGTCCTATGGGACTTAAAGAATTAACAACATATAAATACATCATAAAAGGTGACGGACAGATACGCTGAAAGGGTGATACTATGAAAAAAATAGGCTTTATCGGTTGTGGAAATATGGGCGGTGCTCTTGCCAAAGCGGCGGTTAAATCTGTTGGTGCGGAAAATATTTTCGTTTTTGATACAGATTATCAGAAATCTATGGCTTTTGTAGAAGAAACCGATGTAAATATTGCAGATGCAGAGTATATTGTACTTAATTGTGATTATATTTTTCTTGGGGTTAAACCTCAGGTGCTTAAAAGCCTTTTTGAAAAGATTGTTCCCGTAATAGAAGAAAGAACAACAGATTTTGTTCTTGTTTCAATGGCAGCAGGAGTTTCCCTTTCTTCTCTTAATAATATGGCACAAGTTGATTGCCCTATAATAAGAATAATGCCCAATATGCCTGTAAGCATAGGTGAGGGTATGATTCTTTATACCGCAAATGATTTTGTGTCAAAGGAAGATATTGACGGCTTTCTTTATACAATGAAATATGCGGGTCGCCTTGATAAAATTGACGAAGATAAAATTGATGCGGCAAGCTGTGTTTCAGGTTGTGGACCTGCATTTGTTTTTATGTTTTGTGAGGCTCTTGCTGATGGTGCAGTTGAGTGTGGTCTTCCCCGTGATAAGGCACTTCTTTATGCAGCACAAACTCTTATGGGCGCTGCTGAAATGTTAATGGAAACAGGAGAGCATCCCGGCAAACTGAAGGATGCGGTTTGCAGCCCGGCAGGAAGTACCATAGAAGGGGTAAAAGCCCTTGAAAATGGTGCATTCAGAGCAAGTGCTATGGATGCCGTAAGAAAAGCCTACGAAAGAACACTTGAGTTGGGCAAATAAAATGAAAAAGACAAAGATAAAAGAGGTAGTAATTTCCGCTATGCTGGCATCTTTGACCTGTGTAGCAACAATGATTATAAAAATCCCTACACCGTTACATGGTTATGCAAATTTAGGTGATTGTATCGTTCTGTTATCGGCATTTCTTTTGCCTGTAAGTTACGGTTTTTGTGCAGCTACAATCGGTTCTGCTCTGGCAGATGTTTTATCAGGGTACGCTATGTATGCTCCCGCTACTTTTGTTATTAAAGGTTTAATGGTAATTGTAGCTTGTTTCATATATAAGCAGTTTACAAAAAAAGATAAAAAGCTACTTCTCGGAAAAATAATCAGCGGTTTTATTGCAGAAATTGTGATGGTGGCAGGTTACTTTGTGTTCGAAGGCTTTTTGTATGGCTTTGAGACTTCGCTTGTGAATATTCCCGCAAATGCAATACAGGGTGTTGTATGCTTAGTGGTGGGTGTTCTTTTGATAAATATTTTTGACAAAAACAAAATTTTCACAAAGATTCAATAAATTAACATCAGACAGAGTAAGTTTAAATTATCTGTCTGATGTTTTTTGCTTGATAGGGTCAAATTTGTTGAAATCTGTTTGTTCTTATGGTAAGATTAAAATGTAGAAATTTTGGCTTTGGGGTGGTTCTACATGATAAAAGCGGCGGTTTTTGACCTTGA
>JAZSBI010000055.1:0-21930 GCA_045602345.1 Acutalibacteraceae bacterium | reverse complement strand
AGCGTTACATACAACGTATTTCTGGTCTGCCTGGTTAGCAGCTGTAAAGCTCCATTTACGGCCTGTGGGGAATCCACCGCCGCCTCTGCCACGAAGACCTGAATCGATAACTGTCTGGATAACATCCTGAGGAGTCATCTGTGTAAGAGCTTTAGCAAGAGCCTGATAACCATCGTAAGCAATATATTCTTCGATGTTTTCGGGGTCAATAACACCACAGTTACGAAGAGCAACACGGTGCTGTTTTTTATAGAAGTTTGTTTCATTCAAGGGTTTAACTGCTTCTTCGGTTACAGTCTCACTGTAAAGAAGTCTTTTAACAATTCTACCCTTGAGAAGATGCTCTTCAACGATTTCGGGAATATCTTCAACCTTAACCTCGCTGTAGAAACAACCTTCGGGGTAAACGATCATAATGGGGCCTAATGCACAAAGACCGAAGCAACCGGTTCTTACAACCTGAATTTCTTCTTCAAGTCCTTTTTCCTTAATGTTAGCATTAAGTGCATCAATAAGCTCACCGCTGTGGCTGGAGGTACATCCGGTACCGCCGCAGACAAGTACATGAGAACGATACATTTATTCTTTCCTCCTTATTCGGTAACTGCGCCAACAGTATATTCTGCTACGGGCTTACCGTTAACGATATGCTCGTTAACAACTTTAACTGCTTTTTCAGCAGTCATCTGAACATAAGTAACCTTTTCCTTACCGGGTTCAAAAACCTCAACAATGGGTTCATACTGACACATACCGATGCAACCGGTCTGTGAAACAGCTACATTCTTTACATTTCTTTTTGCAATTTCATCTGTAATTGCTTTAAGAACAGGACGAGCACCTGCTGCAATACCGCAGGTTGCCATACCAACAACAACTCTGATACCGTCGTTACCATCAGCGTCACGAGCAGCCATCTGAGCCTGTGCTTTTTCTTTTATAGCAAGTAACTCTTCAAGTGATTTCATATCATTCATTCCTTTCAATAAGTAACTGTTCCGTATTCTCTCTGATATAATCTTCAATCCAACTCATAACCGAAGGCTCCGAAAGCGGAACTCCGTCAAGGATTACTTTTATATCAGCAGATTTAAACGTGAACTCTTTACCGTCAATACTACGGGTATAAACGAAATCTTTGTCCTCATTCATACTCACAATAGTTGCTATTGTGGATGCCATATCACCCAATGGCGTAAAGTCGATACTGTCTGTTTTGAAAAGAGCATCAACTCTTGTTCCAACGCCCACCTCAGAGGTTATTGTAAAGCTTCCTCCCGTTTGCTCTGCCGCCAACTTAAACAGCGGTATTCCCATACCTACTTTTCTTGTTGTTCGGGTTGTAAAAAACGGGTCTTTAACATTTTCAACCTGTTGGGGTGTCATTCCCTTGCCGTTGTCATAAATACCAATAAGAAGGGTGTTCTCCTTGGTATCCTCTTTTACAAGTATCTCTGTGAGAGATGCACCTGCGGCGATGGAATTCTGGGCAATATCAAGAACATTTAATGATAGTTCGCGCATAACGCTTAGTTCATATATTTAGCAAGAATTCCGGGAACATCATCTGCGGTAATTTTTCCGTAAACTTCACCATTGATTGTGAAAACGGGAGCAAGACCGCAAGCACCGATACAACGGCACTCTTCAAGAGAGAACTTACCGTCTGCAGTACATTCACCGGGTTCAATGCCGAGGATTTCACTGATTTTGTCGATAATGGGCTGAGCACCTTTAACGTAACAAGCAGTACCAAGGCAAACTGAAATGTCATATTCACCTTTAGGAGAAAGAGAGAATTGTGCATAGAATGTTGCTACGCCGTAAATTTTCACCAAGGGAATGTGCATACCCTCTGCAATCATTACCTGCACTTCACGAGGAAGGTAACCGTAGATACCTTGTGCCTCCTGCATTACGTGCATAAGCTGACTTTTGTCATCCTTGCACTCTGCAATTACTGCATCGAGTTTTGCTTTCTGCTCAGGTGTACCGTTGAAAGGTATTGTGCTGATTTTCTTGAGCATTAGATTTCCTCCATTCAGATTATGTTTGTTGCGGGTAAACGCAAAATCGCATTTTACCACTTTACATACATTAGAATTATAGCATAATAAAGACAATAATGTCTATACCAAATTTCGACTTTTTCGCTTTTTTTGACAATTTTTTAACATTTTTCCGTTTTGCACAAATGCTGATAAAAATTTTCTCACCTTTTTAGTTTTATTTGAAGGATTTTTTACTTTTTTTGCTACAATTTTAAATTTTTGTATGATAAAATATAATTGTATATTAATATACCTTTTTTAGATTTTGGGGGAACTTATATGAAAATAAGCGAAATTAAATCCATTCTTAATGCAGACCTTATCTGTGGTGGCGAATTTATTGATAATGAAGTGCACACCGCTTGTGGTAGTGATATGATGAGTGACGTATTGGCTTATGTTAAAGAACAAGCCGTACTTCTTTCAGGACTTGTTAACCCACAGGTTGTAAGAACTGCAGAAATGATGGATATGAAATGTATTGTTTTTGTTCGTGGCAAACAACCCGATGAAGATATGATTGAACTTGCAATTGAAAGAGATATTGTCCTTCTCGGAACAAAGCTTGAAATGTTCACAGCCTGTGGTCTTCTTTATAAAAACGGACTTAAAGGAGGCAGCGGTATCTGATGGAGCTTCTTTCTTTACACTACGATGTCAGCGGGACAGACTTTACCTGTGCAGGTGAAGCCTCAAGCAAAATCAAAAGAAATCTTAAAGAATTAGGTTTTCCTACATCAATTATAAGAAATGTTGCCATTGCCGTTTACGAAGGTGAAATTAACTTGGTTATACACGGCGGAGGCGGTGTTATTGATGTCGAGATTACACCTGAATGTATTTCAATAGTTCTTGCTGACCAGGGACCCGGTATTCCCGATGTAGCCTTAGCTATGCAGGAGGGTTATTCAACTGCTCCCGATAATGTTCGTCAATTGGGCTTCGGTGCAGGTATGGGTCTTCCCAATAGTAAGAAATATACTGATGAAATGATTATAGAAACAGAGGTCGGAAAAGGAACGACAATCAAGCTTAAGGTTTTTGTAAAATAATCCGACTGAAAGGAATTGCTATGGATACATATTTCCACTCAGTACGCCTTGACAAGGAAAAGTGCCGAGGTTGTACTAACTGCATAAAGCGTTGCCCTACACAAGCTATCCGTGTACGAAACGGCAAGGCAGTTATTTTAAAAGAGCGTTGCATTGACTGTGGCGAATGTATCAGAGTTTGCCCCCATCACGCAAAATATGCAAGCCGCGATGTGCTTTCCCAAATTGAGGATTATAAGTACAAGGTGGCTTTGCCTGCCCCTGCTCTTTATGGTCAATTCAACAATTTAGATGATATTAATATCATCCTTAATGCTCTCCCCGCTTTAGGCTTTGACAGCGTTTTTGAGGTTTCAAAGGCAGCAGAATTAATTTCCGAAGCAACAAGAATTTATATGCAGGAAAACACTCATATAAGACCTTTGATTTCCTCTGCTTGTCCTGCGGTAGTAAGGCTTATAAGAGTTTGTTTCCCTGAACTTGTAGACAATATTATTCCTATGACTGCACCCGTTGACGAGGCAGGCAGACTTGCAAGAATAAAAGCTGTCCAAAAAACAGGATTAAAACCTGAAGAAATCGGTGTTTTCTTTATTACTCCCTGTCCTGCAAAGGTTACCGCTATCAAGCAACCTATTGGAATAGAAAAATCCCATGTTGACGGTGCAATTGCCATTAACGATATTTATCCCATTCTTTTGAAAGCAATGGAGAAAACAGAAAAATCCGATGAGTTAAAAGCACTTCATGAATCAGGCGTTATCGGCATCGGTTGGGCAACAAGCGGCGGAGAAGCTTCAGGCACCCTGCACGACAACGCCCTTGCCGCAGATGGAATTGAAAATTGCATGAAAATTCTTGAAGAGGTTGAACGAGGCACTCTTGATACAGTTGACTTTATTGAACTCAACGCTTGTCAGGGCGGTTGTGTAGGCGGCAGTCTCACTTCAGAAAACCCCTTTATTGCAAAATCACGCCTTATGAAGTTGAGAAAATACAGCCCTATTTCCTGTAATCATCTTACCAACAGGGTACTTCCTACGGAACTTCTTTGCACAAGTCCTGTTGAACCCTGTGACGATGTTATGAAGCTTGCAGACAACGTAACAGAAGCGATGGCAAGAATGAACAGAATGAAAGAACTTCTCAAGGTATTCCCCGGTCTTGACTGTGGCACCTGTGGCGCACCAAGCTGTCGTGCTTTGGCAGAAGACATTGTACGAGGCTACACAACAGAGCATGACTGCGTTTTCAGAGCAAGAGAAGAACTCCATGAAATTGACAGCGAGGAAAGCCTTGACCGCTTCATTCCTGCCCCCTTCAGAGAAAAAAAGGACGATTAATAAAATGACTGTAAAAGAATTAAAAGAAACTTTAAACCTACAATATATATGCAATGCAAACCTTGCTGAAACAAGAACTGTTACGGGCTGTTACTGTGGCGATCTTCTTAGTTGGGTAATGTCAAGGGCTACCGATGGTGATGCCTGGCTTACTGTTATGGGAAATGTTACATCAATAGGTGTTGCAGTTCTCACAGATGTTGCCTGTATTATTCTTACAGAGGATGCCCCTGCTGATAAGGATGCCATAAAACGTGCAGAAGAAAATGAGGTTATACTTCTCGGCACAAGAAAAAACTCCTACGAAACGGCTGTAGAGATTTCAAAACTGATATGAAATTATATTATGATTTTCACATTCATTCTTGTCTGAGCCCTTGTGGTGATGCGGATATGACCCCTAATAACATTGTAAATTTCGCAAAGCTTATGGGGTATGATGCTATCGCTTTAACGGATCATAACACCGCACTAAACTGCCCCGCAGTAGCAAAACTTGCAGAAAATAATGGTATAACATTTATTCCGGGAATGGAGCTATGCACTTCAGAAGAGGTACATATCATCTGCCTTTTCTACACTTTGGAAGACGCCTTGAATTTCTCCGATTATGTTAAATCCACAATGCCACCAATAAAGAACAAACCATCTGTTTTCGGTGAGCAATTAATCTGCGATGAAAACGATAATGTAATCGGGCAAGAAGAAACCTTACTCGTTACTGCCAGCGGAATCAGCACGGAAAAGGTTGTAAAAAAAGTTACAGAATATAACGGCATCTGTTACCCTGCTCACATTGACCGTTCATCCTTCAGCATCCTTTCGAACTTAGGTACCATTGATGATTATTTCGGTTTTAAGTGTGCAGAAATTTATGATATCACAAAAGAGAGTGAGCTTAAAGAAAAACATCCTTACCTGAAAAAAATAAAAATCCTTTCAGACTCGGATGCTCATTATCTTGAAAACATGCGATTACCGCAACAAACTTTAGAAATCCCTAATAATGACATAGAAACAATACTCAATTATCTTACTGAATAAGGAGGTTATTATGGAACAACGCGAATCTGTATCTACGTTGACTTCAGAACCCCGACGTTATGTAGGTAAAAAGGAAACTCTTGCTTATGTGCTCAATGATGTTGCAGCAAGTCTTAACATTGACGATTACAAAGAGCGTTATATTTACGACGTTATTAAGATTGACTTTAATCTTCTTGCTATCCAAAATGTTGTTGCAACAGTATGGGACACCTTTAATGATACCTTCATTGGTGTTATGGTTGATAAAACCCGAACTCGTTGGGGTAAATTTAAGCCCTATGTGCTTTTCGGTGAAATCCCCCTTACCATCCTTGGTATGTGGTATTGGTTAATTCCGTTTATTTTCCCTGACACCCCCGGTAACTATCTGCCAAAATGGATTTTCTATTTTGCAATGAGCATAATTACAGAAACTGCAGGTACATTTACATCTATTGCAAAAACAGGTTTCCTTTCCACAATAACCCCGGAGCCTTTAGAAAGGTCGCGTTTGATTGCCCTTGCCAATGTCTCTTCCCACCTGGTTGAAGATTTACCTAAGCAAGCCTTTGGTATTCTTTTTGACCTTATCGCAAACAAAAAACTGAATCTACCTTTACCTAAGCTTTTCTCCTCGTTTGGTATTGTTTGTGCAGCAGCATCAGCAGCATTCGCACTATTCTTTATAACAACATCACGAGAACGTGTTTCACAATCAATAAAGCAACCATCTATCAAGCATTGCTTGAAAGCAGTTATAAGTAATAAACCATTACGAATACAGTTGCTATCATCTTTACTCTCAGGTTTCAGTATTGGCAAAAGCCGAACTAATTTCTACATAGATGTTATAGGCTCTATCACATGGAAAACCATTGTTGGTATCCCTGCATTCCCCATTAAATTCATAAGCTATAGCTTTGTTGAGCCTTTAAGAAGGCGTTTTTCTACCAAAGCACTATGGATTCTCGAAGATGCCTGGACAGATATGCTGTGGCTGTTAGTTTTCGGAATAGGCTCCATTAACAAAAACTTTATGAAAAAGCCCATTATACTACCTATGATGGCAATAGAAGAAATTTTTGAAATGTGTGTTTACGGATTAAGGCGAGTTATTCCTGCAGAAATTCAAAACGAAGCTTTGGACTACTGCGAATGGAAAAACGGCTACCGTTCCGAAGCAATGCTTGGTGTTACTCAAAGCCTTATCAGTAAAATTCAACAGGCTATTATGGGCGGTGTTACCAATATTGTTATGGGAAAAATCGGTTACATACAGGGCTTGGAAATCGGTACACAAACCGACAAAACAAAATGGTGGATTTTCGCTTTGGGTACAGGTATTCCCATTATAACCTCAAGTTTAGGTATCATACCAAAACTCTTCTACCCTCTTTCTGCAGAAACCCGTGAAAAAATGTATGCAGACCTCCAGGAAAGAAGAGCTGCTATGGCAAATTTCATGAAAACAGCAACAAAAGAAGAAATTGACGCAATGGCAGAGAAACAACTCCAAGGTGAATTTTAATAATATCTTCTATAAAAAACATAACCAAGTGCTGAAAAGCACTTGGTTGTTTTTATTGTTCAATGTATTTTTCTGCTTGCAAACGGAACATATAAGCATATTTTCCGTTAAGGGTCATAAGCTCATCGTGGGAGCCATGTTCAATAATTTCGCCTTTTTCAAGCATATATATTTCATCTGCCATAATAGTTGTAGAAAGGCGATGTGAAATAAATAAAACTGTTTTGTCATCTGCTGCTTTGGTCATTGACTGATTAAGAGCATATTCTGCAACAGGGTCAAGATTTGCACTGGGCTCATCAAGAATTGCAAAGGAACAATCTTTATAAAAGGCTCTTGCAATTGCAATTTTCTGTGCCTCACCACCAGACAACGAAACTCCGTTATCGTCAAACTCTCTTAAAAGAATACTGTCAGTTCCGTTGGGAAGCTTTCTGTTAAAATCTGCGGCCTTAACAGCTTCTTCCACCTTTTCCTTATCAGGGCAATCATCCATTGAAACATTTTCGCCCAAGGTTGCACCAAAAAGAGAAAAGTCCTGGAAAACCGCTGCAAAGTTTTTTTGATATGACTTAATGTCCCATTCTTTAATATTTACACCATCAATTGTTATTGCTCCTTCTGTTACATCATAAAGACGCAAAAGGAGGTTAGTAAGTGTAGTTTTACCTGCACCATTGTAACCAACAAATGCAATTTTCTTGTATGGTGATATTTCAAGATTAATGTTTTTCAGTACATATTTTTCTGTACCCGGATATTTAAAGGAAACATTTTCGAATCTGATAACAGAAGGTTTTTCAAAAACAGTTGTTTTTGTTCCCGAAATCATTTTTTCCTTTGCATTCATAAAACGACGAAATTTTCCCACATAAAGTCCGTTTTCTCTCACATTGATTGCCAGATGACTGGTTAATGCAAAAACGCTGGCGCTTATAGAGGTTGCTCCGTTAAAGGTTGCTGCAAAATCACCCATAGTAACCTCTTTGGTTACAATAGCCTTATAACCCATAAGTAAGGTTATACCAAGGTATATAAGCAACGTCATAGGCAAGGATTCTTGACAGAAGTACAATTTCCATTGTTTTGTAAGGTATGGTGATATAGTTTTTAATCTGTCAAAAACATTCTTATTATATCTTGTTTCAATCATTTTGCCTGCATTGGAAAGCCTCAACTCTTTAGCATAATCCTGAAGATAGAACACACGACTGAAATAAAGATTTTTTCTGTCAAGAGGTGTCATTGCTTCAGTTCTTTCTACATTAACCTTAGCAATATACCTTCCGATAGGAGTCATTAATGCAACGCAAACTGCAACAAACACAAGGCACACAGGGTCAATGGAAACAATAACCGCACCAATTGTCAGAACGCTTATAACATTAGTCAGAACATCCTGAATATCCTGAAGAACGGTATAGGCTCTTTCGTTCATAGAGTTCATTGCAAGAACAAGGTCGTTATAAAATTCCGGATTATCATACGCCTCGTAATCCATTTTTGCAGCTTTTTCATAAATGGTTTTATAAACCGCAAAATAAAGCTTTTGCTTTTGCTTGGGCATTGATATTTCATAAAAAAGCGTTGTCATAAGATTGGTGATAACAACAAAAACCACAAACAAACCAAGAGCAACTACAATTCTGTAATAATCCTCACCCTCTGTTGCTACATCGATTATATATTTTAACAAAACAACATTGGAAAGAGTCCATGGAAGATTCGCCAACACATCAAAGAATAAATAGCCAAACACCATAAAAGGAGTGTGCTTAAAGATGAATTTAAGCATATAAATATTGTTTTTTATTGTGTTTGATTTTTCTTTTTTATTATTCATCTATGCCCACCTCCTTATAGCCCGCTGCCTGAAGAGTGAACATTTCCTGATAATAACCTTTATTTTTCATAAGGTTATCGTGACTACCATGCTCTGCCAACACACCTTTGTTAAACACCAATATATTATCAGAACGGGTAGCACTTGAAAGACGATGGGAAATATAAATTACAGTTTTACCCTTTGTACCCTCAATAAGTGCATCGTACATTTTGCTTTCTGCAACAGGGTCAAGAGCTGAGGATGGCTCGTCCAAAATTGCAATATCAAAATCTCTTGCAAAAACACGAGAAATTGTAACCTTTTGGGTCTCGCCACCTGAAAGTAGTATGCCGTCTTTATCAAACTCTTTTGTGAGAATGGAATTTTCCTTGTTTGGTAGCTTTCCTATTTTTTCGTAAACCCCTGCCATTTTGAGAGCGTTTACTGCTGTTTCTTTGTTTTCATCGGTAATCTCTTCGGTTAAAACATTTTCCGAAATAGTCATAGCAAACACTCTGTAATCCTGAAATACACACGCAAATTTTTCGCGGTATTTCAAAAGTTCATATTCTTTAATATTTATACCATTGTAGAGAATTTCGCCCTCTGTCACATCATAAAGACGCATCAGAAGCTTTGAAAGAGTGGTTTTACCTGCACCATTATGACCTACAACCGCAATAGTCTGTCCTTTTTCGATTTTAAAGGAAACATTCTTTAAAATATAATCGCTATCATCTTTATATTTAAAGGAAACATTCTTAAACTCAAGGCTTTGGAAATCCTCGGGTATTACATCTCCACCTTGTATTGCCGGCTCATATTCCAGAAACTCTCTTAAATTCTGAACCCAAAGGCAATGCTTTTGTTGCATTGCAAAATATCTGGCTAATTGCCCTGTTTTATTTCTGCAGGTTGTAATAGCAGAAACAAGAACGGAAAACTGCGAAACGGGAAGGTTTTCTAATACGAGAAGACGGTAACAACCGTATATAAATCCGCCCGTAACAGGAATAATTTCTGCAAAATAATCGGAAACGCTTTCAAGAAGTGCAATTTTCCAACCATATTTTTTTATTACTTTTATATTCTTTGCGATAGCAGACCGAAAACGTTTTTCAAGAACAACAAAAATATTCGTTGTTTTTATTTCTTTTGCGAAATCCTTAAGAAGAATTGTTCTTCTTATATAATCTTTTTCTCTTTCGTATGGAGTCATCGCCTTTTCTTTTTCCAACTCCACATTATTTTTCATTGTCCTGAACACTATAACTATCACAGGGCAAAGAATAAACAAAAGAAGCCATAGGTCTATTGAAATAAGGTACACAACAAGGAAAATAAGACTGATAACCGAACCTAAAGTCCAGGCAGAGCCCTCAATAATTCTTTTGAAGCCACCCTGATCAACAACCCAGGTAGCACGATTATATTTGTCAAAAAATTCAGGATTCTCGTAACAACCCAACTCAACCTCTTGTGCTTTTTTGAAAATAAGAGAATTTATGTAGCTTTCACATTTTATTTCAAATTTTATTCGTATGGTAAAAACATCAATATAACCTATTAAATCTACTAAAAGCTTACCCAGTACAATAATTGCCATTCTTATAGCAAATTCCTGGAAAGAACCATTTCCCTCTATCATAGAAAGTGCCGTTTCAAGGAACATAACATTAATTACAACCGCATAATAGACATTTTCAGCAATATATGAAAAGTAAATTATAAAAAGCGATAAGGGCGCACACTTAAGAGCACACCCTAACATAAACGCTGTATTTTTAATAACATGAGCTTTTTGCTTTTCTTTTTTTCTTTTTATCATTTTCCATCTCCAAATTTTATACCCAATAATTGTACAAAAAAAATACAGTATTGTCAATGAACAAAGGGAAAAACGTCCGGGAGCAAGTTTGCTCCCGGACAAAGTTTTAATATTTATCTGTTATTTTAAGACCCGTTGTGTTATAAGCACTCTTGTATGAACCGCTGTAAGCACGAACCGAGTAATAATATGTCTTACCTTTTTTTGCAGTTGTATCAAGATAGCTTTCGGTGGAAGCACCTGTTACCTTTGCAATCTGCTTCCATTCACCGGAGCCTGTTTTTCTGTAAACAAGGTAGCCGGAAGCACCTGTTACCTCTTCCCAACTGAAGGTAATACCTTTTTTAGCACTCTTGACACTATCAAGGGCTGGTCTTTCAAGGCGTTTCATTTTAAGTCCGTCTGCAATGTAGGTTGAGCGTGAACTACCCGACCTTGCAACAACAGTATAAGTATAAATTTTACCTGCTACTGCAGTTTTATCAGTAAATGACAAACCCTTTTTAGTTTTTCCTACCTCTGTCCAGCTTGTGGTTGAGGTTTTTCTGTAAACAGTATACCCCGAAGCACCTGTTACCTTGCTCCAACTGAGATATACCCCATTTGTTTTATTGGAAATACTGTTGAGCTTAGGTGCAGTAAGACGTTTTATTGTCCAACCGCTGGTATTATAACCGGAGAAAATATCACCGTTGTATGCCTTAACAGTGTATTTATAAGTTTTACCATTTTTTACATTGGTATCTGTATAAATATTTTTTGTCACAATGGCAATTCTCTTCCAGGATGTTGCCCCCGGATCTTTACGATAAACGTAGTAACTCTTTGCACCTGAAATTTTGTCCCAGGTAACAGTTATAGCCGATGTTTTGTTTGACACCGTAACCTTAGGTGAACCAAAATAGGTAAAGCTTTTTGATTCATAGTAGCTTGAACTGTCACCAGCCAAAGCCTTAACGGCGTAATAATATTTAACACCATTTTTGGTAGTCTTGTCAGTGTATGCAGTGGTTGAAGAGGAAACTGTTTTTATTGTTTCCCATTCTCCGCCACTTTCCTTTCGGATAATACGGTATTTTTCTGCATTCTTAACAGCACCCCATGAAACCCTTATTCCACCATAAGCATTTTTGAGAGATGAAATTTTAGGAACTGCAAGGAAAATATGCTTAAATGGGTTAGAAGCAACGCTTACCTCGTCACCCTCAATTGCATACACCCTGTAGCTGTATCTGCGACCTGCCACAAGGTCGGTATCTTTAAAGCTCAACTCAGAGGTTGTTGCAATAGTTTCATAAGAACCAACACTGTTCCAATTTGAATCGAGCCTTACTCTTTGCAAACGATATTTCTCTGCACCTTCAACCTTCGACCACTCAATCTTAACAGTCGATTTATAATTTGTAGCTTCTGTTATTGTAGGTGCTGCAAGGTATTTTATTTGAACAATTTCGTCTTCGTCAATACCGCCTTCAAAGGACTCAACAACAGGAATTACAGCATAAGAATATGTTTTTCCGCTTTCAACAGTAGTATCGGTATAGTCAACCTCTGCTGTTTCGCCTATTCTTTCCCATTTGTCGCCGTCCATACGGCAAATTATATAGTTCTCAGCAAATTTGTGGTTACGCCATTCAATGTAAACACCGTCCACAACTTTTTTTGCTTCAACTTTTTTAACGCAGGTAATTCTCATTGTCGCGGGAGAAATTTCACTTTCAAAGCTTTGGCCTTTTGAACTTGTAGCCTGAACAGTATAATAATAAATACTGTCAACCTCAACATCCTTATCTATGTACTCAAGGCTTTCTCCTGCCTTAACGGTTTTAACTAAAGTAAATGCACCGGTCTCTCCAACTCTTCTGAAAACGTAGTACTCCCCTGCACCTGTAACAACATCCCAGGTAACCTTAAGGGCATCCTTTGTGTTTACAGACTTCACATTCTGTGGAGCCTTAAGGAAATAAACGCCTTGCTCGGTAGATACCTTGTCGCTTTCTGAATTACCGATATATGGTACAGCACAATAGTAATACACCTGTCCACCCGGAACAAGTTTATCATCAAAGGAACTCGCATCTGAAAAAGTTGTTCCCGCCTTTTCCCAATCAGAGTCAGCGGTTTTTCTGTAAATTCTGTAACCGTCAACACCTTCAACCTGCTGAAAATAAACAGTAATATAATCCGCTTGAGGAACTACATTTGTTACAATGGTTGAAGGTACTCTTGTAATTGTGTAGCCTGTTTTTGTGAAAGCGCTTTCATTACCGTAATTACTTACTGCCTGTACACTGTATGTATATGCTTTACCCGGTTCTACATCATAGTCAACAAAAGAATTTGATGTAACTGTTGAGTATGCAGAAAATTCGGTTTCAACACCAATAGCTTTTCTGTAAATAACATAATAGGCTGAATTTTCAACATTACCCCAAAGGAGTTCTATACCTTCTCTGATATTTTTTACAGAACTGATTACAGGAGAAGTAAGGTATGTAACGAATACACCTTCGGAAAGTGTATCTGTTACAAAGCTACCAAGAACGGAGTTAACATCATATTCGTATGTTTTTCCGCTTTCTACTGTTGTATCTTTAAAATTGGTTACAAGGTTTGTAGGACGTTCCTCAAGAACTTCCCACTCCTCTGTACCTGCTTCACGGCGCATAATCTTATATTTATCCGCACCGGTAGTTGCAGACCATGAAACATCTACACCGCCAACACCTGTTTCAGCGGTAACATTCCCGGGCTTTGAAATATATTTGCAAGTAACACCTGTTGCATCATATAAACCGGGACCATCTGAGTTTATGGCTCTTACACTATAAATATATGTGGTGCCACTCTCGAGATTTACATCTGTATATTTGAGTTCATCAGCTGAAACTTTTGCAACAAATGTCCATGTATCTATAAGGGTTTTTCTTCTTATTTCGTAACCTGTTGCACCAACTACTGATTTCCATTGAAATTCAATAGCATTGGTTTTAAGGTCTGCACTTATCAATTTTGGAGTTTCCAAAGTATTGATATCAGAAATCACTGCAATTGTCTGCAAACCATCTGCCGGTGTAATGGATTGTTCTTCACTTGTTACACAGAAAAATTCTTTACAATAAAATGCCACCGAGGTTTTCGGTCTTGCATCATTTATTACATCAAATGTTATACTGAAAAATTCTGTATTAGCCTTTACTGATTCAGCGGTTGTGTTCATATATGCAACGGAGTACATATTATCGTTTTCTATATGTGCACCGCTAACATACTGACCCTTGAATTGCTGAACACCTGCACTTGTATAGGCGGGTCTGAAGCCCTCCTCTGCCGGAGCTAAAACCGTATTATCATATTCTATAAAAATAACAGCTCCGCCAAAGCCTTCTACACCACCGCTAAGGCTTACTGTGTATGTAATTTTCCCGTCTTTTACAGCTCCGCTTTTTACGCTGAAAATTTTATCTGCTGCACCAACTGCCACAGACTGCACAGCAGTAACACTGAACACGGAAAAACACATTATAATACAGAGGATTAATGAAATTACTCTTTTCAAAAACACCCCTCCTATTTGATATGAGCAGTTCCCTCTATTACGAGGGAACTGCATTTTTCTTAATACTTATCTTTAATTTTAAGACCTGTTTTGTTTGCACTCTTTGAAGAGCCTGAGTAAGCCTTTACAATGTATGTATAAGTTTTGCCCTTTTCTGCACTCTTATCAAGGTAGCTTACCTTTGTACTACCCTTAACTGTTGCAAGCTCTTCGTAGCTGCCTGAACCGGTTTTTCTGTAAACAATGTAACCGGAAGCACCTGTTACCTTACTCCATTTGAAGGTAATACCGCTCTTTGAGCTTGTTACACTTGAGGGTGTAGGTGCTGCAAGACGCTTAATAGATGTACCTGAAGATTTATACCCGGATACTATCTTTCCGTCAATAGCTTTAACCATATATTTATAGGTTGTGCCATTCTTAACACTCTTATCTGTGTATGAGGTTGAGGTTGTTGTTTTAACCTTTGTCCAGCTTGTTGCAGAACCTGCTTTACGGTAAACATAATATTTCTGAGCACCGCTTACTTTACCCCAGGAAACAGTAATTGATGTACCTACGTTATTTTTCACCTTAACAACGGGAGCCGCAAGGTAGTTTACAGTCTTGCAGATATCGTTAAAGTGAGATGTGCTGTGATAGGAAGAGCTTTCACCATCTACAGATTTTACTGCATAGTAGTATTTTGTATCACTTTTAGCAGATTTATCTACATAAGATGTAGTTTTTGTTGAGCCTACATATTTCCAGCTTGAAGATTTTGTTTTGCGATAAACATAATACTTTGTAGCTCCGGCAGCCTTGCTCCAGGAAATCTTGGGACCGCCGTAATAGTTTGTAACGCTCTTAAGAGTGGGGTTTTTAAGGAAGGTATTTGTCCAGCCCTCTTCATACATAGCACTGTAATCTTCGCCATCACCACATACGATTGTGTAAACATACTTTTTGCCTGTTGATACATCTTTATCTTTAGCAACTACGTATGTAACAGTATCTTCGCCTTCCTCAACATCCTCATAATCAATGTCAAGGTCTATTTTTGTCCATTTGCTTTCGCCGTAAAGTTTACGGTAAATTTCGTATTCATCCGCACCAAGAACGTCCTTCCACTTAAGTTGAACGCTTGTTTTATAGTTTTTAAATTCAATATCTTCAGGTGCAGCAATGTAGTAAATGAAATCCTGTGATACTGTACTGAATGTATCACCACAAATTGCCTGAACTGCATAGTAGTTGTTACGACCACTTACAGGAGACTCATGAATAAATGATGTATCTTTTACAGTAGCAACAAGCTTCAAATCCTCTGCCTTACGGGTGGTGGAATAATAAACTGCATATTCCTCTGCACCACGAACAGCTTCCCATGAAACCTCTATACCGCCGTATACGGGAGCAATTTCAAATTCAGGCTCATCAAGACAACATGCAAGGTCGGATTCAGAAATTGCACTGTTTATGTCGCCATAAACTGATTGAACACCATATACATACTGAACACCTGAAATTGCAGAATTATCTACATATCTGTACTCTTTAAGAGTAGTCTGTTCAATTGTACCTACCGGAGCACCAAACTGACCATTAGCTTCTCTTCTGTAAATATTATATTTTTCTGCACCATCAACTGACTTGAATGCAAATTCCATACCATTTGAGCCGTTGAAAACACCAACGACCTGAGGTGAAGAAAGGAAGTAAACAGAATTGGATACTACTGACAACTCTGTTGTAAACGCCTGTGCTTTTGATGCAACAGCATAAATGTAAGTTTTACCACTTTCAACAACAGTATCATCAAATTTCAACTGTGTTGCAGGAACTGAAGTTATTCTCATCCATGTTCCTGTTGTAGTTTTTCTGTAAATTACATATTCTTCTGCAAGGTCTGCAGGAGCCCAGCTTACTGTAATGTGGTCTTCACCCAAAGCAGCAACAACCTCTGTTGTAATGGGGAGTTTAACCACATCATAACCTGTTTCGCCACGAACACTGCCATCACCATTTTCAGCGATTGAGCGAACCTGGTATGAATATGTTTTCTTATCTTCTACATCAGTATCTTCAAAAATGTTATCAACAGTTGTTCCTACAAGCGTATATGTGCTTTCGCCGGGAGCTTTTCTGTAAATTTCATAGCTTACTGCATTGGGAACAAAATTCCAGTTAATAACAATATCACTATAATTTAATTTACAACCAACAATATTTGCGTTTGCAATAAAAATAATTTCTGCGGGATCTACAGATGCTTCTGCATTGTATGCGCCTTTATGAGCTTTAACTGTGTAATAATACTTAACACCGCTTGTAAGGGGCTCATCCTCGCAAGAGGTTGTGCCATTTGTTGTGCCAACTTTTTTCCAGATTAATTTACCATCTGCATCAGTTTCACCGGCATCGTTTCTGTAAACTGAGTAGCTTTCTGCACCATTAAGAGCACCCCAGGAAACAAGTGCACCTCTTTCGGTAGGTTCCACATCAATTTCTGTAATTGTGCCAAAGAAGAAGCCGGGAAGACCTGTTTTGTCATATTCTCTTACGCCAAACTGGTTAGCTGCTTCTACAGAATAATAATATTCAACACCTTTTACAATTGATTCATCAATATATTCTGTTGTACCTGCGGGAGCTTCTAAAAGCTTTGCCCACTCAGAAAGAGTGCCATCCTCGTTATTTACTTCTCTACGATAAATATTATACCACTCGGCACCTGCTGCAGAAGTCCATGAGAACTTAAGACCTGTTTCAGAGGAAGCAACCTCAACATTTTTAGCCTCGTTAAGGGTAAAGAAGGAATCGCTATAAAACTTATGAGCACCGTCATTCTTTCTTATATCGTTTGTGTCATCCTCATCATCGGTAATGAACTCTTCGCAATAGAATTCAACAGCGGTAACGGGACGTACATCACTTACAGCAACAAATGTAACCTTAACAAATTTTTTGCTTGCATCACCAATGGTAAAGCCGTTGGGATTCATATATGCAACAGCATATGTGTTAGGGTCATCATAAACAAGACCTGTTTCATAATAACCTGTTACGTTTGCTGCAAATTCGCCAAGGTCGTTAACTGAACCCATGGCACCGCTATCGGAAGAAACTTCAAGAACTGTGCTGTCATATTTAAATTTCAAAATAGCACCTGAAATTTTCTGCTGATTTGCGTTAAGTGAAATTGTGTATGTTATTCTGTCGTTTTCAAAATCTGTTTTTTCAACTGTAAAAATAGCATCGGTTTTATCTGTAGCGTAAACCTGTGTTGCTGTAGCAGAAAAAACAGAAACGCACATTACTAAACAAAGAAGTAATGATATAACTCTTTTCAATGCAATTCCTCCTTAGGAACTTTATAATTTTAAAATCAATACTTATCTTTTATTGAGAGGCTTGATTTGTAGCTACTCTTATATGAATCATAAGTTGCGTAAACTCTGTAGGAATATGTGATTCCCTTTTCAGCAGTTTTATCAAAGTATTTAACTGTGGATTTTCCTTCAACCACAGCAAATTCCTCATAAGCACCTGAACCGGTTTTTCTGTAGATGATATAACCGTCGGCACCCTTTACCTCTTCCCAGTAAATTGTGATTCCGCTTTTTGTACTCTTGATGCTGTCAAGCTTTGGAGCAGAAAGGAAACGTATTGTTTCGTATGAAGAACCGCCGTATGCTGATTTAACATCACCTATTGCTCTTACACAATATTTGTAGGTTGTACCGCTTTTAACTGTTTTATCGGTATACGAACCGGTTGTTGTTTTGCCGACATATTTCCAGGACGTTGCACTGCCTGCTTTGCGGTAAACATAGTACTTTGTTGCGCCACCAACCTTGCTCCAGGAAATGTTTACACCTGTTGAAATGTTTTTAACCTTTACCACAGGAGTTTTGATATATCTCAATGAATGAGCTTCGTAATCACTTGTGTATGAGCCCTTAACGGCTTTTATCATGTAATAAACTTTTTTGCCGCTTGGTGCATTTTTGTCTGTATATGAAGTTGAAGAAGAAACTGTTTTAATTCTTTCCCATGAGCCGCCATAAGGTTTTCTGTAAATTCTGTAGCTTTCAGCACCTTCAACAGCATCCCATGAAATTTTTACACCCTTTGTTGTAGCTTTAACTGTATGCTCGGGAATATCAAGGTAAGCAATTTCCTTTTCGGAATACAAATCACTGTTACCGCCCTTTGAATACACACGCACCGCATATTGGTAGGTAATTCCGCTGTCAACAGTTGTATCGGAATATGTTGTAGCAGTAATTTTTTCAAAGGGCACCCAAGTTGTTACATCGCCATCTGCATCAACAGCTCTTCTGTAAACTCTGTAAGCTGTTGCACCCTCAACCGCTGTCCATTTAACAATAACCTTTTCATCGTCATTGGAAGCAGTAATTTTTGACGGAGCTACTGTATACCTTGTTGAAGCAGCCTCACTGATAGGTGCGGGGTATTTATTACCGTTTCCATCCTCATAGCTTGCTTCGTTGACCGCCCTTACCCTGTATGTGTAGGATGTATTATTTTTTACATCTGCATCAATACAGCTGGTGTCGGTACCTTCATAGATTTGTTTGTTTTCACCGTCTACTACTTTATAAACTCTGTACAAATCTGCACCTGTAAGAGCTTTCCAGGAAATTCTCACACCGTCTTTTTCTGAAGCAACGGAAGTAATAACAGCCTGACCAAGAGTTGTGTCGGTATGCTTATAAAACTGCTCCGATGACCCGTTGGGAATATTATTCTCAGGAATACTCTGGCTATTGAATTCGTAGCAATAGAATCTTACGGTTGTTTTGGGACGACTCTCACCGATTGCCTTGAATGTAAACTGCATATAAGGCTTATCCGCCGTTTTATTTTTATAGTCCGTTTCGTTACCATAAGCGTGAGCAATGGAAAACTGGTTGCTGTAGCCTGCCATAAAATCAGCTTCGTACATACCACCGATGTTTTCTTTTTCTCCGCCATCGCCATCGTCAACCATATATGCACCGGAATTTGCTTTGTCAATAGCAAGAGCATTTGTATCAAAGCTGGCATATATAATTGCGCCTGACAAATTCACCCCTTTGTTAAGATAAATGGTGTAGGTGATTTTGTCATTTTTAAAGCCGCTATTCTTAACGGTAAAAAGCTCTTTTGCGTCACCTGCTGCAGAAGCAGTAAGACCAAAGCAAGAGAACACCGAAATAAGCATAGCAAGGCATAACACCAATGAGATACTTCTTTTCATTTTTTAGTTTCTTCCTTTCGGTTTTTTGTTGTAAATATGCAGGAGCAAAAGCTTTTTCTTCAAAAGAGCGCACCTGTCCCTACTATATAAGTTTACATAGTAAATATACCACAAAACACCTTGTAATGTCAACGGAAACCCCTTTAAATAAAATGTAAAAATAGCCAAAGTTTTTATAGTTTTTTTATACACAAAAAACAGAAAAAACACGCTTTTAAAAAACAGTTAAAAGCCTTGAAATATTTAGTTAACAAATGCCTCAAAATCTGCCAAAATATTGAAATTGCAAAACTATTGTGATAAGATGTTTCCATACTCACAGAAAAGAGGTATTTTATGAAACCCGTAAGAACTTTCATTCAGCAAAACGGCATTAAAGCCTGCCTTGGTGCAGAAAAAATCATATATGACTTAAGTAAGGGCAAACTTGCACAAAACAGGTTTTTATCTGCTCTTGATGTGCCCTATGTAGGAACTAATGTAAGAATTATTAAAGAAACCGAAACCTCAACCTTTATCGCAAAATACAACGATAACGGCACTATTGATAACAGTGATTTCAAGCTTCTTGCCACTACCGATATGCACACAGACGAGGATTATTCACTCAACAACAAAACCTTGCAAATGTTCATTAACCAGATTCGTGATGAAAAGCCCGATTTGGTTATTCTTACAGGTGACTGCATCCAGTCCAAATACCAGCAATTTGAGGCAATTCACTTTGCTCAGATGATGGAAAAATTAGGTGTTTACTGGGTTTATGTTTTCGGCAACCACGAAGCAAGAGAAGAAAAGGAATTTCATAAATATCTTCTTATGAAAAGTCTGTCAGATGCACCCCATTGTCTTTCCAAATTCGGTGATCCTAATCTCTTCGGCTACGGTAACTTCATTGTTAACATTATGAATTCCGAAACTGAGCTTAAGCAGAGTCTCGTGTTTATGGATTCAGGCAGAGATATTATTCCCGAATATATGCCCCGAGATGGTGTTCCCGCAGAAATGGAAAAGGGCTACGACTACATAAAGCCCGACCAGATTAAATGGTACACAAAGGAAATGACTGCTCTTAAAGAGAAATACGGCAAATGCCCCAACCTTCTTTATATGCACATTCCGATTAAGGAATATGAAGAGGTTTTTCAATTAAATGAAGACGGCAAATTTGTTCCCACAGGCAAGGCTGAAATTCTCTACGGAAGAATGAACGAAAGCGTTGGCTCTTCCCCCTTCAACAGCGGTCTTTTTGAAGCTATGAAGAAAAATGAAGCTCAGGGTATTTTCTCCGGTCACGACCACGTAAACGACTGGGCAGCAAAATATGAGGGAATATGGCTTGTATATAACCAATTCGGCAGCTACAACGCCTACGGTCTCGGCAATTACAACGGTGTTTCCCTTCCCGAGGAAGAATGGCAACAGGGTGTAACAATCACAACAATTCACGCCGACAGCTCAATTGATTTAAAACAGAGCTTCAATAGCAGATATCTGAAAAAATAAAACAATCTTCAACCTTTAATTAACAGAACGTTCATTAAAAATCGAAAATTGTTCACATCTTTTTCATACGCAATTAAATAATGTACTGTATAGTGTAATCAACGAAACGGAAAAGGAAACTGTTTCGTTGGTTACACATTTTCATTCCTATCTCCTTATTTCCATATTTACCCCTAAGAAAAGCTCCCCTGCTTTACGCAGAGGAGTTTTTCGTTTTTGTATTCGTTTTATAAATCAATTTCAACGGAATTAATTATTTTGTGGAGTAATTCAATATCATAATTATGACTAACTATAACGATTTGATAACTAACATCAAGGTTATTTTTATCAACAATCGTATAACCTGCCATAATTCGCTTATTCTCCTCAATAATCTTACTGCTATCGGTAACAATCAATTCACCATAAGTTTCATCGGTATCAATATAGTAAATGTCATTAGCTCCATTAAAGGACGTTATTTGATCTGACATAATCAACTGAGCATAAAGAACGCACTGGGGATAATCAATAATTCTCATATCATCAGCATCAAGGCTTGCCGCAAGTCTCTGATATTCATACATATTAGACGGAATGAAACCAAAGTATTTTTGAAAATTCATCAAATACAAATCATTTGCCAATTTTTCTTCTTCAGTATCATCTTTAGGTTCAAACAAATCAAACTCCGCAAATGGCTCATCTGTTGACTTTCTTAATGTCACATTCACAACATCTTCTATTTTGTAAATTTCTACGGTCTGGCTTTCTAAGCTTGATTCAAAATCACTCTTTTCCAGTTCTTTTGGAATTTCAACAGAAACCCAATCCATTGATATTCTTTTACTTTCACCTTTTTTAAAAGAAACGGCTTTAGCCTCCCATTGAGCGTTAGCTTGATCCTTTTGCATAGCCTTACAAGCTAATTTCAAACCAACCCCCGGGAAAATCATAAATAAGAGTGACACAATCACAAATGAAA
>JAZSBI010000054.1:0-6689 GCA_045602345.1 Acutalibacteraceae bacterium | reverse complement strand
TACCTTAAAATCCGTTGAGCGTACCGCTGCATTTAATGGGTTTGACAGTTTTATGATGTTCAATGTCTATGCACAGAGAGCAACAAACCCCAAAGATATGGACGGCTCTTTCAACGAATATTTACATAACGAAAATATGAATGCCTTCCGCTATATTCTTTCTTCCTATGGTGAGGGCAAAACTCCTGCCGTGTGGGCTGCTTGGGGTACTATTATCGAAAAAAGACCATATCTGATTCCCTGTGTTAAGGATATGATTAAAATAGGTAACGAATTCGGTGCAAAATGGTATACAGTGGGAAAACGCTCTGTAAAAGGACACCCACACCATCCGTTGTACCTTAAAAATAACAGTCCTGTTGATAATTTCGATATAGAAAGTTATATTTTAACACTTGAAAATATATAATCTATGTTGACATTATGCGACAGACTATGATAAAATTTTAATTTAGTATTTATGAAAAGGAATGAATGAATTTGCCTATTACAGATTTTCTTGTGATTAACGCAAATAACTACAAAAATGAGGTTGCTCTTGTTGAGATTAACCCCGAAATGCAGGGGAAAAGTCGCCAGACCTGGCGTGAATATTCTCTTATTGAAACAAATCCCTTTAATGTGGGCAGAACAGAGCTTACATGGGGCGAGTTTGATAAAAGAGCAAACCGCTTTGCAAACCTTCTTCTTTCAAGAGGTATCAAAAAAGGGGACAGAGTTGCAATTCTTCTTATGAATGGAATTGAATGGCTTCCCATATATTTCGGTATTCTTAAAACAGGTGCTCTTGCAGTTCCTCTTAACTACCGCTATACTGCGGAAGAAATTAAATATTGCCTTAAGCTTTCTGATAGTGATGTTCTTGTTTTCGGTCCCGAGTTTACAGGTCGTGTTGAGGAAATTGCGCATAGAATTCCTGATATAAAGTACACTTTCTATGTTGGTGAGGATTGCCCTACCTTTGCAGAAAGCTATGACAGATTAGTTACATATTGCTCATCTCACGCACCCGGAATTGAAATTTCCGACGAGGATGAGGCAGCAGTTTATTTCTCTTCCGGTACAACAGGCTTCCCCAAAGCAATTCTTCATGCTCACAAAAGCCTTGTTCACGCGGCTTTAACAGAGCAAAAACACCATTCACAAGGAAGAGATGATGTTTTCCTTTGCATTCCGCCTCTTTATCATACAGGTGCAAAAATGCATTGGTTCGGTTCTCTTGTAGCAGGTAGCAAGGCAGTCCTTCTTAAGGGTACAAAGCCTGAATTGATTCTTAAAACTGCAAGTGAAGAGGGTTGCACAATTGTGTGGCTTCTTGTTCCGTGGGCACAGGATATTCTCGATGCTATTGACAGCGGAGAGGTTGATTTAAGCGAATATACCCTTTCTCAGTGGAGATTGATGCACATCGGTGCTCAGCCTGTCCCCCCAAGCCTTATCAAGCGTTGGCTTACAATATTCCCTCATCATCAGTATGACACTAACTATGGTTTAAGCGAATCCATCGGTCCCGGTTGTGTGCATCTTGGTGTTGAAAATGTTCATAAGGTTGGTGCAATCGGTAAAGCAGGCTACGGCTGGGAAGTTAAAATTGTTGATGAAAATAAAAATGAGGTTGCCAAAGGCGAGGTCGGTGAGCTTGCAGTTAAAGGTCCCGGCGTAATGCTCTGCTATTATAAGGATGAAAAAGCAACTAACGAGGTTCTCCGTGACGGTTGGCTTTATACAGGGGATATGGCACAAGAGGATGAAGACGGCTTCATTTTCCTTGTTGACCGTAAGAAAGATGTTATTATTTCAGGCGGTGAAAACCTTTATCCCGTACAGATTGAAGACTTCCTTCGTAAGCACGATAAAATCAAGGACGTTGCAGTTATTGGTCTTCCCGATGCCCGTCTTGGCGAAATTGCTGCTGCTATTATTGAAGCGAAAGAGGGCGAGACTATAACAGAAGATGATATTAATGATTTTTGCTATGACTTGCCAAGATATAAGCGCCCGAGGAAGCTTATTTTCGCAAAGGTTCCCCGTAATCCCACAGGCAAAATTGAGAAACCCAAGCTTCGTGAGATGTATTGCGGTGAAAGCCTTGTTGCTTCACAGAATGAAATAAATAAATAATCATAAGAGGTATAGATAATGAAAAAGTTACTTTTAGGTAATGAAGCGGTTGCACGTGGCCTTTATGAAGGTGGTTGCAGAGTTGCTTCAAGCTATCCCGGTACACCCAGTACGGAGGTTACCGAGTGCATTTCTACATACGACGAAATTACAAGTGAGTGGGCTCCCAATGAAAAGGTTGCAATGGAGGTTGCTTTCGGCGCAGCAGTTGCAGGTGCACGTTCCTTCTGTGCTATGAAGCACGTTGGTCTTAATGTTGCAGCAGACCCGCTTTTTACTTCTTCCTATACAGGTGTTAATGCAGGTCTTGTTGTGGTTGTTGCTGATGACCCCGGTATGCATTCTTCACAAAACGAGCAGGATAGCCGTCATTACGCACAGGCTTCAAAAATTATGATGCTCGAGCCCTCTGATTCCGATGAATGTCTTAAATATTCAAAGCTTGCTTTTGAGCTTTCAGAGAAATTTGATACTCCCGTTATACTCCGTCTCACAACAAGAGTTTCCCATTCAAGAAGCCTTGCAGAAGTTTCCGACAGAGTTGACAACGGTCTTAAACCCTACGAAAAGAATGCTCCTAAATATGTTATGGTACCTGCAAATGCAAAGGTTAAGCACGTTCAGGTCGAAAAGAGAATTTTAAATCAGATTGAATACTGCGAAACTGAAGCTGTTGAAAACGGACTTAACAGCGTTGAATACAACGATAAAAAAATCGGTGTTATTACTGCAGGTATCTGCTATGAATATGCTAAAGAAGCTCTCGGAGATAAAGCATCATACCTTAAATTAGGTTGCGTTTATCCGCTTCCCGAAAAGCTTATAAAGGATTTCTGTGCAGAATGTGAAACAGTTTATGTTCTTGAAGAACTTGACGATTATATTGAGACACATTGTCGTAAAATCGGTGTTGACGTAAAGGGTAAAGCAGAGTTTACACTCCTTGGCGAGTATTCACAGGGCCTTATCAGAAAAGTTATTCTTGGTGAAGAAAGCAAATTACTTAAAGCAGATGTAGAAATTCCTGCAAGACCTCCTGTTCTTTGTGCAGGTTGTCCTCACCGTGGCCTTTTCTATGCACTCAAAAAGCTTAATGTAACCGTTAGCGGTGACATCGGTTGCTATACTCTCGGTGCATCAAAACCCCTCGGGATGATTGATACAGTTCTTTGTATGGGTGGTAGCGTTTCAGGTCTTCACGGCAGAAACCTTGCAGATCCCGAACACGCAAGTAAATCCGTTGCAGTTATCGGTGACTCTACATTTATTCACTCAGGTGTAACTGGTCTTATTGATATTGCATATAACAACAGTAATTCAGTTACAATTATTCTTGATAACAGCATTACAGGTATGACAGGTCACCAGCAGAACCCCACAACAGGTTTCAACATTAAAGGTGAGCCTGCAGCTGCAGTAAGCCTTGAAAAGCTCTGTGCAGCAGTTGGTATTAACAATGTTTTTGTTGTTGACCCCTATAACCTTGATGAAAGCTACACAACAATCAAAAATGCACTCGAGCTTAATGCTCCTGCAGTTGTTATTTCAAGAAGACCTTGTGCTCTTCTTAAAACTGTTAAGCATAACCCGCCGCTTAAGGTTAATAAAGATAAATGTAAATCCTGCAAAATGTGTATGAAAATCGGTTGTCCTGCTATCAGCATGAAGGATGGCAAAGCAGAAATCGACTTTACACAATGCCTTGGTTGCAATGTATGTTCACAGCTTTGCAAATTTGGTGCTATTGAATAAGAAAGGGGAGAGCTAAAAATGAATAAAGCTATTATGATAGTTGGCGTTGGCGGTCAGGGTACTCTGCTTGCAAGCCGTATTTTAGGTAGTGCTCTTCTTTCACAAGGGTACGATGTTAAGGTTTCCGAGGTTCACGGTATGAGTCAGCGTGGCGGTTCCGTTGTTACTTATGTTAAATATGGTGAGAAGGTTTATTCTCCCGTTGTTGGCGAAGGTGAAGCAGACCTTATTCTTGCATTTGAACAGCTTGAAGCGGCAAGATGGCTTTCTTGCCTTAAGCCTGACGGAAAAGTTATTGTAAACACACAGAAAATTGACCCTATGTCAGTTGTTATCGGTGACAGCGTATATCCTGATGGTGTTCTTGATGCCGTAAGAGCTGCAGGTGCAGCAGTTGTTGAGCTTGATGCTCTTCCCCTTGCAGTTGAAGCAGGCTCACCTAAAGCTACAAATGTTGTCCTTATTGGCGCAATGGCAAAGGATACAGATATTCCAAAGGAGATCTGGCTGGATGCAGTTAAATCCTGCGTCCCCGCAAAATTCCTCGAAATGAATCTCAAAGCATTTGAATTAGGTTACAATAAATAAAAGCTATCGGCACTCAGTTCAATGAATTGAGTGCCATTTTTTGTGTGCTTTGTTTTTTGTATTAGAAATGTAGTTGTTTAATTTGGTAGAAAAGCTAATTGAAATAGATGACAATATATGGTAGAGTTAGGCTGTAGAACGTATAGTTTTTTATTAAAGGAGTGTATTATATGATTTTATTTGACGGTTATATTACAGGTAACGCAAATGAATTTTACATAAAGAAGATGATGCATGCAGGAAGTAATCTTCTATTAATTCTTATTGCACTTTCAATTCCTATGTGGGTGCTTTTATCAACAATCACAAATACCTTTGTTGAGGTAATGATAGCGGTTCTTGTATTTTCCCTTCTTTCTCCGATTATTTTTCGTCTTTGCATTACAAAAAAAGAAAAGCAAAGAATTAATTTAAAGAAAGTAAAAATTTGTAATGGTGAAATAGAAGCAATTAGTGAAAAAACAACAATCAGCAAACCTATATCGAAAGTCAAAGCAGTCAATGATTATGGCGAGTTTTATGAAATTGTTTTTCCGAGTGTTTATATAACTGCCGTTTGTGTTTGTCAGAAAGATTTGCTCTCAAAGGGTTCTATAGAAGAGTTTGAGGCTTTGTTCAATGGTATGATTGTTAGAAAGATTCAATAAAGTTATAGAGAAACAAAAGGATTTAGGACAGTAAAATGTCTTGAATCCTTTAACTTTTATACTGGCATCTGGCATCTTGATTTTGTGTCCAAAGTGTTAATTATATTATCTTTTATTGAAAAGTATCCTAATATATGGTAATGTGAAGTTAACAAATATTGGAAAGAGGTGCTTTTATGAGAAAATTCAAAAGGTTAGTTGCAGTTGTGCTTGTTATTTCAATGTTATCAATGCTTCCATTAAGCGCAAGTGCTCTTTCTATGGAAGGCGGTTTAGACCCGCTTAAAAACGAGTTTGTTTTTGGTGAAGGTCCTGTTGAAGAAGGTTATTCAATTGATTACCGCTATTTTTCACCCGTTAAAGAAAATGACACAACAAAATATCCTCTTGTTGTTTGGCTTCACGGTATGGGTGACGGCGCAGAAGATGGTCGTCAGGTTAATAACAGCCAGATAGCCTATTGGGCAAGTGACGAGTTTCAGGCTCGTTTTCAGCCTGCAGGCGGTGCATTTATTTTAGCTGCACGTTCAAGAGAAGAGGATGGTTTTTATTGGGACGATGAAATGATAGCACCTCTCAGAGCTGCTATTGATGATTTTATTGTTCAATATGGCGAAAATATTGACCTTACAAGAATTTATGTTGGCGGCTATTCAATGGGTGGTAAAATGACACTTAAAATGGCTATTTCTTATCCCGAAATGTTTGCTGCAGCATTCCCTATTTGTCCTGCTTGGGCACCTGATGCAAATTTGATAAATTATCTTCAATATATGCCTATCTGGTTAACTTCAAGCACACAGGACCCGCTTGTTAATTATCATTTATCAGTATCTCCAACTTGGGATAAAATTGTTAATACAACTAATGTTCCCGAGGATTGCAGATTTTCAACAATTACAAATGTTTGCTATGCAGACGGCACTCCAACAAGCAGTGCTCACCATACCTGGTTTGCTGTTAACTACGATATGTTTTCAACAGAAAACGGTAACTACCCAAATATGACAACTGTTGATGGGAACGGAAATAGTGTTGAGTTAAATTACCCCGACGGTATGATTTCCTGGCTTTCTTCACACACATCAGAATATGACGGAACAGTAATAGAGGGTACAGGTAATATCACCCCCGATGATGAAACGGATAATTTAATTGCATCTAACAATATTCTGCAAATTCTGTTTATGCTAATAACAGCAATTTTTAAGTTCTTCGGATTAAGTAACTAATAGATAATAATAAAATTAACAAGGCTTCAAGACGATTTGTCTTGAAGCCTTGTTATATATTATATATCCTTAAAATCAACTTCTATATACCCATCTCCATCAATATCTTCGGGTAGTTGTGGTTTGTTTTTATTTATAACAATTTCAGAAACTATCTTAATTATACCGAAAACAAGAAGTCCGAAGCCAACCATTGAGGTAATTGAGGTTGCTCCTTTAAAGGGATTTAGAACGAGAGAAACACCGTATATACCAATTAGAACCGAAAGAATTTTTGAAAAAAGTCCACCTTTTCCCGAAAAGAAAGAGGAAACTCCATAAACCACAACTGCAATACCGATTATAAAGG
>JAZSBI010000053.1:0-7548 GCA_045602345.1 Acutalibacteraceae bacterium | reverse complement strand
TGATGATAGAGCCCTTCTTATTGAAAGAAAAATTATTGAGCCTATTCAGGATTTGAAAACAAGTATTCTTGGTAACCATAACCCAAGACTTCATACGGACGAGGTTCTTATTGCTCTTACTATGAGTGCGGTAGAGAGTGCGGATGCTAAAAAGGCTTTTGATGCACTTAAGGCACTTAAAGGTAGTGAAGCTCATGCAACGGTTATTCTTTCACAGGTGGACAGAGATACTTTCAGAAAGCTTGGAATCAACCTCACTTGTGAACCTCATTACGAAAGCAAAAAATTATATCATAAATAATTCAGAACGCCGCGGAATCCTTTCGCGGTGTTTTTAGTAAAGAGTGATTTCTATGACTTTTGAAAATTTGTTAAAAAATAATTTTCTTCTTCTTGATGGTGGATTTGGTACTGAACTTATAAAAAAAGGCCTTTTGCCCGAGGAAGATACTGTTAATGCAGTTTTTGACCATCCGGAGTGGGTAAAGGAAATACATAAAGCTTATATTGATGCCGGTAGTAATATTATTATGGCAGATACATTTGGTGCCAATGCATTTAAATTGGAAAATTCTGCTCATAGTGTGGAAGAGTGTATTAATAAAGCAATTTCTCTTGCAAAAGAAGCGGTAGAGGGAACAGAAACGCTTGTTGCCCTTGATGTAAGCACAACAGGTAAGCTCCTTGCACCAACGGGAGAGTTGACCTTTGAGAGCGCATATGAAGCATACAAGGAAGTTGCAATTTGTGGAGAAAAAGCAGGGGCAGACATTATCTGCCTTGAAACCTTTACTGATTTAAGAGAGGCAAGAATTGCTCTTTTAGCCGCAAAGGAAAATACTTCTTTACCGGTTACAGTAACACTTTCATTTGATGAAAACGGTCTTACAATGAACGGCAGCACACCTTCTGCTGTAGCAGTAACTCTTGTTGCTGCAGGTGCAGATGCTGTTGGTCTTAATTGTTCTTTAGGTCCTGACAAATTGTCGGGAGTTGTAGAAGAATTTTTAAAATATTCTTCCGTTCCTGTTATTGTAAAGCCTAACGCAGGTCTTCCCGATTTGAAAACAGGTAAATATTCAATGTGTGCAAAAGAATTTGCTTCACTTATGTTGAAGTTCTATGAAAAAGGTGCTGTCATTTTAGGTGGATGTTGCGGAACAAGTCCTGAATATATTGCGGAACTTAAAAAAGAGCTTGAGAAAACAAAAATTAAAGAAAAAAGAGACTCTGTTAAAGGTGCAATAAGCGGTGCAACAATTGCGGTTACGCTGAATGAGCCCAGGGTTATAGGCGAAAGAATAAATCCCACAGGTAAAAAGAAATTTAAGGAAGCCCTTGAAAGGAATGACCTTGATTATATTTTAAATGAAGGTCTTTCTCAGGTGGATGCAGGAGCAGATATACTTGATGTAAATGTAGGGCACAGCGAAATTGATGAAGAAGAGATGATGCAAAAAGTTGTAACATCTTTGCAAGGTTCAATCGGCATACCTTTACAGCTTGACTCAACCTCGCCTGAGGTGCTTGAAAAGGCGTTAAGAGTTTATACGGGAAAAGCAATTATAAATTCTGTTAACGGAGAAGAAAAATCTCTTTCCTCAGTTCTTCCTCTTGCTAAAAAATATGGTGCGGCAATTGTTGGTCTTACTCTTGATGAAGAGGGCATTCCCGAAACCGCAGAAAAAAGAGTAGAAATTGCAGAAAAAATTATAAACCGAGCAATTGCAACAGGCATACCAAAAGAAGATATAATAATTGACTGTCTGACAATGACAGTTAGTGCAAATCAGTCTGCGGCACAAATCACCTTGGATGCACTCAAACAGGTAAAGGAAAAATTCGGAGTCAAAACTACTTTAGGTGTTTCAAACGTATCTTTCGGTCTTCCTCAAAGAGAGGTTGTGAATACCGCATTTGTAACACTCGCTCTTGAAAATGGTCTTGACTTACCGATTATGAATCCAAACTCTGCCTCAATGATAGGTGCAGTAAGGGCATATAAGGTTTTAAAATCAATTGATAAAGATTCTGCACAGTACATTTCTTCTTTTGCAGGGGAAAAAACCACAGTTCAGGAGAAAAAAGAGCTGACACTGGGTGAATGTATTGAAAAAGGCCTTAAGACCCAGGGTGCGGAATTAACTGAAAAGGCACTTAAAGAAACAGATGCACAAAGTCTTATAAACAATGTTCTGATTCCGGCTCTTGATAATGTGGGTGCAGGGTTTGAAAGCGGCAAACTCTTTCTTCCACAGCTTATGAGAGCAGCCGATGCTGCCGGGGCTTGCTTTGATGTTATTAAACAAACAATGAAGAAGAGCAACACCCGGACAGAAAGCAAGGGCAGAATTATTCTTGCAACCGTTAAAGGTGATGTTCACGATATTGGTAAAAACATTGTTAAAACTGTACTTGAAAATTATGGTTATGATGTAATTGATTTAGGCAGAGATGTTGACCCCGAGAAAGTTGTTAAAGCACAGAAAGAGCTTAACGTTAAGCTTGTTGGTCTTTCTGCACTTATGACAACAACGCTTCCTGCTATGGAAGGAACCATAAAAGCATTGAAGGACGCTGAAGCTGATTGTAAAATTATGGTTGGTGGAGCAGTATTAACTCCCGAATATGCAAAAAAAATCGGTGCAGATTTTTATGCTAAAGATGCAAAAATGAGTTCAGATATTGCAAAAAAAGTATTATAAGGTTATACTGAAAATAAATAGTTTAAAGGTTGTGTTGTATTGGAGAACAGAATAAAAAAACCATTGGAACAAAATCACATTAAAAACAAGGAAATGATATTCTACCTTGCTGCCATTTTCTTTTACACAATGATGACAGGTATGGTTGGCTCCTATCGTCAGGCGTATCTTGTTAATGTGTTGAGAATGGAAGATGACCAGGTTTCTTTTTACAATGGTTTTTTGAGTATAGCTGGCTTTTTAATGAGCTTTGTTTATGCACTTATTATTGATAACCGCAAAATTGGAAAACGTGGTAAATTTATTCCCATTGTAAACGCAGTTGCAATTCCTATGGGTATTGTTACATTGCTTCTTTTCTACACTCCCGACGGACTTGCAGGTACACTTCTTATGATTTACCTTATAACAATAGGTATGCTTCATGGTGCTTGTTGTAGCTTTGGTAATGCAATTAACCTTGTATCGTACGTTACAACTCCTAACAACAAAGAGCGTGACAAAATAATTTCGTTCCGCAGTATTTCAAGTGCCGTAGGTAACTCTGCACCATTGGTTGTTGTTCTTGTTATTGATGAAATTATTAAAGCGGTTTCACCTGATAACCCAAATAGAGAGTATCTGGAGTATATAATCGGTGCTTCTCTTATCAGTGTTGTGGGTACAACTATCACCCTTATTGGTATGCGCTTTATGAAAGAGCGAATTACATATAGTGAAGAGAAGAAAAATCCTCTTGTTGGTATTGCAGACGTACTTAAAAATAAATACGCATGGGTTATTATTATCAGCGAAACTCTTAAAAGCTTCCGTGGTATTGCAAACTATATGGGTGTTTTCCTGGCAGCGGCACTTTTGGGCACGGGTAAATTCCTTTTATTTGGCCTACCCACAGGTATTGGTACGGCGGTTGGTATGCTTATTATCAATGCACTTCTCAAAAAATTTAATGCAAAACAGCTTTATATTGCCTCGGGTATATATTCCGTTATTGCCAATACAATCGCATTTATAATCGGTTATACATATTTCAATTCGCCATCAAGTGTTCTGCAGATACTCTTTATAGGTTGCTTGTTCCTTATCGGTCTTCAGTTTGGTGCATCTAACCTTCTTCCCTCAATGTTCCAGGCAGATGTTCTTGAGGTTATCGAACTTAAAACCCAAAAAAGACTTGATGCAACCCTTCCCTTTGTTATTAGTATCGGCACAATGATCAGCGGTACTATTGCAACAACCCTCTCACCGCAGATTCTTTATGGTGAAGGTTCAATTATTCAGTACATTCAGCCTACTGAGCTTGTTCCCGAGCCTGTACAGAGCCTTAAAACAAAAATTCTTATGCTTTTCTTCTATACCATTTTCCATGGCCTTATGATGTTCCTTGCAGGTGTTCCCTTCTTCTTCTACAAGCTTACCGGCAAAACAAAAGAAAATATTCACAACCAGGTTGTTGCAATGAGAGAAGAGATGAAATAAAAAACAAGGGGATGTAAAAAAGCGCAGACCGCATAAAACAATATAACTTAAGGGGATTCCTGCAGGAGTGATACCTGTAAGAATCCCCTTAAGTTAATAGAAAACACAAAATACTAAGAATTTTATGTTTTATGCTACGAACAAATCTCGCCACTCGACGTACCTTTGTACGCCTTCGGGTAAGCAAAAACAAGTCTGTAGCCTTGTTTTTGCTCGTTTTGTCCGTTCTGCATCTTTTTTCCCGATCCCCCAAAAATGGGCTGTAAAAAACGAAAGTTTTTTACAGCCCATTTTCAGTTTGTTATAAGTTAATTTGGATTTCTTAAAATGAGGAACTGAGTCTTTCATATTCTTCATCAGTTATTTCGATTACTTTCCCGTGTTTAAAGCCGTAGGGAAAGGAAAATTCGTTATCTGCCCTTGTGAAGCTCATATCACCCGGGTAGGATGAAACAAAAGGTACGTAGCCCATTTTTTCTTTTTCGCAACCGAAAAAGTCCAACATCAAGCACCACCTGCCGTCGGGGAGGGTGTAGGTGGTTGGTCCTTCATAGGCACCGGGGTGGGGAACATTTTTTTCCATATAGTCCTGAAAGTCTTTATCATGTTCAAAAGGACCATAAAGATTTTTTGATGTAGCGTGCATATTCATTCCGGGATTATTGGCATTTTTATAGAAAAGGTGGTATGTATCGCCAACTTTTGTAATATGCGAATCAAGTATTTCATTTTCTTTTGTAAAATACAGCTTAGGTTCGGAAAAGGTTTCAAAATCCTTCGTAACGGAGCAGTAGATGGACATATGAGTAAAATCGGTTTCCTCCACAGTTGAGCCCCAATGAATAAGATATTCTTCATTAATTTCATCAAAGAAAATTTCAGGTGCCCAGAGGCAGCCAAAATCATTTCTGCCGAAATGGATTAATTTCTGCTCAGAAAAATTAACAAGGTCATCTGTTTTCCACAAGGAAAGGCATTTACTACCATGGCTGTTTATGTGCTTCCAGTCCACATTGTAGTTTTCATCCATTTGTCTTACAATACAAAGGTCTGTGGTGAGAATTACAAAGCCGCCTGTATGGAGCCGTATAATTTCAATATCTCGGCAACCTTGGTCGCCCAAAGTGCTCATAAGAATCGGGTTACCGTTATTAACCTTTTCCCAGTTGAAGCCATCTTTACTGATACCAAAATAAACTGCTTCACCATCAACAGTAATTTTTTCTTTAAAATGAACAAACAAATATGCCATAAAATCACCTGTTTTTGTATTTATGTTTACAGTGTATCATAACAAATGTGTTTTGTCATATTTTATTTTAAAAATATTGCTAAAAAATATCTGTGTGATATAATTATAAATCATAAATAAAGAAAAGAGGTGCAGTTATGAAAAAATCCAAGGTTCCTTTTTCAACAACCCACATAATTCTTTTCAGCTTTTTTATAGCTGTGCTTTTGGGTGCAATATTGCTTATGTTACCAATAAGCTCGGCAAAAGGGGAATGGACACCCTTTGTTGATGCTCTTTTTACATCAACAACTGCAACTTGTGTAACAGGACTTGTGGTTGTGCCCACATTTTCTGCCTGGAGTACCTTCGGTCATATAGTAATTTTATTTTTAATCCAGATTGGCGGATTGGGAGTTATTACGGTTGTTTCCATTCTTGCTATGATGTTTCATAGAAAAATGGGTCTTTCCGACAGACTTCTATTGCAGGATGCTTTTAATTTGAATACACTCTCGGGTCTTTCTCAGTTTGTTAAAAAGGTTGTTTTGGGCACATTCTTTGTTGAGGGTGTAGGTGCTCTTCTTTATATGACGGTATTTATTCCTGAATTTGGCTTAAAGGGTATCTGGATATCTGTTTTTACGGCAATTTCAGCTTTCTGTAATGCAGGTATTGATATAATCGCTGAAAATAGCTTGTGCAATTATGTTCATAACCCTATTATTAATCTCACAACTTGTCTGTTAATTTTCTTTAGCGGTATTGGTTTTGTTGTTTGGTGGGATGTTATAAGGGTTTTAAAACTTAGAAAAAAGAGAAAAATTAAAATATTTAAGGCTTTAACATTACACAGTAAAATTGCTTTGGTAACAACTTTGATTTTAATTTTTGGCGGTGCTTTGTGTATATTTGTTTTTGAATACAACAATCCGCAATCTATGAGGGATTTTACATTGTATCAAAAAGTACAAGCATCTTTTTTTCAATCGGTAACAACAAGAACGGCGGGTTTTGCAACGATACCGCAAGAGAATTTTTCAAACGGTTCGGCACTTGTTTCTGTATTTCTGATGTTTATAGGCGGTTCTCCCGTCGGTACTGCAGGTGGTGTTAAAACAGTAACAATAGCAGTAGTAGTTTCGGCGGCAATTTCTGCTATTAAAAATAAAAATGATGTTACAATGTTTAACAGAACCTTATCAAAGCAAGCGGTCAGCAAAGCTGTTGCGGTAATTTGTACATCTTTTTTTATAATGTTTATGTCAACTCTTCTTCTTTCTGCAGTGACTGATGCGAAATTCCTTGATATCCTTTATGAAACTGCAAGTGCAACCGCAACGGTGGGGCTAACGAGAAACCTTACAGGTTCTTTAAACACCATTGGCAAGATTATAATTATTGCCACAATGTATTTTGGTAGAGTCGGGCCAATTTCTTTGGCAGTAGCCCTTAATTTAAAAAAGCAAAATCCAAATATAATAAAAAATCCTGTTGAAGATATAAGTGTGGGGTAAAAATTATGAGTATAAATAAAACTTATGCAGTTTTCGGTTTGGGCAGATACGGCAGAGCAGTTGCAGAAGAGCTTGTTAAAAATGGCGCAGAGGTTATTGCAATTGACAGCAACGAGGAGCTTGTAAATGAGGCGGCGCAGACTATTCCCGTTTGCAAATGTGCCGATGTTACAGACCCCGAGGTAATTGATAAGCTTGATATTGCTGATGTTGATGTTGTTATTATTGCAATGGCAAACAGCTTGGAATCTACAGTAATGGCAATCACGCTTTGCAAGGAAGCAGGGGTCAGAACCGTAATTGCAAAATGTGTTGAAGAAATGCACGGTAAGATTTTCTACAGAGTGGGTGCAGATAAAGTTGTTTTCCCTGAAAAAGAAGCAGGCACACGACTTGGTAAAAATCTTTTAAGCTCAGGTTTTGTTGACATTGTTGAGCTTTCAAAAGACGTATCTATGGTGGAATTTGCTATGAAGCCTCAATGGGTTGGAAAAAACCTTATTGAGCTTAATTTAAGGAAAAAATATTCCATTAATGTTGTTGCAATTTTAAAAGGTGAAGAGGTTATTACAAGCATTGACCCCGAAATGCCGTTAACAGAAAATATGAAGCTTAT
>JAZSBI010000052.1:0-10198 GCA_045602345.1 Acutalibacteraceae bacterium | reverse complement strand
GGTAAAAAATTTTGATGGTAGTGAAAGCTTTACACACGCAAAAGGGCAGATTTTTGCAAAAACGCAAAATGTAGAAAAAAACAATAGCTGTCTGAATGAGCGAGCACAAATTTCCTGCGATAAACAAAGCCGATATTATCTTTATGCGTTTTCTTTAAAAATTCCGCTGGGGCTGAAAACCGAAGGAAATATGTTAACTGAAGACAGTAAACTACTTACAAGCGGAGATACTGTTTTGCCTTTTGGGATTATAAGGGAAGATGATTTTAAGGAACGAGATAAATTTGTTGAGTATACAGTTGAGCAGGCAGCTTTTTCTGCTTTACTTGAGTCAGTAAAAAACAAAAGAGAAAAATATAATCAAACTGATTTAAAGAAAATCACATACGCTTTAAAAGAGGGTGCAGCAGGGGTGACTATAAGTACAAAAATCACTTGTATTGAAGATATAGCTTGTGAAAGCCTTATTGTTACAGAACAATAAAAACTGTAACATTTTCATATTTTATTTTAGAAAATTTAGTAGACATTTACAAAAAATGTGATATACTTTATGTGTAATAGTATATCTATAATAGAAATAAAGAAGGTAATTAAATCGGAACAGATAATTAACGTGGACCGAATGGAACAGGCGGTAAGCCTTTTCGGTAGCTTTGACGAAAATATTTTAATAATAGAAAAGTCCTTTAATGTGGATGTTATCAGTCGTGGCTCGGATATAAAGGTGAACGGTGAGCCCGAGAATGTCAGTAAAGCGGTTAAGGCCATAAACGGTCTTTTAATGCTCCTTAACCGCGGGGAAACCCTTAATGAGCAAAATGTAAGATACGTCATTTCTCTTGTGGATGACGGTAACGAGGATAAGCTTGTTACAATGAGTGGTGACTGTGTTTGCATTACCAGTAAGGGTAAGCCTGTTAAGCCTAAAACTTTGGGACAGAAAAAATATGTGGAGTCCATAAAGAATAACACAATTGTTATTGGGGTTGGTCCTGCGGGCACAGGTAAAACATATTTAGCTGTGGCAATGGCGGTTAATGCTTTCAGGGCTAAAGAGGTAAACAGAATTATTCTTACCCGTCCTGCTGTAGAAGCCGGTGAAAAGCTTGGGTTTCTTCCCGGTGATTTACAAAGCAAGGTTGACCCTTATCTCAGACCTCTTTACGATGCCCTTTTTGATATGCTGGGGGCAGAAAATTTTAATAAATATCTTGAGAGAGGTAATATTGAGGTTGCTCCATTGGCTTATATGAGGGGACGTACCCTTGATGACAGTTTCATAATTCTTGACGAAGCACAGAACACAACGCCGGAACAAATGAAAATGTTTTTAACCCGAATGGGCTTCAATTCAAAGGTCGTTGTTACCGGTGACGTAACACAGATTGATTTACCTGATGGCAAACGATCAGGACTTGTTGAGGTAACAAAAATCCTCAAAAATATGGAGCAGATTGATATTGTTCGTTTTACAGGACAAGATGTTGTCAGACATAAGCTTGTTCAGGATATAATAAGAGCCTATGAAAGATACGAGGAGGCAAAGAAAAGAAAATGAAAGAGAAGATTAAAGTAATTATTACAAATGACCAGAAGGAAGTTAAGATTCCCACAGGCGTAAGACTTCTTGTAAGACGTTGCTGTAACGCTGTTCTTACATTTGAAGACTTTTCTGAGCCTGCAGAAATCAGTGTAACCTTTGTTGATGATGACAGGATTCACGAAATTAATAAGGAACATCGCAATATTGACAGTAGTACAGACGTATTATCTTTTCCGTTAGGTGAAAACGGGGAGTACGACAGAAATCTTGATACAGGCGCTTGTCTTTTAGGCGATATTGTTATTTCTGTACCCACTGCAGTTCGTCAGGCAAAAACTTATGGTCATTCCCTTCAACGTGAAATCGGTTTCCTTACTGTTCATTCAATGCTTCACCTTTTGGGTTATGACCATGTAAATGGTGGTATTGAAGCAGTACATATGCGCGAAAAAGAAGAACATGTATTAACCGCACTCGGACTCAAAAGAAACGAATCTTATTATATGGATTCCGAGGAGGAATAATATATGAAGGATGTAAAAAGTCTTTTAAAAAGCTTCTTATATGCTTTTAAAGGGTTTTGCTGGATGGTGACACATGAACGAAATTTCAGAATTCACCTTACTTGCCTTGCGTATATGTTCTACTATTTGTTGAGATACGATTTTTTTATAGTTTCAAGAACGGAATTTGCAATTATACTTCTGGCGTCTGCTTTAGTTATAGGTGGAGAAATGCTTAATACAGGAATTGAAAAAGCAGACGACTCAGTTTCAAAAGAGAAAAGAGATACTATTAAAATTTCAAAGGACGTTTCTGCGGGTGCAGTTTTAGTATTTGCAGTGTTTGCCGTACTTTGTGGAATTTCAATTCTTTGGCAACCTGAAGCATTTGCGGCTTTATTTAATCACTATACTGAAAATCCCGTAAAGATACTGTTATTTATTCTAAGTGTAGTTGTATTCACCTTGTTCATTTTTATCTTTGATTTTAAGAAAATTAATAAAAAAGGAAAAGACTAATGACAGACAGAAAGACAGCTTTTATAGCAATTGTAGGACGACCCAATGTGGGTAAATCGTCAATTCTTAATAATCTTTTGGGGCAGAAGGTAGCAATAGTTTCTTCAAAGCCTCAGACCACAAGAACAAAAATCATGGGTGTTTTAACCGAAGATAATATTCAGCTTGTTTTTACAGATACACCCGGTTTCCATAAACCTAAAACAAAATTAGGTGAAAAAATGATTAAAGCTGTTGATGACAGTATCGGCGGCGTTGACTCTTGCCTTTTCGTTACTGAAGCAAAAGGTGAAACAAGAGAAGCAGAGCTCGATCTTTTGAAAAAACTCAAAGCAGAAAGAATACCTGTTGTTCTTGCTATCAATAAAATTGATATGCTTGCAGATAAACAGGAGCTTATGGGTCGTATTATTGAACTTACAAAATTAATGGATTTTGAGGCAGTTATTCCTGTAAGTGCCCGTGAGAACGATGGTATGAATGAGTTGAAAGACGAGTTGTTCAAACTGGCTGCACCTTCAGAATTTTTCTTTCCTGAAGATACACTTACAGACCAGCCCGAAAGAGTTTTAGCAGCAGAAATGATAAGAGAAAAACTACTTCATAAGCTTAGCGATGAAATACCTCATGGTATTGCTGTGTCTATTGAAAGAATGAAAGAACGCGAAGATAAGCCCATTATTGATATAGAAGCGGTTATTTACTGCGAAAAAGAAAGTCATAAGGGCATAGTAATCGGTAAAAAAGGTGCAATGCTTAAGGAAATTTCTACCAATGCACGTCATGAGCTTGAGCAGTTTTTTGAATGTAGAATCAATTTACAGTGCTGGGTAAAGGTGAAAGAGGATTGGCGAAATCGAGAGGGATTAATCCATAATTTTGGTTTGGATTGATTTGGCAATTTCTTTATAGAATAAACAATACTCCACAGAATAAAATACTATAGATTTTGTTCCTCGGAGTGATAAAAATGAACGAAAATGAGCTTTGGGAAAAGTTTTACAAAGGCGGAAAAATTGCGGATTATATTGAATATCGGAATTGTGTAAACGCCAAAATTGAGGAGAAAGACAATAGTGGTAAAAATAACAGCCCCCGGACTTGTAATCAGGGAACAGAATATCGGTGAAGCTGATAAGCTTATAACTGTGCTGACTGCAAAGTACGGTCTTGTTCGTGCTTTTTCAAGGGGTGCCAAAAAGACAAAAAGCAAGAAGCTTGCGGCTACAGCTCTCCTTTCTTATTCCGATTTTACCTTTTCAAAATCAAGAGATGCATTTTCTGTTGAAGAAGCCCTTATTAAAGAGGTTTTTTTTGAACTAAGGAGCGATGTCCAGAAAATGGCTCTTGCTCAGTATTTTTGCGAATTAGCATATGAATTCTGTGAAGAGGATTTTGAGTCGGAGGAGATTCTCCGACTTTTTCTTAATTCTTTGTGGCTGCTGAAAGAGGGTAAAAAATCACCTGCATTTATAAAAGCCGTTACGGAATTAAGGCTTATGTCATTAAGTGGTTATATGCCCGACTTAGTGGCATGTGATAAATGTGGCGAATACGAAACAGAGTATATGTATTTCGACTTTGAAAGCGGAAAACTGTATTGCAAAAACTGCGTTCCGTCAAATTTTTGTAAATGTATCAGTATTTCTGTAGTGACTGCTATGCGGTATGTGTCATTTTCGGATTTTGATAAGATATTTTCATTTTCTTTAAACGATACATCTTTAGAAGTTTTCAGAGATGTTTGCGAAGAATATTTACTTAATAAAACCCAGAGAAAATTCAAAACACTAGAGTTTTATAACATAATAAAGGAATAGTTATGAGTGAACTAAACAGACATTTAAAAGCACTTGAATATGATAAAATTTTAGAAGCGGCAGCAAAAAGGGCGTGCAATGATGATGCACGTGATATTATTGCCGCCATAAGACCGGAAATAAGCGTGAATATGGCACAAAACCATATTGATATGACAGAAAATGCCTACATATTATTGGCAAAATACGGTGGCCCATCATTTGGTGGTCTTAAGAATGTTAATAATTCTCTTGCACGTGCTTCAGCCGGTGGGGTTCTTTCAATGAAAGAGCTTCTTGATATTGGCTCAACTATAAGAACAGTTCGTGGTATAAGAGAATGGCGTAATAACAGCGGTGGTCAGGATGAGTTGAAAATTGATTTGTATTTCAATTCTTTGATGCCTAATAAATATCTTGAAGATAAAATTTTTGGTGCAATTCTTACGGAAGATGATATGAGTGACAATGCTTCTCCTGAACTTGCATCAATTCGTCGTCAGATAAAAAACAAAGAAAATAGTGTCCGTGATCAGCTGGAAAAACTTATTCGTTCCCAAAAACTGAAAACTGTTTTACAAGATGCAATTATTACTCAAAGAAATGGCAGATATGTTGTGCCTGTAAAAAGTGAGCACAGAGCATCTGTTTCCGGACTTGTACACGATACCTCTTCAACAGGGGCAACGGTTTTCATTGAGCCTGCAGGTGTAGTGGAAGCAAATAATGATATTCGTGTTTTAAGAGGTAAAGAGGCACAGGAAATTGAAAGAATTTTATATGAACTTTCAGTTGAAGCAGGTGGGTTCGTTGAGGAAATAAAGGGTAGCTACGAGTGTGCAGTGGAAATTAATGTAATTTTCTGTAAAGCTCACCTTGCCTATGATATGAAAGCCACAATACCGGTCCTTAATGACAAGGGTATAACAGATTTGAGGAAGGCAAGGCATCCTTTAATTGATCCCAAAAAAGTTGTTGCAACAGATATACGATTGGGTTCGGATTTTGATACGCTTGTTATTACAGGTCCTAATACAGGTGGTAAAACAGTTGCAATTAAAACAATAGGTCTTCTTTCTGCAATGGCTTCAAGTGGCTTTATGATTCCTGCCGGGGATGAAAGTAAAGTCAGCGTGTACGACAATATTTTAGTTGATATAGGTGACGAGCAGAGTATTGAACAGTCTTTGTCAACCTTCTCTTCACATATGGTGAATATTGTTAATATTCTTAAAGTTGCAGACGAAAAATCTTTGGTTTTGATTGACGAATTGGGTGCAGGTACTGACCCTGTCGAGGGGGCGGCACTTGCTATGGCAATTCTTGAAGAACTGAATGTTATGGGTGCAAAAATTGCAGCTACTACCCACTATGCGGAGCTTAAAGCTTATGCTTTGCAGACACCCAGAGTGGAGAATGGTTCTTGTGAATTTGACGTAAATAGTCTAAGACCTACTTATCGACTTCTTATTGGTATTCCGGGTCGTTCAAATGCGTTTGCAATTTCTGAAAGGCTGGGCATAGATAAAAAAATTATTGATAGAGCAGGGAAACTTGTTTCTTCAGAAAATACCCGCTTCGAAGATGTTGTAGATATGCTTGAAAAGAGCCGCCTTGAAATGGAAGGCGAACATTCAAAGGCTAAACAGATGACAGAATCTGCAAAAGCCGATAAAGAGAAAGCTGAAAAAATTCTTAAAGATGCCGAGTTCAGGCGTAACAGAGAATTGGAAAATGCTCAGGGTGAGGCTTTGCGTATTGTTGAACGGGCGAAAAGAGAAGCCAATGCTCTTCTTAACGAGGTTGAAAAGCTGAAAAAAGAGGCAAAACAGACTAAGGATGCTGCGGATTTGGCAAGAAGAGCAAAAAGTGCTGTTAATGCCCACCTTAATTCAATCAACAGTGCTGTTAATCCCGTTTTTGATTCAATGGGTGATGACGAAGATTATGTTCTTCCTCGTCCACTTGAAGTTGGTGATACAGTTTATTGCAAAACTATAGGTAAAAATGCAAGTGTCACCGCCCTTAAAGATAAAAAAGGCAATGTAGAAATTGCTGCCGGTATGCTAAAAATGAGGGTAAAAGAAGATTGTCTTCGTCTTGTTGAAGAAACAAAACAGAAAGAAAACAAAAAACGACAGGTTTCCACAACAAGGGTGGTGGGCGAAAGTAAATCCACAATGGCTATTAATAATCGTTGCGATTTGAGAGGCCTTATGGTGGATGAAGCTATTATTGTTCTTGATCGTTTCCTTGATGATTTGCTTCGCTCAGGTCTTACTGAATGTACAATCATTCACGGTAAGGGCACGGGTGCACTTAGGGCAGGTGTTACGCAATTTCTTAAAGGTGATCCAAGAATAAGGACATTTCGTTTAGGTACATTCGGTGAGGGCGAAAACGGAGTAACAATTGCTGAAATTAAGTAAAAAAATCGGACAGTTACAAATCATTTTGATTCGTAACTGTCCGATGAATTATTTTATTTCAAAATAAACTTTTGAGAAATCAAGAGTTTTTAAATCGTCAATATCCATTTTGAAATATGCAATTTTTTCTGTATCCTGAAGGAATTCCGGCATATTATCATCTAATGGGTCGTATTGCAAAAGGGTAATTTCATCATTGTTTTTTATGAAAATTCTCGTACCGTCTTCAGCATCTTCGGTTTCAAAGAAATCAATAGAGTAGTCGGTTTCAACATCGCCCAAAAAATCGAAACCTGCGTTGAAGTCGTCAATTAGTGTGTCGGGTTCAGTTTCACAATACTGCACATTGGGAATAAAATTCCCTTTGTCTTCTGTGAGGAAAATATAAATAAAACCCTTGTGTTTTATGAGGTTTTCTTTATCGTAATTTTTGAATTCTGCTAATTTCAATTGGCAGAAGAAAAAATCATCATCACCAACAGTTCCATCAGAGAGCCATTCCTCAGGCATTGTGGGTGAACCGAAAAATTTGCTTGTGCCGGGGTCGTATTCGCCATGGGCTTTTTCAACTTTTATTCCAATCATTTATGCCACTCCCATATATTCTTCAAGAACCAGGCCACTGTTTTTTAATTCTTTTGCCAGTTCAACACCAACATATCTCCAATGCCAGGGTTCATAGATAACCTTTGTAATGTCTTGCTTGTCCTTTGGGTATCTCATAATGAAGCCATATTCTGCAGCATTTTCCGTAAGCCATTTGAATTCTGCAGTGTCTTCAAACCATTCGTCAACACAAACAATATCCATAGCGTAGCCCAGATTATGTTCGGAAGAACCGGGAGGCATAATAATTGTAGCTGCCTTTACTTTTGCATCTTCTGTTGAATACCCCTGGCTTTCAAAAAAACTGACTTTGTTGTTATAGTTTCTTTCTTGTAATTCATAGGAGCGATAGCCTGAACAAGGGGTAAGATTAACACCATCATTTTTTGCGGCGTTATACATTGCCTCGTAATGTTCTGCAACCTTTTTGTCAAGCCTTTCTCCACTACCGCATACGTATACTAAATCAGGCTCATAGCTGTCAGGGATTCTGTAACTTGAATTAACAAGTGTTAAGTGCCAGTTTACTTCATCTATAGTAATAATTGTAGGATTATTAATTGTTCCGGGTTGTGCAACTACCGATGTTACAGGTTGAGTTGTTTGTGGTATAGTTGTTCCTGATGTAGTTGTTCCTGATGTAGTACCGGAATTGATGGTTGTTGTTACAGCCGGATTAACTGTGTTGTTTGTTTCAGGATTACTGCTGTTTGTGAGGGTTGTGTTTTGAGATACTGATGGTGCCCTTAAAGCAGCATTCTTTTTGCTTACAGAAACGCAAACTACCGTAACGAATATTACGATGAAAGCCATTAAAATACAAAGAAAATTAAGAGCCTTTTGTTCTTTTGTGCGCTTGTTTTTCTTTTTTGTTTTTTTTACTGCCATATCTTAAACTCCATAAAAATTTATATTCGTTATTATATTGCTGTTTGCGGGAAATGTCAAATGTTTATTATATTATAGAAATTAGTTGTTAACTACAAACGGACGATATTTATTTTGTGCTTTTTATACAAAGATAAAAAAATATGAAAAACTACTGTTGCTATAATGAATTTTGTGGTATAATCAATTGGTGAATAGGTTGGAATACCGACAAAATATCGAAAGGGGTCAAACCTTAATGAAACGTATATTTACAACTGCTATAGCTATTTTGCTTGTAAGCACACTTTTAATGACACTTGCTTCTTGCGGTTCTTCTGATACAGACGGCGAAACCGCTAAACCTTATTCTACAGAGGAAGCCTTGTATACTGAAAGTGCAGTACAGGTTGGCAAAACAAGCGAGGAGGTTCTTGCATACTTTAACAGTCTTGTTAATGGTGTTAAAACTGATAAACCTGCTATTTCTTACTATATCGAGAAGAATGTTCCCAATGACAGCCTTAAGATTACAAAACAGGGAGCAGAGGATGCAGAGGAAATCGATGATTCCCTTAAAGCAATCAATGATGCAGCAAAGGGTATAAAAGACCTTATACTTGATGATATCAAAGAAAATTCCGGTAATATCAATTATGGTGAAGATAATTCCGAAATGCTTTTTGTTAAAGGTGAGTCATGGGCATCCGAACTTACTGCAGAGGATATCGCATATGCAACACTCAAAGAAATCGGTGACCAGTATTTTATTACAATCGCTTTCAACGACCTTACAAGTGCCGAGGCACAAGATGTTCTTACAAAAGCATTTGATCTTCGTGATAAAGAAGAACTTCTTGCCTCTGAAGAGTTTGCAAAAACTAAAGAATACCTTGCACTTAATGATTATGATGTTGTTTACAGTGGTTGCAAAATTACTGCAACAGTTGACAGACTTACAAACGAAATCACAAACATTAATTATTATAAGGCAGCAAAGGTTACTGCATACATGACAGGTGCCGGTACCCTTGAAAGCTATGGTGATGTAAGTGTTATGTTTACACTTGAAGATAAAGCTAATTATGACATTACTTGGGATAGCGGTTTACCTACAAGTCCCATTGAAACAACAGAAGCTGAATAATTGTTATCATATTGATTTGTTACAGAGTGGGTTAACCACTCTGTAATTCTAAATGGAGGTAATTTCATTGAGTAAAAGAATAATTGCGATTCTTGCAGTCGTAACTATTGTTTTCGTTTGTGTTTTTGCCGCTTGCGGGAAGCAAGATGGCGTTTATGCTGATGAAAAAGATTTCGAGTTTGTTACAGATGAGAATGGCGAAAAGGTTCTTGCTGAAAATGGTCAGTTTGTTGTATATGCAACAGATGAGAATGGTAAGTATGTTACGGATATAAATGGCGAAAAGGAAACTATGCTCCAACAATTCCAACCTCTTGAAAATGATGGTGTTATAGAAGATTATGGTTTCAAATTAACACTTCCTGATGGATGGAAGGTAAATGAATCAGAGTTTGGAAAGTTTGAAAATAAAAAGAATAAACAGAATTGTGAAATCAGTATCGTAAAATATTATTATTCGGATTATTACGATATGAATAAGTCTTTTTATAATAAACTTGTAAAGGAAAAAGAAGCAGTTACTTGGGAAGATAATATTGCTTTAGGTGAAACTTTTGAAAATACTTGCAGATTCACTGTAAAAAAAGACGGCAATGCTTCTATAATGTATTTCTTTGAAAATTCAGGTAATGTATACAAAGTTCTTTTTTCCGGAACTGATAGTGATACTTTCATTGCAGATACAGAAGCTTTTTGTAAATCAATGGAGTTTAAAAACGTTCAATATTATGATGATATAACCTCAATGAGCGAAAAAAAGAAATAAAAAATTAATCTGTATC
>JAZSBI010000051.1:0-11164 GCA_045602345.1 Acutalibacteraceae bacterium | reverse complement strand
AACCATAAAAGTCAAAATAAGCATCAGAGTTATGCAAACCTTTTTCAACGGGAATAACATTGTACCCCTGGTCCTGATACTTTTTGATTTCTGCATCCTCGTCAACCAACTCACGAACAAAAAGGGTAAAGCCGTGTTCCTGGTCAGTATCGTTGAAAACAAATGTATATGTACCAAGCTGTGTTATTTTACCGTTAAGTGTGTTGTTAACATATATCGGGTTAAAATTAAGGGATGAGGGGAATATGTTAACATTGTTCATCATAAACCCGTGGGTATTAAGCTGAAATTCCAATTCGAAATCCTTGCTTGTGTCAACGTATATTTCACAGAATGAATGAAGCGCACCTTTTTGGGTGTTACCAACAAATACTGTTGTACCGTAAACAGGTATTCTTTTATGTTCTACGTGAACTGTGAAATATGGGGATTCTATTATACCGTTTATGTCCTGGTACCCTTGAGCATTTACATATAACTCATCGCCGTCATCATCGGCACGGCTTATGAATTGGCTTGCGGTTAAGCCAATGTCTGCCGGGTTTATAATTGCTTCTTCGGGGTATTCAAGGTAAGTGAAATTTTCCCCTGAAACACCGGGGGCAACAAGGTTTGGCCCATTGAAGATATTGAATGCTGACAAAATACTCATAAATAAAGCCAACAAAGCTTTTAAAAATGCCATAAAAACACCTGCTTAAATAATACTAGTGTAATTTTATCACATAAAGTTACTTGTTTCAAGAAGTAATATTGTTAATAGTTTAACTTGACAAAAATATTGGTTGTTGTGTATAATCTTGAGTGTTGAAAATAAACATAATTACTAGTGTTTTTGAAAGAAGGATTTTAAAATGTCAAAGGTACTTATTGAAACATCAGCTCGTCATGTGCACGTATCAAGAGCAGATCTTGATGTTCTTTTTGGCGAGGGTTATGAACTCACTCCCAAAAAAGACCTTTCACAGCCCGGTCAGTTCGCATGTGAGGAAAGAGTTGCTGTTGTTGGTGCAAAGGGTCAGTTCCCTGCAGTTTCTATTCTTGGTCCCACAAGACCTTCTTCACAGGTTGAAATTTCTGCTTCCGATGCTCGTTCAATTGGTGCGGTTGCCCCTGTAAGAGAAAGCGGCGACATCGCAGGTAGCGGTTGCTGTAAGCTTGTTGGTCCCAAAGGCGAGGTTGAGCTTAAGGAAGGCGTTATTGTTGCAAAAAGACATATTCACCTTACTCCCGATGCTGCTGCTGAATTTGGCGTAGAGGATAAAGAAGTTGTTGGCGTTAAGGTTGAGTCCGACGGCCGTTCACTTATTTTTGGTGATGTTGTTTGCCGTGTTCATCCCAACTTTGCTCCTGCAATGCATATCGATACAGATGAAAGCAACGCAGCTTTCGCAACACCCGGTATGATGGGCGAAATTGTTAAATTATAACTCTAAAAAACAAAAGCCTTGCAATTCTCGTAATTGCAAGGCTTTTATTTATTTTTCCAAAATCTTCTTTATTATTTCATCGTCCTCGTCTTTATGGGCTCTGTAATAAAGAATTAATCTTGCTTCGTCCCATGACAAATCAGACATTTTCAAGGTTGCTTCATTAATATCATCAAACTCAAAATCCTTTTCTTCGCTATGGAGGGAAAGGCGGGGGGTATAACCATAAAATTCGTCAACTGTAACCTTGTATAAGGTTGCAAGTGCGGTGATTATATCAATGTCGGGTGTTGCTTTGTTGCTTTCAAAGGCTTCGTATTCGCTTTGGGAAATTCCCAATACCTCTGCAACCAGTTTGCAATCCAGTTTATTGTATTCTCTGAACTGTTTTATACGGTTACACAGCAATTTGCACCACCACGCTTTCATTATTTTGTATTATACTAACATAGTTTTCGACAAAAATCAACAAAATCATTGTTCTTAAAAATATGTTGTGAAGAAAGCGTGTATTTAATTTTGGTAAATAAAACAAAAAACTGATTGCTCTTAAAAAGAACAATCAGTCATTCTTATTCTAAACCAAGTAGCCAGTTGACGGAAACACCTAAAACCTCTGATAAGGCTATAAGCTCTGTGTCACAAACGGAACGAACCTGTCCTTCTAGTTTTGATAAACCGGATGTGTTAAGGTCAACACCACGAATCTGTAATTGAGTTAACAGGTCTTTTTGTTTCATACCGATTTCCTTGCGTCTTTGTTCGACCTTGGCTCCACAGATATTGCGGGTGCCGACAGGCAGTTTACGGACTCTCATATCGGTACCTCTTTCTGTTTTTTTTGTAAAAATTACTTTCAGTATTGATATAATACCACATTTAAAATGATTTTTCAACAATTAATGTGTTGTGTGTATGAAAACCATTGTAAATATATTGGAAAAAACAGAAAAATATTTGCTATAAATTTTATATTGTGATAAAATAAGAAAAGATTTACCACACATTTTGTTTTCGGAGGTAAAATATGAGCTTCGGTAAAGATTTTTTTGCTGATTATAATTGCCTTACAACGGCAGAGGGTCTGCTTTGTGCAGGTATGGAAAATGTAAGCGTTACTTACGATATGTTCTTCAGAGAGTTGCCTGATTCAGGCGGCTTTGCAGTTATGTCCGGGCTTCATCAGTTAATTGAAAAGCTTTCCGGTCTTTCTTTTTGTGAAGCAGAGTTAGAGGATTTGAAGAACCTTGGTTTTTCAGAAAAGATTATTGATTATTTAAGAAATTTTAAGTTCTCTTGCGATGTTTATGCAATGCCGGAGGGTACACCTGTGTTTCCCAATGAACCCATAGTAAAGGTTCAGGGACCTGCTTTACAGGCACAGCTCATAGAAACTCTTTTGCTTAATACAATTAACCACGGGACTCTTATTGCAACAAAAGCTAACCGAATTGTAAGAGCTGCTTCAGGCAGAAAAGTGTTTGAATCCGGTGCAAGACGTGCGCATGGCTTTGATGCTGCTATTGATGGTGCAAGGGCAGCTTTTGTAGGCGGCGTTAATGCAACAACTCTTTACCCCGCTTCTAAAAAATACGATATCCCCCTAGTGACTATGATGGGTCATGGTTGGGTTCAGCTTTTTGACAGTGAGCTGGAAGCCTTTGAGGTTTACCTTGAAGAGCATGGCGAAAACGGCGCTCTGTTGGTTGATACCTATGATACTCTTGACAGTGGTGTAAAAAACGCCATTGAAGCCTTTAATAATGTGCTTGTTCCTAAGGGCTTGAGACCTGCAGGCGTTATTATCGACAGTGGTGATATGACATATCTCTCAAAACGTGCAAGAAGGCTTCTTGATGAAGCTGGTTTCCCTGATTGCGATATTTATGCTTCCAATTCATTGGATGAAATACTCATTAAAGATATGCTTAATCAGGGTGCTAAAATTGATGGCTTTATTGTAGGTGAAAAACTTCTGACATCTGCATCTTCACCTGTGCTTGATGGCGTTTACAAGCTTTGTGAAACCGAAAAGGATGGCGTGAAAAATCCTGCTATAATGGTAAGTAATAATGTAAACAAAATTACAACGCCTTGTTCAAAACGTGTGTGGCGACTCTTCGATATGGAAAGCGGCAAAGCTATTGCTGATGTACTTACTCTTGATAGTGAAAGCATCAGTGATGAGAAAACCTATTCTCTCTTTGACCCCGATTTTACCTGGAAAAGAAAAACCGTTGACAATTTTGTTGCCCGTGAAATGCTTGTTAAGATTTTTGATAAGGGTGAGTGTGTGTATGCTTGTCCTTCTCTTGAAGATGTAAGAGCCTATTGCAATGAGCAGGTTTCTGCACTTTGGGAAGAGGTTACAAGGTTTGAAAATCCTCATAAATACTATGTTGATTTTTCCGGTAAACTCTGGGGTGTTAAACAAGCACTTATAGAAAAAATAACTCGTCGCTCCGAAAGAGGGGAAGAGTAATGTCTGAAAAAATTAAACTCGGTTTAACAAGAAACCGTCTTTTTGAGTTTGATAATTGTGTTTTCTTCGTTGGTGAGGTTGAAGAGGGTTTGGATATAGACCGGTGTAAAAAGGCTCTGAAATTGTTGTTTATAAAAGAACCTCTTCTGGGCTGTAATGTTGAATTGGCAGAGGATGGCGAAGCCTTTCTTGTAACAGATAGTGTTGAACCCTCTTTAGAAACATTAGATGGTAATGTGGATGATGTTATCGAGCAAAAGAAAAAGCTCGGTTTGGATTTTGATGACAAGCTTTTTTCCTTTGCGGTAATTAACGGTAACACTTTCGCTGTTTTTGCCCATACTCTTGTTGCGGATGTACGTGCACTATCTTACCTTGCAATGGAGTTTAAAAGCTTTTATAAAAAAGAAATCATTTCTGTTGAACCCTCGCAGATAATGGTTTTTTCTGAAACCTCGCAGCTACCTTCAAACGTATTTTCTGTTGTCATTGACAGGGTGGCCTCGGGGCTTGAAGTTGGTTGGCAGAAAAAAATTCAGCACTTTTCCGTGGAGGATTATCATAGGGCAAAAGAACGTTATTTTGCCAATAAATGCAAAACAGCAGTCCTTTCTGAAAAAATCAGTGGTGAAACATTAGCTGAATTAAAGGCTTTCTCGGCAAAATCCAATACAGATTTGTCTTCTCTTATAGCCTATGCCTTTTACGAAAGTCTTATGGAAGAGCTTTCAGGGAAAAGAAAGTACAGAAAGTTAAATGTACAGGCGAATGAAAGACCATTTTTTGAAGGTTCAGAAAATATGAAGGTGGGTGCTTTTAACGGTGTGGTTCCGGTAACCTTGAAAAAAGGCAAAAAATGTCCGGAAACCTTTGAAGGGAAAGCAGTTGCTTTTCATAAAGAGATTTATAAGAAAATCACCACAGCCTTCTCGGTGTTTTATAACGAAGTTCTTTTTATGCGATTGTCAGGAAGCTATTGCGATTCACAGTATATGTTTTGTGCAGGACTTTTTAAACATAAGTTTTCTAAACGTCTTGCTTATACATACGGTTGTGCTAATCAGGTAGCAGGGGAATTTACATCCTTGAATTTTAATCAGGAATACTGGAATAATCTTTCTGATTTCAAGTCTGTAAAGGTTTCTGAACCCCTGAAAATGCGTTCTTCAAGTCTTGTGACTTTTACAGAAACATCCTTAGGCGGACAAGTGTTTTTTGAATATAAAACAGACGTTATTTCTGAAAAAACAGGCAAAAAAATCTTCGAAAGAGCTATAAATAATCTGAAAAAAATCATATGATTTTTTTGACTTAAATATTGTGAGCAGTTTCAAGCAAAATCAAGCTTGAAACTGCTCTTTTTTTGTATAAAATATATTGACATTTAGGCTCGGCTTTGGTATTATAGTGTCACGAAGTGTGCCCGATAGGGTCGAAATAGTACCAAAGTGTCCTGTTTCAATGTAAAAAATCTGTTTTTGAAGGGAGTGATGGCAGTGGTACTCTTTGGTGAATTCAAGCATACACTTGATGAAAAAAACCGCTTTAAAGTCCCTGCTTTGGTCCGTTCAAATATGGGTGTTGAAGCGTATTTTATAAAAGCTCCCGACGCAAGCACAAAGTGTTTGTATATGTACTCACAAAAAGAGTGGGAGGAGTTTTGCGCTCAGTTTACAAAGTTTGAAGTGAACAACGAAGAAACAAGACGTGTTTCGAGAAAATTCCTTTCCGGTGTTGTATATGCTGAAATCGATAAAGGTGGCAGAATTACTCTTAACGCAGGCTTGAAAGAGTATGCCGGCATTGAGGATGAAGTTTATATAGTTGGTAACACAAGGCATATTGAGCTTTGGTCTGTTGCTGAGTGGGAGAAGGAAAATGGTGCGATGGACGATACTTCTGTTGCCGGTATGAACATTGCTTTCTGATGCTTATGGATTTTAAACATATTTCAGTTCTTCTTGAAGAATCAATTACAGCTCTTAATATAAAGCCCGATGGTGTGTATGTGGATTGCACAGCAGGTGGCGGTGGACATTCTGCCGAGGTTTTAAAGCACCTTAACGAAAATGGCAGGATGATTCTTATTGACCGTGACCCTGATGCAATTGAAACAGTTACAAAACGTTTTATGGGTGATGAAAGAGTCACTATAGTTCACAGTAACTATTCGGAAATAAAAAGTATTCTGAATGAATTGGGCCTTAATGGTGTTGATGGTATAATTGCTGATTTGGGTGTCAGCAGTCATCAGCTTGATACTGCTGAAAGAGGCTTCTCTTTCCATTATGACGCACCGCTTGATATGCGAATGAGTCAGCAAGGTACAACAGCTGAAGAAATCGTTAACACTTATTCTCAGAAAGCTTTATTTAATGTAATAAATAAATATGGTGAAGAAAAGTTTGCAAACTCTGTTGCTTCTGCAATAGTAAGGGCAAGGGACAAAAAGCCTATACAAACAACTCTTGAACTTGCGGAAATTGTTTCAAATGCAATTCCTGCTAAATTCAGAAGAAACGGGCACCCTGCAAGAAAAACTTTTCAGGCTATACGTATAGAGGTTAATGCAGAGCTAACAGTTTTGGAAAATACATTGCCCGATATGTTTGAGGCGCTTAATAAGGATGGTGTCCTGGCAATTATTACTTTCCATTCTTTAGAGGATCGAATAGTAAAGGATTACTTCAAAACTCTGAAAGAAGGGTGTACATGCCCTAAAGATTTCCCTGTTTGTGTTTGCGGAAAAAGTCCTAAGGCAATTGTTAAATCCTCAGGTGTGAAGGCAACAGGTAAAGAGGTAAGCGAAAATAACAGAAGCCGTAGTGCAAAATTGCGTACGGCAGTAAAAATAAATTAGTGTGATTATAAACAGAATTTATAAGGAGGATGGCAACATGGCTACATATTCAAGTTCAGCGGCTTATGACCTTTCTTTGTTCGAGCCACAGGTAATCGAACAGCCTAAAAAAACTCAGGCTCCCGCTAAGAAAGCTGCACCCCATAAAACTAAAGCTAAACAGAAAAAAACCTCTGTAATAGAAGTTAATGGTATGAGTCAGACTGTGGAACGTAAATCTGAGTCTGTAAAAGTAAATAAGCTTGCTAAACAGGTTATGGTTGTTTTTGTTGCAGGTTGCTTGTGCTTCCTTGGTTTGCTTGTAATGGATTCAAAAATTAATGCTCTCGATAAGCAGATAGCTTCCGTTGAGGGTAAAATTGACATCCAGGAAGGCGAAGCAGTAAGACTTAATGCAGAGCTCAGCAGCAAAATCTCCTCCGATAAAATTGAAAATTATGCAGAAAACGTACTCGGTATGGTTAAGGCTGAAAGCTATCAAATCAGCTATATCGACCTTTCCGATGGCGATGAAATTGTTGTGTCCGGAGATAAGACGGTGGGCGGACAGGAAGATATTTCAGATAAAATAAAACAGTTGTTTGCATATATTTTCTGAATATAAATATTTATTTATGGGAGTTGAGTGTCCTCGACTCTCATTTTGTGCTTTTTTTGGTTGGTTTATTTTTCTCTAATGGAGGCAATTATGACAGGCGTAAATAAGAATTTGAAGAAAAGATGTACCGTTGCAATAGCTATTTTGCTTATTTTAGGCTTTGGTGTAGATATTTTTCGTCTTGCCTATTATCAGATATTTAATGCCGAGAAATTCAAGGTTTATGCAGAGTCTGGTCAGTTAAGTGATACTGAGCTCCCTGCAGACCGTGGCGTAATATACGACAGTAATATGGAGGTTCTTGCAGAAAGCGCATCCGCCTGGTTGGTGTTTGTTAACCCGTCACAAATAGAAGATAAAGATCAAAGGGTTTTGATTTCTAAAGGTCTTGCAAAAATTCTTAAGGATGAAAACCTTACCTGGAAAGATATTTACAACAAAATCGGTAACAAGAATTACGGTTACGTAAAAATTAAAGGTAAAATTGAATACAATACCAAAACTAAAATTCAGGAATTTATTAACGAAGAAAATCTGTACGGAAAAGTCTGTATTGATCCCGATACCAAAAGATATTACCCTTACGGCAACTTTGCTTCAACCGTTATCGGTATGACTAATGTGGATTCTGAGGGTAGAATGGGTATTGAGCTTAAATACAATGACATTCTTACAGGTGTGCCCGGAAGAATAATTACTGCCCGTGATGGCCACAGTGATTTGATGGAAACAAATTATGAAACTAAATTTGATGCAGAGCAGGGCACAAGCCTGGTTCTTTCACTTGATAAAACCATTCAGCATTATCTTGAAAAGGGGCTTTATCAGGCTGTAATTGATAACGAAGCTACCTCAGCGTACGGTATCGTAATGGATGTTAATACAGGTGCGGTTCTTGCAATGGCAACAATGCCTGACTATGACCTTAACAATCCTTCCGTTATTACAGATAAAGAAGTTTTGAAGAAACTTTCAAAAATCAAAGATGAAGAAGAATATGCACTTGCGTACAATGAGCAGGTTTATATGATGTGGCGAAATAAGGTAGTAAGTGATACTTACGAGCCCGGTTCGGTATTTAAGATATTTACTGCAGCGGCAGGTCTTGAAGAGGGTGTTGTAACTCCTGATTTTACTTACAACTGTACCGGTGGAATTCAGGTTGCAGATAACAGAATTCATTGTCACAAGCGCGAAGGCCACGGTGTACAGACAGTTACACAAGGCTTGGTAAACTCTTGCAACCCCTTGTATATTACAATCGGTCAGAAATTAGGTACCGAAAGATTCTATAAATATTTTGAAGCATTTGGTTTTACTGAAACAACAAAGCTTGATTTACCTGCAGAAGCAAATCCGGTGGCAGGTGTCACATATCATGAAAAAAGAAAAATGGGACTTCCTCAGCTTTCATCCAGTGCTTTCGGTCAGACCTTCCAGGTTAGTGCAATTCAGATGATTACTGCAGTTTCTGCAATTGCTAACGGTGGTAAACTTATGGAACCATATGTGGTTGCAAAACAGCTTGATCAGGCGGGAAACACAATTTATGAAAGAACACCCACTGTTAAAAGACAGGTTATTTCTGAAAGTACAGCAAAAACTGTTCTTGGTATGATGGAACAGGTTGTTGATGGCGGTACAGGTAGAAATGCTTATATTCCCGGTTACCGTGTAGCAGGTAAAACAGGTACATCTGAAAAACTTACAGTTGATGGTGAGTATATTGCATCATTTGTGGGGTGTGCTCCTGCAGACGATCCACAGATAGCAGTTCTTATAATTATTGACGAGCCTCAGGTCGATAACCACGGCGGCGGTGCTATTGCTGCTCCCGTTGCAGGTGTGGTTATTGAAGAAACCTTGAAATATATGAACGTAGAACCCGTTTATTCCGATGAAGAGCTGGCAAAGCTTAACGCTTCAACCCCCGATGTTAATGGTATGACTGTTTCTGCAGCAAAGGCTACTCTTTCAAAGCTGAACTTTAACGCAAGGGTTGTAGGTGATGGCGAAAAAGTAGTTTCGCAGTATCCTGCCAAAGACCAGAGCATACCTTTGGGTGGTGTTGTAATTCTCTATACGGAAGCAGGTAGCTCATCCACAACATCAACAGTGCCCGAGCTTACGGGCTTGACTATAAGTGAAGCAAATCAACGTGCTATAAATTCAGGTTATAATATAAAGGTAGCAGGTGCCACCTTTGATGGTCAGGTTGTTTCCTATCGACAAAGCATCGAAAAAGGTGCGAAAGCTGAACTCGGATCAACAATCACAGTATACTTTAAAGCCACAAGCGGTGTAGAAGACAACTAATTGCTTGGTGAATTTGCGAATTAACAGTTTTGCTCACACTTGCTGTACCTTCGTACAGCGGCGGTTCGCAAATTCTGTTACTTCATCAAATTCCCCTAAGCAATTAACGCAAAGGTTAGTTTGTGAATTGGCAAGCTTACGCACACTTGCAGTACCTCCGTACAGCTTCGGTTCGCAAATTCTGTTACTTCATCAAATTCCCATGTCTTGCACTTTGCACTTTGCACTTTGCGTTTTGCACTTATAACTTATTTCCCGGAGGTTTTTTATGTTACTTTCCCAACTTCTAGAAGATGTAAAGGTTCTCAATCCCTTTGAGGACAGAGAGATAACAGATGTTACCGACAAAAGCAACAATGTAAAAGATGGTTGTGCTTTTGTCTGTGTAGTAGGTGCCCGTTTTGATGGACATTCTGTTGCAGAGCAGGTAATAAAACAAGGTGCAAAGGCAGTAATTGTTACACGGGATTTAGGTCTGAAAGAACAGATTATTGTGGAAAACTCCCGTGAAGCGTATGCGCTTATGTGCAAAAATCTTTTCGGCAGAAGTGTTGATAAGCTTAATGTTATTGGTATTACAGGTACCAACGGAAAAACCACAACAGCTTTTGTAATTAAAGATATGCTTAAAAGTCTTGGTGTGGAAAGCGGTCTTATAGGTACAGTTAAAAATATGGTAGGGGAGAAGGATTTTCACACTGAACTAACAACTCCCGACCCTTATGAGATGCATCAGCTTTTCAAGCTTATGGTTGATGATGGCATAAAGTTTTGTGTTATGGAAACATCCTCCCAGGCTTTTCACCAGAAAAGACTTGCGGGTATATACTTTGGTGTAGGTGTCTTTACAAATCTTACACAGGATCACCTTGATTATCACGGAACAATTGATGAGTATAAAAAATGCAAAAAAGAATTGTTTTATAATTGCAGATTTGCCGTTTTTAACAATGATGACGAAGCATCAGAATATATGAAGGCTGGCATAAAAGCTCCATATAGCACCTATTCAATTGATAATGACTCTGATTATAAAGCAGAAAATATCGAACTTTTTTCTGATAGAGTGGAGTATGATTTAGGTGATGAAAGAATAGTATTTCACATCCCCGGCGGGTTCTCTGTTTATAATTCCCTTGCGGCAATTGCAACTATGAGAATAATCGGTTATACCGATGTTGAGGTTGAAAAAGCAATAAAAAAAGCAAAAAGTGTAAGTGGAAGAGTAGAGGTGTTAAAAACTAATACTGATTTCAGCGTCATAATTGACTATGCTCACAGTCCTGACGGGCTTGAAAAAGCAATTGATGCTGTAAGAGGCTTTACAAAAGGCCGAGTTATCACTCTTTTCGGTTGCGGTGGTGACCGAGATAAAACCACACGTCCCAAAATGGGTAGAATTGCTGCAGAGCTTTCCGATATTGTTGTTGTAACAAGTGATAACCCAAGAACTGAAGACCCTGAAGAAATTATTAAAG
>JAZSBI010000050.1:0-2351 GCA_045602345.1 Acutalibacteraceae bacterium | reverse complement strand
CACCAAAAAACAATATAACATAAAACAAATAAAAACTCTATAATTTTTTACAATTAATGAAATATTTGATTGTTGACTTTTTTGTCGTATTTACACACTAAACAAAAAAACAAGCAAATTCTTTATTTATTTTGCTTTCTTTTGCATTGTAAAGTGTAGATTTATGTTGTATAATAATTAAGAAATGTAAATTGGGGAAAGTTTGATTAAAAATCAGATTTGTTTTCCACAAAACTCAAAGGAGATTATGATAGTGATTGAAAGATACGATGGATGGAAAGGTTTCGAAAGCGGAACCTGGACAAGAGAAATCAACGTAAGAAGCTTTATTAAACATAATTTCACACCCTATGACGGAAACGAGGAGTTTCTTGTTGGTCCAACAAAAGCTACTCTCGATTTGTGGGATCAGGTAATGGATCTTACAAGACAAGAAAGGGAGGCCGGTGGTGTTCTTGATATGGACACAAAGGTGATTTCTACAATTACCTCTCATGGTCCCGGGTACCTTAACAAGGATTTGGAAAAAATTGTTGGTTTGCAGACTGATAAGCCATTGAAACGTGCCCTTATGCCTTATGGCGGTATACGTATGGCAGAAAAAGCATGCAAAGATAATGGCTATGAAATTGACCCTGAAATCAAAGAGTTTTTTACAACTCACAGAAAAACTCACAATGCAGGTGTTTTTGACGCTTACACTCCTGAAATGAGAGCCTGTCGTTCCAGCCATATTATTACAGGTCTTCCCGACGCTTACGGTAGAGGAAGAATTATCGGTGACTACAGAAGAGTTGCCCTTTATGGCGTAGACAGACTTATTGAAGATAAAATGGAGCAGAAAGAAACTACTCGCTCTGCTATGTACTCTCAGGTTATTCAGGAACGCGAGGAACTTTCCGAGCAGATCCGTGCACTTGAAGATTTGAAGAAAATGGCTTTAAGCTATGGTTTTGATATTTCTCACCCTGCCCGTGATACCAAAGAAGCAATTCAGTGGCTTTATTTTGGCTACCTTGCAGCAGTTAAGGAACAGAATGGTGCGGCTATGTCCTTGGGCAGAACCTCCACCTTCCTTGATATTTATTCCGAAAGAGATTTAAAAAACGGCGTTTATACAGAAGAAGAGCTTCAGGAAATGATTGACCATTTCATTATGAAGCTTCGTCTTATCAAGTTTGCAAGAACTCCCGAATATAACGCTCTTTTCTCAGGTGACCCTCAGTGGGTAACAGAGTCAATCGGTGGTATGGCCATTGACGGACGTCACATGGTAACAAAAATGTCCTTCCGTTACCTTCATACACTCGAGAATTTAGGTGCAGCTCCCGAACCCAACCTTACAGTTCTTTGGTCCACCAATCTTCCCGAAAATTTCAAACGCTTCTGTGCAAAAATTTCTATAGAAACATCTTCCGTTCAGTATGAGAATGATGACCTTATGCGCTTCCACCACGGTGATGACTATGCAATTGCTTGTTGCGTTTCATCAATGAAGCTTGGTAAAGAAATGCAATTCTTCGGTGCAAGAGCAAACCTTGCAAAATGCCTTCTTTATGCAATTAATGGTGGTGTTGATGAGATTTCCGGTAAGCAGATTGCTCCCAAATATCGACCCATAACAAGTGAATACCTTGATTACAGCGAGGTTATGGAAAAATACGATGCTATGATGGAATGGCTTGCAGAGGTTTATGTTAATACCCTTAACATAATTCACTACATGCATGATAAATATTGCTACGAAAAAATTCAGATGGCTCTTCACGATAAAAAGGTTACCCGTTGGTTTGCGACCGGTATTGCAGGACTTTCTGTTGTTGCGGACTCTCTCTCTGCAATCAAATATGCAAAGGTAAAAACAATCCGTAATGAGGACGGACTTGTTGTGGATTATGAGGTTGAGGGTGATTTCCCCAAATACGGAAATGACGACGACCTTGTTGATGATATCGCTTACGATATTGTTCACAGGTTTATGACACACATCAAGAAAAACCACACATATCGTGAAGGTATTCCCACTACCTCTATTCTTACTATTACATCTAATGTTGTATATGGCAAGAATACAGGTGCTACTCCTGACGGACGCAAAAAGGGAGAGGCTTTTGCTCCCGGTGCAAATCCAATGCACCGCAGAGATAGTAAAGGTGCAGTTGCATCCCTTGCATCTGTTGCAAAGCTTCCTTTTGTTGATGCTCAGGATGGTATTTCAAACACATTCTCAATCATCCCCGGTGCACTCGGTAAGGACGACCAGATTTTTGCAGGAGATATAGAAGTTAATTTCGATTGCACGGATGGTGCGTGTATGAGCCCGACGCTATTTGAGGGATTAGATGCAGAGT
>JAZSBI010000049.1:0-9681 GCA_045602345.1 Acutalibacteraceae bacterium | reverse complement strand
TCGGCAAGGTTAAAGAAATCGGCTTTGACGGCGTTGAATTTGCAGGCTATTTCGACCTTTCTGCAGAAGAACTTAGTGCAAGATGCCGGGAATTAGGCCTTGAGGTTGTTGGCAGCCATATGAGTCTTGATGATTTTAAGCCTGAGAATGTTGACAAAACACTTGCATTTGGTAAAGCACTTGGTGCAAAATATCTTGGTGTTGGCGGAGCTCCCCACAATACATACGAGGAAGCTAAAAACACAGGCGATATTCTTAGTGCTGCAGGTGTTAAAGCAAGGGGAATGGGTATGGACACCTATTACCATAACCACACAGAGGAGTTTGCTGACCTTAAAGATGGCAAAAATGCTATGGACATTATTTCAGAAAATGGTTGTAAGCTTGAGGTTGATACATATTGGAGCTTCTGTGCAGGTGTAGACAACAGCAAATATCTTCCCGAAAATAAAGATAAAATCGTGCTTGTTCACATTAAAGATGGTGTTGACCATAAGCCCAAAGCTCTTGGCGAAGGTGAAAACGATTTGGCAAAGGTTGTTGAAGGTGTAAATGCAATCGGCCTTGATTGGGTTGTTCTTGAAAATGATGACCCTGTTCCTACAGGTCTTGAAGATATTGCTCGCAGTTATGCTTGGTTAGAAAAAAACTTTAAATAAGAAAAGGATTATTGATTTATGAAACTTGGCGTTCTTACAAATTTATTAGGCTCTGTTTCCCTTGAGGAAGCATTGAAATATTTTAAATCTCTCGGTCTTGAAATGGTTGAAATCGGTTGCGGTGGCTACCCCGGTAAGGATCATGCAGATCCCGATATTCTTCTTAATGATGAAAAGGCTCTTGAAGAGTTTAAAGGACTTCTTAAAAAATACAATGTTGAAATAAGTGCATTAAGCTGTCACGGAAACCCCGTTCACCCCAATAAGGAAATAGCAAAATCCTTTGATGAGGATATGAGAAAGGCAGTTCTTCTTGCAGAAAAATTGGGTGTTCATCAGATTAACACCTTCTCCGGTTGCCCCGGTGACTGCGAAACAGCCAAATTCCCCAACTGGGTAACCTGCCCCTGGCCTAATGATTTTGGTGAAATTCTTGAATATCAGTGGAATGAAGTGCTTATTCCTTATTGGAAAGAGTTTGTTAAATTCAGCACAGCTCATGGTGTTGATAAAATTGCACTTGAACTTCATCCCGGATTCTGTGTATATAACACAGAAAGTCTTTTGAAGCTCCGTAATGCTGTTGGCAAAGAAATTGGTGCAAACCTTGACCTTTCTCACCTTATCTGGCAGGGAATGGATCCTGTTGCAGTTATTCGTGCATTAGGTAAGGAGGATGCAATTTTCCACTTCCACGCAAAAGATACAAAGGTTGATGCTATCAATACAGCAGTTAATGGTGTTCTTGATACAAAATCCTATGCAGATGAAATCAATCGTTCCTGGATTTTCCGTTCTGTTGGCTTTGGTAATGGCGAAACCTATTGGCGTGATGTTATCAGTAACCTTCGTATGGTGGGTTATGATTATGCAATTTCCATTGAGCATGAGGATTCACTTATGAGCCAGAATGAAGGTCTTGAAAAGGCTGTTGCACTTCTTAAGAATTGCATTATCAAAGAAGGTCTTACAGACGCTTGGTGGATTTAAATCCTGATTGCAAGCTGTGTTACTTTTACAAAGGTAAGAGGGGACGGGGCAAACCACCACCGCTGACGCGGTCAACCGGTTGCAATATAGTCGTCTTGCTCGCTATTCACTTCGCAATACTCCTTATTGCGCCCAGAGCTTTTTGTTCCCTTCATCGTCCACAGGACGCGGTCACAAACGCTCACCCTCCCTATTTTGTATGCGACAAAACAGGGATGATAAATTTCGCAATACTTTTATATTTTGTGTTGAATGAAACACTGTTAGGGATGTTATTATGGATAAAATTAATGTTGTTGTAGTTGGCTATGGCGGAATGGGTAATTACCATGCCGAAAGAATAGCCGGTTTTGAAAACTTTAATCTTGCAGGTATTTATGATATAAAGCCTGAAAGATGTGAATTTGCAGAAAGTAAAGGCTTTTACGCTTATCCTTCTTTTGAGGCGGTTCTTGAGGATGAAAAGGTTGAGCTTATTGTTTGCGCTACATATAACGATGTTCACAAAGATATAGCAATCCGTGCTATGAGAGCAGGTAAAAATGTTATTTCCGAAAAACCTGTAACCCTTTGTTCAGCGGATTTGGAAGAAATTATTGCTGTAGCTGAGGAAACAGGTAAGCTTTTTACTGTTCACCAGAACAGACGTTGGGATAATGACTACCGCACAATTAAGAATATTCTTGATAAAAATGAGCTTGGACCTGTTTTTTCAATGGAATCCAAGGTTTATGGCTCACGTGGTGTACCCAGGGGCTGGCGTGCTGAGAAGGAGCATGGTGGCGGAATGCTCCTTGACTGGGGTGTTCATCTTCTTGACCAGGTACTTATGCTTAATGAGGGCAAGAAAATTAAAAGTGTATATGCTTCACTTACCAATGTTACCAGTCTTAAGGTTGATGACGGATTCCGTGCAATTATTAAATTTGAGGATGGTCCTGAGTGCCTTGTAGAAGTTCTTACAAACAACTTTATTGAAGCTCCCCGTTGGTATGTAGCAGGTGAAAACGGAACTGCTATTATAAGAACATGGGATATTGAGGGCGAAATTGTAAAAATCAAGGATTGGGAAAAAATGGATGCGGTTCCTGTTCAGATGGGTGCAGGTATTACAAAAACAATGGCACCGCGAACACCTGAAACAATTCAAGAATTCCCTCTTGAAGTAATTACTGTTCAATGGTCGGATTACTATAACAATATCTATGATGTTTTAAGAAATGGTGCAAAACCGTTAATAACCCACAACCAACAAAGAAGACTTATGAAGCTTATGGAAGCAATTGTGGAGTCTTCAGAAAAAAATCAGGCAGTATCTTTTGAATAATTTTTTCCGATTTCGTTAAAATACTTGCATTTTTTAACCAATAGTGGTAATATATAAAAAACTGTCATTGAAAGGACGGAAGAAATATGAAAAAAATAGTGTTGGCTACAATACTTACAGTATGCCTTCTTTTTAGTGTAATGGCTTGCTTCGCAAGTGCTGAGTCAGGCATCTCTGTTGGCGAAATTGATGTTACTAAAAGAATTTGCCCCGGCGATGTAATTGATTTTGATTTTATCGCAAGACCTGAAATTGAAGGCGGTGTTTACGCTGAGGGTTGGGAAGTTGAATCAGCAGACGGTGCTTGGATTCCTTATGATGGCTCACCCATCCACGAAAAAGCAGGTACATTCAAAATCAGATATTTTGCAGCAAGTGCAAGTGGCGAATATGCTTATTCTAACGAATGTGTTGTTACAGCAAAGCATAACCCCGCAGGTTCATACGAATACAGTGGTACTGATCACTGGCGCGTTTGCGTAGATTGTGGCGGTCAGGCTGAATATGGTCACCACACACACCTTTCAGGTACAGCAACTGCAGCAAACAAGGTTTGCGATGTTTGCGGTCACGTAAGAACATCTCAGTACACAGGTCTTCTTGCTTTCTGGGAGTGGATAATGGCTCTCATCACTTCACTTATCGGCTAATAAGTTTTGAAGAACTCTCCAATTCGGAGAGTTCTTTTTTGTTTTATAGGGGTTGTTTTTCTTGACAAAGCTTATATATTAGTTTATATTTAAATGTAGGTTTATAATATAAATTATACATACTATATGTAAGGAGTGTGACAAAGTAATGGATTCAGGCAGTAGCGGACATGGCCGGAGTGGCATTAATATTAAAACAGCGATAAAGCAATCCATTACGGGTTGTTAACACAATTTATGTATAGCGGAAAAGTAAGTTCTTTTCGGCTAGTGTGTCTTTTTGTCGCTGGGTCGTATGACTCAGTTTTTTTATTTGCGCTTGCCTTCCATTCTGCAAAAACAGAAAAAGGAGGAAAACAATGACAAAAGAAGTTTTTGAAAGATTATTGCTGGAAAAACAATATAAGGCAATAAAAAGTATTTTTGATACAATGAATCCCGTTGATACAGCGTTGCTTTTGCCGGAGTTTGAAGATAAGCAAATGGTTATGCTTTTTCGTCTTATTCCCAAAGAAAATGCTGCAATGGTTTTTACCTATATGGAGCCCGAACAGGAACAGGTGCTTGTTGAGGCTTTTACAGATAGTGAATTGAAATTTATTATGGACGATATGTTCATAGATGATACAGTTGACGTTATTGAGGAAATGCCTGCAAACGTGGTTGAAAGAATGTTGCGTATGGCGGGAGATAAGAGAACGGCTATTAATACCATTCTTAATTACCCTGAGGACAGTGCAGGTAGCATTATGACCTTAGAGTATATCAGCTTACATCCCACCATGACAATTGGTGACGCTCTCAAGAAAATTAAATCACGAGGCGAATATTCCGAAACAGTTAACGTATGTTATGTTATTGAAAAGCATAAGCTTTTAGGTACAATAACTGCAATGGACCTTTTAACCTGTGACGATGACGAAATTCTTACAGATGTTATGGAGGAAAACCCCATAACAGTAAAAACCTTGAGCGATAAAGAAGAAGTTGCTCAGATGTTTAATAAATATGATATGGTTTCAATCCCTGTTCTTGATAAAGAAAATTGTATGGTGGGTATTGTAACCTTCGACGATGCTATTGACGTTATTCAGGAAGAGGCTGAAGAAGACTTCCAGAAAATGGCGGCTATTGCACCTAACACAGACACACCCTACCTTAAAATTTCCACTTGGGAGCTTTGGAAGGGTAGAATTCCCTGGCTTCTTTTGTTGATGTTGTCGGCAACCTTTACAGGAATGATAATTTCTGCTTTTGAGGATGCCCTTTCCAAATTAGTGGTGCTTACAGCCTTTATTCCTATGCTTATGGGTACGGGCGGTAACTCCGGTAGCCAGGCATCCGTTACAATAATTCGTGGTCTTTCCTTAGGTGAGGTTGATGTAAAGGACATTTTCAAGGTAATGTGGAAGGAATTTCGTGTTTCAATTCTCTGCGGTATTTCCCTTGCAATTGCCTGCTTTGTGAAAATTATTTTAATTGACGGACTCCTTCTTAAAACTCCCGGTGTTAACAACAATGTTGCTCTTGTGGTAGCACTTACATTGTGCCTTACAGTTATTTGTGCAAAGTTTATTGGTTGTGTTTTGCCAATTATTGCAAAAAAAATGAAGCTTGACCCTGCGGTTATGGCGAGTCCGTTTATTACAACCGTTGTAGACGGTGTTTCACTTATTGTATATTTCGGAATAGCAAAAGCTGTTTTACCCGAGTTAATGTAAATAAAATTTTACGAGGTTATTATGAAAATCAAATTCAAAAACTCCAAAATAAGAATAATGCAGGTCAGCGACCCTCAGGATTTACAGTTTGTAAGACCTACTATGATTCGTATGCTTAACAAGGCTTACGACACATTAAAGCCCGACCTTATTGTTCTTACCGGTGATAATATTCTCGGTAACCATCTTTGCGATGCAAGAATTGGTTCAAGATTGGTTATTAAAGATAAAGAGGGCGAAGCCAAGGCAATGGAAATTGCTATTGATAAGCTTGTGGCACCCATTGAGGAAAGAAAAATTCCTTTTGCTATGATTTACGGTAACCATGATGATATGAACCGCCTTACCAAAGAAGAACAGGCAGATATGTATAGAAAATACAGCTGTTGTTTAGGTATGGATGATGAAACCTCACCCGATGTTGCAACATATAATTTGCCTATTTATTCTGAGGATGGGGAAAAAATTAAATTTAACCTTTGGCTGCTTGATTCCGCATGGAAGGACAAAGAGCTTGACAAATGCTTTTCACTTGTTAAACCTGAAGCGGTTGAGTGGTATAAAAAGAAAAGTGCTGAATTAAAAGAAGCAAATGGTGGTGTACCGGTTCCATCTTTAATGTTCCAGCACATTCCTATGATTGAAACCTTTGAACTTACAGAGGAGTGTTCAAAGGAATGTAAAGGTGCAATAAAAACACCTGATGGAAAATATATTAAATTGAAGGATTCCTGCAAGGGTGTTATGGGTGAATACCTTTGTACCGTTGACGAAAAAACCGGTCAGTTTGAAGCAATGAAGGAATGCGGAGATGTTAAAGCTGTTGTATTTGGTCACGACCATTGCAATTGCTTTGAGGGTGTTGTGGATGGTATCAATTTTGTTCAGACATCTTGTGCATCTTTCCGTTGCTATGGTACAAGAGACCGCGGTGTAAGAATTTTTGATATTGATGAAAACACAGGCAATTACGAAACTAAGTTCTATACATATAAAGAGCTTATGGGTAACGGCATTATAGATGAACTCGCTTTTATCTGGGATGCAGATGGATTTCTTAAACAAAAGGTTGCCCTTATTGCAGGTGGCGTTGTTGGTTTAGGTGCTGTAACGGCAGGAATTATAAAAGCGTTAAAGTAATTGGTATAAGTTGACATGAAACATGAAGTTAATGTATAATTATTGGAAGAAACAAAAAGTGGGGTGTTACAATGGCTGAGTGTAATGTTATTGCTCATAGAGGCGCTAATATCGTTGCTCCTCAGAATACAATTGAAGCCTTTAAGATGTCTAAAGAAATTGGTTGCGATGGTTTCGAAACAGATATCCATTTAACAAAGGATGGAGTTCCCGTTATCTGCCATAATTTCACAATTGATGAAACTTCAAATGGTGTTGGCGCTATTAAAGATATGACATTAGAGGAATTGCGTCAGTTTGATTTTGGTAAATACAAAGGACCTGAATTTGAAGGTGTTAAAATCCCTACATTAGACGAGTTTTTGGAATTAAGCAAATCTATGGGGGACAAAATGAAGTTCCTTGATATTGAGCTTAAAAGTGAGCATTTCGGGGAAGCAGGAACAGAGCTTGCAGAAAAGACAATTGATGCAGTTAAAAATCACGGACTTTTTGATAAGCTTCTTATATCAAGCTTTGATCCTGCAATACTTGTTGTTTGCAAGAAAATTGATAAAAATTGCAAAACTGGTATCCTGTATGCACCTGATAAATTAATTGGTATGAAAATAGCACCCAGACCGGTTGCTTTTGCAAAGGAAATTGGTGCGGATGCTTTGCATCCCTACTATATGCTTGTAACACGTCTTTATGTTGAAAGAGCTCACAGAGCTGGTTTACAGGTTAATCCCTGGACAGTAAACAAAGAAAGTGTTGCAAAAAAACTTATAAAATATGGCGTTGATGGTCTTATTACAGATGATTCAGCACTTATGAATACACTTTTAGGAAAATAATTTTTAATGAACGAAATTTTTAAATCCTTGCGTACCTGGGTGGAGATAGATCTTGATGCACTCGGGTACAATTTCGATTCTGTCAGGGGAATGCTCCCTGAAAATATTAAAATTTTAGCTGTGGTTAAGGCGAATGCTTATGGCCACGGTGCAATTGGTATTGCAAAATTCCTTGAGAATAAGGCGGATTACCTTGCAGTTGCTGCAACGGATGAAGCGTTAGAGCTTCGTAAAAACGGAGTAAATTGTCCCATTCTGATTTTAGGTCATATACCCTATGGGGATTATGATAATATTGTAAAATATAAAATCACACCCACAATTTCAGATTTATATGAAGCAGAGCTTCTTTCAAATGCTGCAAAAAAAGCGGATGCAACAGCTCCGTTGCATATTGCTGTTGATACAGGTATGAATCGAATCGGTTTTGCTTGTGATGATAAATCTGTTGAAGTAATCAAAAAAATAAACCAACTCCCCAATATAAAGGTGGAAGGTGTTTTCAGTCACCTGGCAGCAGCGGATATGCTTGATAAAGCATATACAAAAATGCAGGCAGAAAAGTTTGACAGCTTCGTTTGTAAATTAGAAAAAGAGGGTATAAATGCTCCCATAAAGCATCTTTATAATTCTGCTGCTATTGCAGACCTGGAAAAGAGATATGATATGGTACGCCAGGGAATTATACTTTACGGACTCAGACCTTCGGACGAGGTTGAGTTTAAAAATATAATTGCTCCAAAACCCGTAATGTCTATGAAAACCCGTGTGGTTCAGGTTAAAACATTACCGGCAGGTGAAAGCATCAGTTATGGCTGTACCTATACAACCCAAAAGGAAACAAGGGTTGCTACCCTTTGTGCAGGTTATGCAGATGGTGTTACAAGGGTGCTTTCCAATAACGGCGAGGTGCTTATAAAAGGCAAACGGGCAAAAATTATTGGCAGAGTATGTATGGACCAGTTTATGGTTGATGTAACTCATATACCTCAGGTTGAGGCAGGGGACACAGCAACCATTTTTGGTACAGATGGAAATGAAACAATTTCCGTTGACGAAATTGCCAAAAAAGCCAACACAATAAACTATGAAATAATCTGCAATATCAACAGCCGTGTTACAAGGGTTTATATGAAAAACGGCAAGGTTGAAAGTGCATTCGGATATTTATTAAGTGAATAAAAAAGAAAACGCCTGACAGGAAGGGAGATTCTGTCAGGCGTGAGTTTTTAGCAGCAAACGATGTATATACTAGAAGCCAAAGTTGATTTACTATAGTCACAACGGGTGCAAACATCGTGATTGTATGTTTTCTTTAAACATCTGGGTGAAGTCGCTCTTACTTCATGAGTGATTTTGTAAACTTTGGATGATTCGATTTTATGACCTAAAAGTGTGCAGGTAAGTCCGTAGGTGGTAATACCTTCCTGCTCTTCATTACCATTAGTATAAAAAGCAATGATTTTTTCTTTACTTTCTTCTGAAATATTCTGGTTTACAATAATAATTTCAGTATTTTCGTCAGTTTCTGTTTCAGCGGCATTTGCAGGCATAATAAACACACAAGCTAACATTACAATTGCTAGTATAAGTGATAATATTTTTTTAGTCTTCATACTTTATTTCCTCCATATTATTTAATATTTCCATAAGTGCTTCTTTATTTGAGTGTGCAATAATGTAGAAATTGTTGCTATACACAAAATAGGCTTGTACCTGGTTGGTGCCTTCCATTGTGCAAATGTAATATTCAATTCCGTTAGAAGTAATCGTTTCATTGCAAACAGCCATTGTTTCTGTAGGTATTTTTGAATTGATCGTGATGACTATGAATAAATTGGTATTATTATAAGAAATGTCAATTGTTTCTTCTTTTTCGCTAGTTTTACCTACTGAAATGATATTTATTGTTTCTTGAATATTTGTAGGGTACAATAAATCAATTTTTTCGTTTTCTACCAATTCTTGAATTGATTTATATGTTGTGGCATCGCTTCCTTTTCCATAGGTTTCATTTCCCAATTCGATTTCTTTCCCAAAGGGAATAGAAAGATATGTGCCAAAGAAATCTTCAAGTATATCTGCAACGCGTTTTTCAGAACTGAATGAAAGAATGCTGAATAATGCAACAAGAACTGCAACACAAGCAGCAACAAGCCATATTTTATTTTTCTTGTATTGTTTTTTGGTTGTTTTTGCCGCTTCGGGGGCGGCATTTTCTTCCGGATGGAAGATTTTTCTGACCTGTTCATCAATAAATTGGGGGCTGAGTTCCACGTGCTTGTCCTGCAGCTGGAGAAGTATTTTAATATAGTTATCAACAGCCTCCGAGTTCATTTCACCCAAGGGCTTTGATAT
>JAZSBI010000048.1:0-5487 GCA_045602345.1 Acutalibacteraceae bacterium | reverse complement strand
ACTCTTTGTTGAGTCGGTGGAATTTTTTTATTTATCAAAATTTATTCCTCGAAAAGGGGAGTTGAGAAATATCTTTCTGCAGTATCGGGAAGAACTGCTATAACAGTTTTGCCTTTACCTAATTTTTTTGCAAGCTTCTTTGCTGCCGCAACATTTGTGCCGCTTGAAATACCGCAAAGAATACCTTCCTTTGATGCAAGCTCTTTTGCTGTGTTAAGAGCTTCATCATCTGTAACAATACAAATATCGTTGTAAATTTCTGTGTTTAGGATAGGGGGGATAAGACCATCACCAATACCCATCTGAATATGTGTACCAATAAGACCACCTGAAAGAATAGCTGCATCCTCGGGTTCAACAGCCCATATTTCTATATCAGGGTTAGCTTCTTTAAGAACCTCACCAATACCTGTTAAAGTACCACCGGTGCCGATACCTGCACAAAAACCATCAATTGGCTTACCAACTTGCTCGAGAATTTCTTTGGCAGTTTTCTGACGCTGTATTTCAGGGTTTGCAGGGTTTTCAAATTGTTGGGGAACAAAAACGTTTTCATCTTCCCTTTGCATTTTAAGTGCTAATACAAGGCATTCATCAATACATTTACCAATGTTACCTGCATCGTGAACAAGAATAACCTCAGCACCGTAGTGCTTAACAAGCTTTCTTCTTTCCTCACTGACAGAGTCGGGCATAATAATTATTGTTTTATAGCCTTTAACCGCACCGACAAGAGCAAGACCAATACCCTGATTACCGCTTGTAGGCTCAACAATTATTGTATCTTTATTGATTTTTCCTTGCTCCTCTGCTTTTAAAATCATATTGTAAGCAGTTCTTGTTTTGATTGAACCGCCAACATTAAGACCTTCAAATTTAACAAGGATTTCTGCACTGTTTTCGTCAACAATTTTATTAAGACGAATAACAGGGGTGTTACCCATTGCTTCTAAAATATTGTTGCAAATCATCAATTGCACCTCAAAATATTAATATACTAACATAATATGTAATTGAAAAACACACAGTTACAAAGTTTAACATATAATCATTTATATTTCAAGAATTTTCGCTAAGTTGTTGAACAAAATCTTTTCCAACTCTTCTTCGGATAAACCTAAGCTGAATAAAAAATTTAATTCCTCCGCTTGCTTCCACATTGGGAAATCTGTTCCGAATATTACCTTGTCAGCACCGTAAAGGTCTATGATTTGCTTTGCTCTTTCCCTTGAAAGGGCGTAGAAGCTGGAACAAGTATCAACGTAAAAGTTTTGATATTTACACAAAATTTCGGGTGCTGTGTCCCATATAGACCAACCGCCGAAATGAGCTCCGATAATTGTTAAATCAGGGAACATTTTCAGTATTTTTTCAACTCTGTCAGGGTTTGAATTATCATATCTTGAGTCGCCTGTATGTAAAAGTACAGGTAATTTCTTTTTGTTGCAGATTTCAAAAATCTTGATTACTTTCGGGTCGTCAACTTTAAAATTTTGTATATCGGGATGAAGCTTAACGCCCTTTAAACCAAGCTCAATAAGATGTTCAGCGTCCTCTTCCAAGGTTTCACTATCAGGATGAAGTGAGCCAAATCCTATAAATCTATCAGGGTAAAGCTCAACCTCACTTGCAATAAATGTGTTAATGCTTTGGGCGTGGTGTGGGGTTGTGGCAACTGATGTTACAAGGCATTTTTCAACACCTACAGCATCACATTGATTTATAAGTGTTTTTGCAGTGCCTACAAAACCACAGCCGTTAATAACGCCCGATTCGCTTATTTGATAAAAAATATCAATACTATCTGTTGCTTTCTGAGCAATTTTATCGGGGAAAATGTGACAGTGGGAGTCAATAATCTTAAATTTGTTATACATATGAATACCTTCTTATAGTGAGGAGTTAGGAGTGTAGGGACCTGCGGTCAGCAATTATAAAATATAACGGTATAAAAAGTATTGCAACACTCTCATTCCTAACTTAAAAAGTCGGACAGACACAGTTGCTGTGTATAGTCCGACCTCTTTTTTTGTCAAATTAACAGCTTAATAAAGCTGTTTCATTGTTATTAGTTTTTCTTTAGATTAAATTTTTCAATGGATTCCTCACGCATTTTGTATTTGAGGATTTTACCTGCAGCATTCATGGGGAATTCATTTACAAATAAGAAATACTTAGGAACTTTGTGTCTTGCAATAGATGCAAATCCGTATTCCTTCATTTCTTTTTCATCGGCCGTTTCGCCCTTGTGAAGAATAATCCAAGCACAGCATTCTTCACCATACTGTTCATCGGGAACACCAACAACCTGAACATCACGGACCTTGGGGTTGGTAAGATAGAACTCTTCGATTTCTCTTGGGTAGAGGTTTTCACCGCCACGAATAATCATATCTTTAAGTCTTCCGGTAACCTTGTAATAGCCGTCAGGAGATCTCATACAAATATCGCCGGAATGGAGCCAACCTTCACTATCTATTGCCTGAGCTGTTGCTTCGGGCATTTTATAATAGCCTTTCATAATGTTAAAGCCACGGGCAACAAATTCACCACTTTGCCCATCAGGAAGCTCACAACCTGTTTCGGGGTCGATAATTTTACATTCAACACCCGGGAATGCACTACCTACAGTTTCAACACGGTGGTCAAGGTCCTCATTAACTTCACCCATAGTACAACCGGGGGAAGCTTCTGTCTGTCCATAAACTGAAATAATTTCTCTCATATTCATTTCTACAGAAGCACGGCGCATAAGGTCTGCAGGACAGTTAGCACCAGCCATAATACCTGTTCGCATATATGAGAAGTCTGTTTTTGCAAAATCAGGATGGCTGAACATTGCAATAAACATTGTGGGAACACCATTAAAACAGGTAATGTGCTCATCGTTAACACAAGCAAGCGATGATTTGGGTGAGAAATAGGGGATAGGACAAAGTGTTCCGCCGTGAGTCATCATAGATGTCATAGAGAGAACCATTCCGAAGCAATGGAACATAGGTACCTGAATCATCATACGGTCAGCGGTTGACAAATCCATTCTATCACCGATTGTTTTACCATTGTTTACAATGTTGCGGTGTGTAAGCATAACTCCCTTGGGAAAGCCTGTTGTACCTGAAGTGTACTGCATATTACAAACATCATCAGGTTTTACAAGGGAAGCGCGTCTGCGAACCTCTTCCCTTGGAATAAGTGAAGAGCGTGACAGCATCTGCTCCCAGGTAAGACAGCCATCCATATCAAATCCGACAGTTACAATATTACGAAGGAAGGGGAGATTTTTGGAATATAAAGGTGAGCCGGGCTCAAGGTTTTTAAGCTCGGGACAAAGCTCCTCAATAATCGCTTTGTAGTTGATGTCCTTACAATATTCAATCATAACAAGAGTATGAGTGTCGGACTGTTTGAGCAAATATTCTATTTCGTGAATTTTATAGTCTGTGTTAACAGTAACAAGAACTGCACCAATTTTGGTTGTTGCCCAGAAGGTAAGGAACCATTGGGGAACATTGGTTGCCCATATTGCAACATGGTCACCCGCTTTTACGCCAAGTGAAATCAAAGCTGCGGCACATTCGTCAACATCACGACGGAATTGCTCATACGTTCTTGTGTAGTCAAGGGTAGGGTATTTGAATGCATACTGGTCAGGATATTTTTCCGCCATAGTGTCAAGAACGTCAGCAAATGTTGAGTCTATAAGGTCGTATTTTTTCCATACGAAAGTGCCTGTTTTATCACGGTTGTAATATGCACGGTCATAAACTTTCTTTTCACGACCTAAAGAGGAAATGTAGTTTGTAAAGTGAGTGAGAACAATATCAGCATCACTGATTTCTTCGTTCCAAGCAGCACAGATAAAGCCCTCATAGTTAAGTGAAGAAAGGGAGTTTATTAACTTTTCAACGTCTAAATCGCCTTCGCCGATTAATACAGTCTTTCCGTCCTTCATATCTCCAAGGCGAACATATTTAATGTATGCACCAAGATTTTTAATGGTAGTTTCAGCTGTTTCACCTGCATCAAAATATGTTCCTCTAACATTCCAAGAGGCACCGATAGCAGCAGATGCAAAGTGGTTGATGATACCAATTACATTTTCGGTTCTTGCAAGGTAACCAATGGTTTCAAATAAAATATTAACATCGGATTTCTCTGCACGCTTAATTGCCGCGGACATTTTTTTGTCAAGAATTTCAAAGTCTGTTTTTGTTTCTGTACGGACAATAACATTTTCAATGCCGGATGCAGCTGCCATGCTTACATATTTTTCTACAAGCTCAGCAGTGGTGTTTTCACTTTCAATAGGGTCAGGCATACGGAGTGCTGAAACAGAAAGGTTTCTGTTGACGAGCTTTCTTTTTGCATCGGCAATACGTTCACGTCTTAATATACTGTCGTGGTGTGCACTACGTTCCTTTATGGCATCATAAATTTCGAAGCCTTCAAAACCATAGTCAAAGGCATAACGGCAGGTGTCAAGGAAAGAGGCACGACTGACATTTTTTGTCGAAAATACAATTTTCATATTATGCCTCCTCGAATACGATTTTGTTTAATGCATTGATGTATGCTCTGATACTTGCAGCAACAATGTCAGTAGATGTGCCGTTACCTGAATAAAGCTTTCCGTTGTTACGAAGTCTTACAAGTGCAGAGCCGAGAGCTTCTTTACCCTCTGTTACAGATTGCACCTGGAAATCATCAAGCTCGTAATGGTGACCTATGCACTGTTCAATAGCACGGAAAACGGAGTCAATAGGTCCATCACCATTACTTACACCGCAAATAATTTCGTCATTGCATTTCAAAGTAATCTGCGACATGGATGTTGACATATTACTGCTGGTGGTTGTATATGTTTCAAAGTGGTAGGTAGAGGGCGCCTGCATAGCTGAGCTTGCAATAATTGCTTCGAATTCTTTATAGCCAACAGCACCCTTCTTTTCGCACACCTGTTTAAGAACCTTATATACGTTGCCAATATCGGAATCTGAAAGCTCGTAGCCCAATACAGAAGCTGCCTGAGCAACCTGAACAACTGTGGAATCAGAGTCAATAAGAATCTTTTTTCCTTCGCTTATTGATTTATTGTTTTCATATTCATCATGCTTAATGCTTGACAACATATCGTCAATGCTGGTATGGATTTTTGTGTTGTTGAGCTTGATTTCAGCATCAATCTGCGCGCCACAAGCATTTATTGCATCGGAAATTTCACCTGTAAGAAGTGCATTGTTACCTGCCATTGCGCATTTAAGACCATCTGCACCGCATTTAATAGCAGAAAAAGCAGATGCAACTGCCATATTTATTTTATCAGATACCTGAACAAAAACAGGAATGCTTACCGCATCTTTTACCTTTGCAACCAATTCTGCAATATTATCGGGAGTTGAAGCACCTGCATCATCGCAGATTGTAACAAGTGTTGCACCACAAGCCTCAGCTTCTTTTACTGCAGAAATAAGGAAGTCCACATCT
>JAZSBI010000047.1:0-20660 GCA_045602345.1 Acutalibacteraceae bacterium | reverse complement strand
GTTTTCTAAGGGTGGCACTATTATAGCACAACCCTTTTGGCGTGTAAAACAGAGATTTGGGGGACAAACAAAAACCGCCCCATCGGGCCGACGACAGCTCAATCAAGCGGCTTTATTCTGAAGATCGTCCCTAATTTTAATACAAATGCACCCCCTTTTAGGTTAGGGGGTGCAACGTCATTTTAGGGGGTGCATGTTAAATGTTATTATGGAAATAGTATAAAGTCTGTGTATCAATATCAAAATAGTAAACAGAATAATTATCAAACTTACCGTATGTTTCTTGTCCAATCGGTTCCCCATCTTTTGTTTCGATGTAGAAGAAATCTCCCTCGGACACAATGTTTTTATCAAAGTCGTAATTATCTTTTAGTTCTTCGCCGTTCGTTACAACCCAATCTTCAAAGTTATCGATATGTAGTAGTATTTCCGCTACATCATCAGTAGTCGTTTCCGAAAAGAATTTTGACTTCTTTAGATCTTGAGCCGTAACAGATTCATAAGTATACTTTGCATAATCGGTAAAATCCTGAAAACCGCCAGACGTGTAAAATACCTTGGATTTACAATCAGGCAACGAGGCAAGTACCGGGTCTTGATAAGAGCATCCACATAAACTAAGAAGCAGAGTTAGTGTCAATAGAAGCAATCCAAGCTTTTTCATATTCTTACCTCCTATCATTTTTTATAGTATATCATAAATAAGTTTGATTTTCAATGTTTTAACGGTTAATGGCTATATTTCAACGATTACACCAATAAATCAACGATTGTGTCCACAAATTAACGTTTACCAATCTTTCAACGATTTGAAACAGATATAAACAAGCTTTTCAGTGAATTCTTCGGTCAAAAGTTGGTAAAACTCCGATTTTTAACATAAAATAACCGTCATTCCGTTGTATCAGAATGACGGCTATTCTTTGGCGCAGACGGTGGGATTCGAACCCACGAGCCGGTTAAGGCTAACGCATTTCGAGTGCGCCCCGTTATGACCACTTCGATACGTCTGCATATCTTTTAACCTGTGTATTTTATCAAACATTAACATTTGTGTCAAGATTTTATTAAGCTTGTATTAACTTATTATTATGAATTAATTACAATATGATTACAGAGTTTTTGTTTTGTTGACTTTTATACTATTTAATGGTAAAATTACTATGTTTAATTACGCTTATATGAGGTGGTTTTTTTGAAAAACAACTCCGCAGTGCTTTTTACCGATAATAAAGATGAATTGCTTCCTTTGATCAATCTGTTGAAAATCAATTTTGATCTTGCAATTTGTTCCTATGAATCTGCTGATTCGTGGGCTGATGTTGATTTTTATTCTAAAAACAATATTCTTTTTGTTTTAGACAAGTTTCCGGAAGATAAAGAGGTTGTTTGGATTGTATCTAAGCTTGTAGAAGATGGTGTTTTCTCAAATGTTCCGGTGCTTTTTACTTGCTTTGATGCAATGTACGACTTTGAAAAATGGGGTTATTCCGCCTTTGCGTATGATGTTTTACCTTATCCTTTTGATTATGATATTGCTGTAAGAAGACTTGAGAATATAGCAGAAATTCGTCAGTTGAAAACTCAGATTACTAACCTTACACAAATTCATACCAAGAGAATTCTAAACCAAGCCAACAAACTCAAAGAACAGAATGTAAAAATGCAGACTATGAACTTTGACCTTGTTGAATTACTTGTTGCTGCTATTGAAAGCCGTGACCTTGAATCAGGACAACATATTAAAAGAATACGTCTTTTCACAAAGTCTTTAACAGATGCTGTTATGGATTTGTGCCCGGAGTATGGTATTACACGTGAGCAGGCTGACCATATCTATTATGCATCTTCTGTTCATGATATAGGAAAAATTGCAATTCCTGATGCTATTATGCTTAAGCCCGGTCGACTTACTGAGGATGAGTTTGAAATAATGAAAACTCACACAACCCGCGGTGCAGAGCTTTTGGGTATGTTGGATGATATCAGCGATAACAACCTTTATTTTAAATATTGTCAGGATATTTGTTACAGTCACCATGAAAGATGGGATGGTAACGGATATCCACGTGGTTTAAAAGGTGATGAAATTCCGATTTCAGCACAGATCGTTTCTATTGCTGACTGTTATGATGCTTTAACCAGTCACCGTACTTATAAGGCTGCTTTATCGCATGAAGATGCAGTTGATTTGATATTGACCGGGGCTTGTGGTGCTTTCTCACCGGTTTTATTGAAATGTTTTGAAAGCGTTTTGTCAGAGTTTGCCAGAATAGAAAGTGAATTTAAGAGTGAGGCTACTGTTGAAAATACAAGTTCTTCTGTTCCTGTAAAAACTGAAACTGAAAATAAAATAATAAATGAAGAACAAAAAATTAACAGTTGTGAGAATGATGTTCTGGATTCCTATGATATTATTTTTGAAGCAAACTTAAAGAAAGATTTGTTTTCTGTTGTTAGGGGAAACTGGTTAAATTATTTTCCATATGTTCCGAAAAATTTTTTGGAATTTATTAACCAATGTAACAAAATATGCCATCCTGCAGATGCGATACGTTTTAATTCCAAAGTTAATGTGGAAGCGTTTCAGGAACTTGTAAATTTAGGCAGAACAAGAACCAGAATTGAATTTCGTGCAATTAAGAATGGCATTGAATATCTTACTGTGGGATTTGTTGTTTTTAAAGTTGATGAAGATAACAAACTTTACGGTTTGAATGGTGCATTCAGTATATACAATGATGATGAAATTCTCACTGATATCAAACGTGGTTTTGGTGTTACAGATGGCCTGACCGGTCTTTCTCTTCCAAAACAGTTTGAGCATGATGTTGATTCTTATCTGAAAAATACCCCTAACTCGAAAAATCTTATGATATATATCGATATTGACGATATGAGTATGTGTAACAACATATTTGGATATGAGTATGGTAATGCTCTTATTAAAGAATTTGCGGGTAAACTTAGGGGACTTAAATCCAAAGATAAGCTTATATGTAAAGCTGCGTCCGATAAATTCTGCTTATTTGTAAAAAATATTACAAGCCAATCAGACATGGTTGTGTTCATTGAAAAATTACATACGCTTTTAAGAAAACCCTACCATACAGCAACAGAGAATGGATTTTTTACCGCTACCATGGGTATTTCCCGCTATCCTAATGACGGCACTACATATAAGGATTTGGTGTTTGCGGCTGAATATGCCTCAAAATCAGCTAAAACAACCGGCAAAAACGCTTATGCTTTTTACAACAATGGAATGAAGTTTTTGGCTACATATTCTGTTAATTATGATGATTCAAATAGATTTGAATCTAAAACGGAATATGAACCTAAATTTGCACCTATCGTTAATGCTGTTACAGGTGAATTAGTTTGTTACGACTATATTCCTTTTGCAATGTTTAAGGATTCGATTTCTGTTACATCAGAGGTTTATTATGAGTTAAACAAAAATGCTTCAACTCGTAAAAATTTGAGCATGATTTCAATTAAATCCTTGCTTCTCACCGCAATTAGTATGAAAAAAAGCGGTCAGGATGTACCGCCACTTTCAGTTTATACAATGATTCTTCCGGATGATATGCCCGGTGTAATTCAAGAGCTTTCGAACTTTGTAAAAGAGAATGATTGCTCCGGTCTTGATGTTTGTATTATCTTGCCACAGGATTTTCTTGAAAATGTTACTTTAAGGAAATTAAAAACATTTGCTGAGTTTATTAAGGATATGGGATTCTCCTTAGGTCTGTATCTTATTGGTACTAGGTATATACATAACAATTGTTATATATCTGGTGTCTTTGACAGATATATTCTTACATCAGAATTTATCGAGAAAACATTAGCTACCGGTGCAACAGAAAAGAATATCTCTTATGCGGCAGCGACGCTTAATAACTTAAAGACCTTTGTAAAAGATATCACTATTCCTACCAAGCTAGGCGATTTTGAAATTGATATGCTTATGAATGCAGGTTCCCAGGAGTTCTCATGTGCAGGTAACGCTGTGTTTGGTACAAAAGCAGTATTGGATGATTTTGCAACCAGAAACAAAAGATATAGGAAAGGTATAACGAAAGGTAAAGCTAAAATAGCCGAAGTTGATAAGGATATGCTTTATTTTGATCTGATAAAGAGCCCTTGTGCTATTTTAACTGCAGATATCAAAAATGATATAATTTATATGTCGCCTAATGCTAATGATGTTTTTGGTTTTGATATTCTGGATTATTTTAATAAGCAAGAAAAGGTAGAAATATTATCTTTCGTTCATCCTGACGATGCAAAGGTTGTATTTAATGCTTTAGTAAATTCTCGTATAAATTTATCTCTTACTAATACTACTGTACGTCTTTGTACGCTGACGGATAGAAAAAATTACAATAAATACAGTGCCAATTTCCTTTGTGTTATTGATGAAGGTGGTACTCCAATCAGATACCAGTGTTTCATTCATAGAATTTCATAGTAATTCTCGTATTTCTTGTAAAATTCTTTTTTCAATCCGGGACACATAAGAACGTGATATTTTAAGTTCTTTTGCAATTTCCTTTTGTGTTAATGGAGTTTCACCATCTAATCCATATCTTTTTATAATGATGGTTTTATCTCTCTCATCGTCGATTTTATTGATTATTTTAGCAAGTTTTATTAATTTATTTTTGGTATCAATGTCATCAATAATTGTGTCATCAACAGCAATTATATCCATTAACGTTAAAGGGTTTCCTTCACTATCGGTATCAATTGGTTCACTAAATGATATTTCCTGTGATGTCTTCTTATTATTTCTGAAGTACATAAGGATTTCATTTTCTATACATCGTGCACAATAAGTTGCAAGTTTTGTGCCTTTGTTTAAATTGAAACTATTTATTCCTTTTATGAGTCCTATTGTACCTATTGATATCAGGTCATCCTGTTCACTGTAATTGGCATAATATTTTTTTACAATGTGTGCTACCAGACGTAAATTATGCTCAATTAACTTTTTCCTTGCGTTTTCGTCATTTTGTGAAAGTCTTTCCAAAAGTTCGTTTTCCTCTTTTTTGGGAAGCGGTTTTGGAAATGCATCAGTGTCTGTTACGTGTAAAATTAAACATAACATATTACTGACTAAGTATAAAAAATTCATTGAATCACCCCGTTAAACTATATTCTTAGTTCCAGGGATAAAGAAGAGGTTTTATGAAAAAGATTGAACAATATCGAACAACCATACGTATTAGCGCAATAACTCTTTTAGATTTATTTTTGACTGCTGTATACTTTTGGGTATGGATTAACGCTTATAATCCCGATTTTGAACATCCGTATATCGGAAAGGGTAGACTGTTTATTGCAGTAGTTTATTTTGCTATTCTATTGGTAACAAGTTTAATACTTGGTGCTTTTAGAATAGATGAACTTAGAAAAAGTGAAATATTGTTTTATGAGATTATCGCTATTCTTTTTACAAATGCAATTGCCTACACACAGATTTGTCTTATTACAGCAACGCTGGCCAATGTTATTCCGCTGATATTCTTGATGGTCATTCAGTTCCTAGTTTTAATTTTATGGAGCAATTTATCGTTCAGTATTGTACACAGACTTAATCCCCCTGAAAAAATGCTGATAATTTACGGTAGCCACCTTGCTACTGAAATTGTTTATAAAATGAGTAAAATTGAAGAAAGGTATGTTATTACAGAATCTGCAAATGTTGATGAGGGTGAGGATGCCCTCATGCAGAAAATTGACAGATTTGAAAGCATTATCATCTGTGATGTTCCTGCTCGCATGAGAAACGACCTTCTGAAATATTGTTATCAGCAGAATAAAAGCATTTATGTAATTCCTAAAATTTCGGATATAGTAATCAGAAGTGCATCTGATATTACTTACTTTGATTCTCCTATTATTAAGTGTGGATCTGTTGGACTGACAGTTGAGCAGCGGGCAATTAAGCGAATAATTGATGTTGTTTGCTCACTTTTGGCTTTGATTGTTCTTTCACCGTTATTTTTGGTTATTTCTCTTGCGATTAAACTTTATGATAAAGGTCCTGTTTTCTATAAACAAAAACGTTGTACAAGAGATTTGAAACCTTTTGATATTTTGAAGTTCCGTAGTATGATTGTTGATGCTGAAAGAGATGGTCCTCAGCCGGCAGTTGACAATGATTCCAGAATTACTCCTGTTGGTAAAGTTATAAGAGCCTTACGAATTGATGAGTTGCCACAGATTATTAATATTCTCAAAGGGGATATGTCTATTGTCGGACCTCGTCCTGAGAGAATTGAGCACGTTGAAAAGTATTCGGAACAAATTCCTGAATTTGTTTGCAGATATAAAGTAAAAGGCGGCCTAACTGGTTATGCTCAGGTTTATGGCAAATATAACACCTCTGCTTATAATAAGCTGAAGATGGATTTAATATACATTCAAAACTATTCGCTTGCTATGGATTTTAAATTGATATTAATGACCATCCGTATTCTCTTTAAAAAGGAAAGTACAGAAGGATTTGATAAAAAAGGGAGTAATAAATAAGTGAATCTGTATTTTATGATTCTTGCCGGTGGCATCGGTTCTCGTATGCATTCACCTGAGTTGCCTAAACAATATCTAAAAATTGATAACGAACCGATTATTATAAAGACAGTACGTAATTTTATTGATTTTGGTTCATTTAGAGCCGGTGTCATTTGCTGTCCTGTTGATTGGATTGAGTATACGAAGGCACTTTTGCTGGAGTATGGAATTCCATCAGATACAGTTTTTGTTGTACCCGGTGGAAAGAACAGAAATTCTTCTGTACAGAATGGTTGTAGATTTTTAATGGAAAGCTACTCAATTGCAGAAGATGATATTGTACTTACCCATGATGCTGTAAGACCTTTTATTGATTCGCGTGTTATAAAGGATAATATTAACGCTACAAAAGAATTTGGTGCAGCAAATACGGTTATGCCTGTGTTTGATTCTATTATCAGAACAACAACAGGTGAGTTCTTTTCAGAGCACCTTCCCAGAAAAGAATTATATAGAGTGCAGACTCCGCAGAGCTTTAAACTAAAAGAATTGGAAAATGTTATAAATTCTCTTTCAGAAGAAGAATTGGAAGAATATACCGATGTTGCTTCTATTTTTGCAGACAGAGGTTTCCGTGTAAGACTTGTTGAAGGTCTTGATAATAATATTAAAATTACAACGCCCTTTGATATGGCGGTTGCAGAAACTATCATTTCTAATTTACCTTAATCAGATTTTTATAATTCTTGTTTCGTAATGCGAAATAATAATTAAAGTATATATTTGTTTATTCTAAGGAGGATTCCTTTATGGCTTCAAAACAAAATCAGCGCCCAACCAAACCAAAGAAGGCGAAAAAAGAACATAAGAAGCTAAAACGCTTTTTCTCTGTTGTTACTGTTCTTATCGCAATTTGCCTTGTTTGTGCTACGGTTGCTTGTACCTATATTTACAAGTTTGCTGAAGAGTATGTAACAGCTGAAAAGAAAATTGACCTTGAGGAGTACAAGGCTAATCAAGAGCAGACCAGTATTATTTATGGTTACGACTCCAATAAGCAACTTGTTGAGCTTTTGCGTCTTCATGGAGCACAGAATCGAGTTTGGATCGACTACGATGAGATTCCGGTTCATATGGTTGATGCTTTCCGCGACCTTGAGGACAAACGATTTAACGAACATAAGGGCGTTGACTGGTACGGAACAGTTTTTGGTGTTGTTTCATCCGGGTTTGAACGTGGTGCGTCAACTATCACGCAACAGTTAATTAAAAACTTGACAAAAGAAGACGGAAGAACAGTTTCCCGTAAATTCTACGAAATTCTTAATGCTTTGAATGTTGAACGTCATTATTCCAAAAAAACCATAATGGAGTTCTATCTTAATACAGTTTATCTTGGTAATGGTTGTTATGGAATAAGAACTGCTGCAGAAAAGTATTTTGGTAAAAATGTTGAAGATTTAAATGCAGCAGAATGTGCAACTATTGCTGCTATTACAAAAGCTCCTGCGACCTTTGACCCATTAACTGAGGATGGACTTTCTGCCCTTATTGACAAAGATGAATATGGCAATATGGGTAGACAGAGATACTGTCTCCAGTGTATGTATAATGAAGGTAGCCTTACAGAAAAAGAGTATAAAAAAGCCTTGGATTTTGAACTGATTTTTACTAACAGCGAAAATTACCAGGGTAGCCAGGTTACTAAGGATGAGGAAGATGAGGAAGAGGAGTATACCGAAGAAGATATTAAATACACAGACAAAACCGATTCCGAAATGTCTTCATATTACGTTGAATATGTAATTGATTCTGTTATTGAAGATTTACAGGATGAATACGATTTAACTTATAATGAAGCATGGAAAAAGGTTTTCTTCGGTGGACTTCGTATCTATACAGCAATAGATCTTGATGCCCAGAAGGCTGCAGAAAATGTGTATGAAAACAGGCTTACTTTCCCTGAAGAGGCTTTGGATGACGAAGAAAATCCGCCCGTACAATCTGCCATTACTATTATGGACTATAGCGGTAGGGTAGTGGCAATGGTTGGTGGAGCAGGTGAAAAAAACACTTTCCGTGGACTTAACAGGGCTGCAGATTCACCCCGTCAGCCCGGTTCAGCCATTAAACCTATTTCCGTATATACACCTGCTATTGAAAATAATGTATGTACCTGGTCAACAAAGGTGCAAAACTATGGTATAAGATTAGGTTCATCACGTTGGCCTGTTAACTATGGTGGTTCTTATGGATCTGCTACAAACTTTGTTACAGTTCAATCCGCTTTGGCCCAATCGCTAAATACGGTTCCGGCACAGTTGATGCGTAAAATCGGACTTGAAACAAGTTTTGATTTCCTTGTGGATGATTTGAAGGTGTCAACATTTGTGACAGATGAAGATGATCCTGACTACGATGGAAACTTCTCAACACTTTGTGTTGGTGGTGCCAGTGAGGGTATGACAACCCTTGAAATGACAGCAGCTTTTGCAATTTTTGGTAACAATGGTTATTATTTTGAACCCTATTGCTATTATAAAGTTACAAATAATGATGGCACTGAGACGCTTCTTAAGTCTGGTAACAGCGATGGTGAACAGGTAATTACTGAAAGTACAGCCGGTGTTATGCGTCAGCTTTTAAGAACTGTTGTCACAGGCGGTACTGGTGGCGGTTATGGTGTTGACGGATTTGAAACTTTTGCTAAAACAGGTACAACCTCTGATGATAAAGACCGTTGGTTCGTTGGCGGAACACCATATTATGTTGCATCAGTTTGGTATGGTTACGATGTGCCCAAAGCAATTACAAATACATCTGGTAACCCTGCAGGTAAAATATTTAAAGCAATTATGAATGATATTCATGATGAACTTGAGTATATGTCGTACCCTAGTGCTAGTGGCGTTGTTGCAAGAAGTTACTGTAAAATAACCGGTGATATTGCTTCGCCGACTTGTACTCAAACAGGTACAGGTTATTATAAATCATCTTACATTCCTGCTAAATGTAAGAATTGTGCAATGATTCATGCTATCGGTTCTGAGATTCCTGATGAGATTACAGGACCTTCAGTAACTGAGTCAACGACAAAAAAGAAAGATAAAAATAAAAAGACTACGAAACCATCAACTACAGATAAACCTCCGGTTTCCCCGTCAACAACTCTTCCGCCAACAACGGTTGAAATACCAACAACGACAGAAGAGGTTGCAACAATCCCTGAAACAACTGAAGCAATTGTTTTAGTAGATTAAGAAAAAAGGCTGATAGATTTTCTATCAGCCGTTTTTGAGGTATAAGTATGATTATTTTATCAGTAGATTACGGTGATAAGAGAACAGGCATAGCGGTTTGTGATAAATTGGAAATGTTAGCATCTCCTGTTTGTGTTATTACTGAATGGAATCAAAGCATATTAGCTCGGAAAATTGTTGATATAGCTATTGAAAGAAAAGCAGAGCAAATAGTTATTGGTTTACCTAAAAATATGGATGGCTCAAAAGGGTTTCGTGCAGATGCTTGTGAAGAGTTAGGTTCTGTTATTAAAACATTAACTGAAGTTCCTGTTACTTTTTGGGATGAAAGGCTTACAACTGTTTCTGCACATAGGATTCTGAGCGATAATAATGTTCGTGGCAAAAAAAGAAAAAATGTTGTTGATGCTGTTGCAGCTGATATAATATTGCAAGATTATATTGATTCAAGAAAAAATAAATTTTAATTGAGGTCTTTTAAATGTTCAAAAAATACAAAAAGACTGTTAATACAGAGAAAATTGAAATTAACACATCGGTTTACACAGCGGACTATATTTTGGGTAAAGCCCTTGATATCGGCGAAAATATTTTGCGTTGTGGCGGTGAATCCTATCGAATTGAAGATACAATTGAGAGAATATGTACAGCGTATGGTGCTGTGCATACAGATGTTTTTGCATTGCCTTCTCTTGTTGTCGCTGGAATAAGAATGGCAGATGGTACAACAGCTTCTCAAGTTAGACGTGTTTATAAAACTTCGAATAATATGTATAAACTTGATGAAATGAACAGTATTTCCCGCGATGTTTGTAGTGGTAATATATCCCTTGAGGATGTGGAAGAGAAGATTTATAATGCCCTACATAATAAACCATTTCCTAAATATTTATCTATTGTTGGCGGTGTAATTGCTGCTGGTGGTTTTGCTGTTTTCTTTGGCGGTAATCTTTGGGATGCGCTTGCTGCTGCAATTGCAGGTTTTTTTGTTTCTGTAATGAACAGACAGAAGATAAATTTAATGAATAAAATGCTCTATACAGTTGCAGAATCATTTGTTGGAGCGATTTGTGGTTTATTGCTTGTTCATTTTGGTTTAGGGCAGAATATAGATATGGTTATGATAGGGACCATAATGCTACTTATACCAGGTCTAGCATTTGGTAATGCCGTTCGTGATTTGTTGTTTGGTGATACAGTTTCTGGGATTATTCAGCTGGTTCAAGCTATATTAACTGCGGTTATGGTTGCCTTTGGCTTTATTGTTGCTATTATGTTTTTCGGGAGGATGTTTTAATTGGATGATATTTTGATTAAAATTATTGCCGGAGCGATAAGCACTTTGGGTTTTGCTATTCTTTTTCGTTTAAAGCCCTCTCATTGGCCTTTTGCTGCTTTGGCGGGATTGTTTGCTTGTGTTTGTTATTTTTGCTTTACAGAGCTTTTTGGTGGCAATTTTTTACCTAATCTTTTGGCAGCTTTTGTTGTTTCATTGCTTTCTGACTTGTTTGCTAGATTGTGCAAAACACCATCAACAGTTTTTATTTTACCCGGGTGTATTGCTCTTGTTCCCGGTGGAACGCTTTACTATGCAATGAGCAACCTTCTTTCGGAAAATAGGGATGTAGCTGTTGAATACTTTTTAACGACTTTAACTGTTGGTATAGGTATCGGTGGCGGTATTATTGCTGCTTCTCTATTAAGAGTGACTTTTGAAGCAATTTCAAAAAAGTTTAAAATTAAGAAGGCAAAATAATATATTTTTTATTGACATTGTTAATTAACAGCTTTATAATCTTCTGTATAATTATTAGTTATTATGAATTTTTATAAGATTTGGTGAATCATTTTAGGAGGCCGTTATGGAACGTTATTATCAGCCTGAGATTGAAACTGCTAGCAGAGAACAAATAAAAGCTTGGCAGGATGAACGTCTCGTAAAACAAGTAAAGCATGTATGGGATAATGTACCGTATTATCGTGCAAAGATGGAAGCAAAGGGGGTTACCCCTGATGATATCAAAGGAACACAAGATTTATACAAATTACCTTTTGTAACTAAGGATGATTTGAGAGAATGCTATCCTTATGGCCTTTTGGCAAAACCTTTGTCCGAATGTGTAAGAATTCAATCCACATCCGGTACAACCGGCAAACGTGTTGTTGCTTTTTATACTCAGAAGGATATTGATCTTTGGGAAGATTGTTGCGCTCGTGCCATTATGGCAGTAGGTGGTACAAACGAAGATGTTTGCCAGGTTTCCTATGGTTATGGCCTTTTCACTGGTGGCCCCGGTTTAAATGGTGGCAGTCATAAGGTTGGTTGCCTTACAGTCCCCACATCGTCAGGTAATACTGAACGTCAGATTATGTTTATTAAGGATTTGTCTGCAACAATTCTTTGTTGCACACCTTCTTATGCTGCATATCTTGGTGAATCTATGAAAGAAATGGGACTTACACCAGACCAGATTCCGCTTAAAGCTGGTATCTTTGGTGCTGAGGCATGGAGTGAAGAAATGAGAAGAGATATTGAGAAAACTCTTGGTATCAAAGCATATGATATTTATGGTCTTACTGAGCTTTCAGGTCCCGGTGTTTCTTTTGAATGTTCTGCACAGAATGGTATGCATATTAACGAAGACCATTTCATTGCTGAAATAATTGATCCCGAAACTGGTGAGGTTCTTCCTGAAGGTTCAAAGGGCGAACTTGTATTCACTTCAATTACTAAAGAAGCATTTCCTCTTCTTCGTTATAGAACAAAAGATATTTGTATGCTTAATTATGAAAAATGCTCTTGCGGTCGTACATTTATTAAAATGTGTAAACCTATGGGCAGAAGTGATGATATGCTAATCATTCGTGGTGTTAACGTATTCCCGTCACAGATTGAAACAGTTCTTCTTAACCAGGGTTATTCCGCTAACTATCAGATTATTGTTGACAGAGTTAAAAATACAGATACCCTTGATGTTCAGGTAGAAATGACTCCTGAAATGTTTACAGATAATATGGGTGAAATTGATCGTAGACAGAAAGAGATTGTTGATGGTCTTCGTTCAATGCTTGGTATTTCTGCAAAAGTTACACTGGTTGCTCCTAAGTCAATTGTTCGTAGCGAAGGTAAAGCAGTTCGTGTAATTGATAAGAGAAAAATATAAGGAGGAAATGTTATGAGTATTAAACAAATTTCAGTTTTTGTTGAGAATAAGCCCGGTTCAATGAGTGCAATGACAAGTGTTCTTGCTGAAAATGGTATTGATATGAGAGCACTTTCTCTTGCTGAAACAGGAGATTTTGGAATAGTTCGTATCATTGTTAAAGACCTTTATACCGCAACTACAGTTTTGAAGGATGCAGGTTATATTCATTCTCTTACAGATGTTTTAGGTGTTAAAATTCCTGATGTTCCCGGTGGTCTTAACAAGGTTTTAACTATTCTTGAAGAAAAAGGCATAAATATTGATTATATGTATGCTTTTATGGGAAATGGTACAACAAAGCACGCCTATATGATTTTCCGTGTTGAAGATGTAGCTGCGGCACAGAGTGCACTTGTTGAGCATGGTATTCATATGGTTACAAAAGAAGATATTGAAAAGCTTTAATATTAAAATTAAAAGACCTACCAATTTGGTAGGTCTTTTAATTTTTTCAAAAAAATTGGTTAATCTATCTTTGAAAGGGTGATTAAAATGATAGAACAAGATACAATCAGACTTCTCAGAGAGTGTGACGCAGGAGTAAAAATGGGGATTTCGTCAATTGATGAAGTACTTGATGATGTGAAATCAACGAGACTTAAAGAATACCTTGTGAATTGTAAAAATGAACACATTGAGCTGGAAAGAGAAATTCAAGCCTTACTTCACAAATACATGGACGAAGGAAAAGATCCTAACCCTATTGCAAAAAGTATGTCATGGATTAAAACTAATATGAAACTTGCAATGAAAGAATCTGATGAAACAATTGCAGATTTAATGACAGACGGATGTAATATGGGCGTTAAATCATTAAATAAATATCTTAATGAATATTGTGCTGCTGATGAAGTAACAAAAGATATAACAAAAAGGCTTATTAACCTTGAAGAAAAACTTGCGGTTGATATACGCAAATATTTGTAAAAAATGCTACCGAGAAAGAATCTCGGTAGCATTTTTTATTATTTCTGTAATTTTTTGATAAGTGCTTTACAGTCCTCTAAATCCATTATTTTTGGAACAGGGTAGAGGGGGTTACCTTCCATAAGAGCACGTTCCGCAATAAGTTGAATATCCTCATCCTTGATTTGCTCAAATTTTTCAGGGATACCCATTGTTTCATTAAGTTTTCTGATAGCTGCAATGAAATTCTTTGCCTTGTCACGATCGCCTTGCGCTGCACCGGAAACACCTGCAACATCTGCAAGTTCGGCTAATCTCTTATAGGCAGTTTCACCAAAATAATCAAGTACGTAGGGAAGGATAACAGCATTTGCAAGTCCATGAGGAATGTTATACATACCACCAAGGTTGTGGGCAATAGCGTGAACATAACCTACATAAGCTCTTGTGAAAGCAAGACCTGCATGGAATGAAGCAACCAACATATTTTCTCTTGCTTCAACGTTTTTGCCATCTTTATAAGCTGTTTCGATATTTTCAAAAACAAGTTTTGTTGCAAGAATTGCATCTTTTTCTGTTTGTTTTGTGTTGCTGTTACCTATGTATGCTTCAACAGCATGTGTAAGGGCATCCATACCTGTTGTTGATGTGATATGAGGAGGAAGTCCAACTGTGAGTTCAGGGTCAAGAATTGCATATTTTGGGCGAAGAACAGGATCCATAATAGAGTTCTTTTCGTGGGTGTCTGGATTGGAAATAACAGCTGCAATAGTACATTCTGAACCGGTACCGGCAGTTGTAGGAACAGCAAAGAAGGGGGGGAGCTTTTTAAGAACCTTAAGTACACCTCTCATATCTGAAGGTGTCTGTTTTGGTTTAACAACTCTTGCTGCTGTGACTTTTGCACAGTCCATGGGAGAACCACCACCGAAAGCAATAAAGCCTTCACAGCCGTTTTCCTTGTACATTTTAAGAGCATCCTCAACATTGTAAATAGTCGGATTTGGTTGAACACTGTCGAATACTGAGTATTTGATGCCCTCTGCTTCAAGTGCTTCAAATAATGGGTTGAGAAGCCCTAATCCCATAAGACCCTTATCTGTAACAACAAGCACATTATTAATACCTTCAGCTTTTACAATTTTGGGTAATTCTTTAACTGCACCGGCACCCTTAATGAGCTTGGGTGGTGTCCAGTCAAGAAAATTAACCGCAAATTTCATTGTTTTTTGGTAACCTCTGTAATAAGCGTGCTTTAAACTCATAATGAAACCTCCGTATTTTTATTTGTTTATATAATTTGTGATTTTATCTTTTAGATCTGCCAACAAATCTTCAATTATTTTATCTTGCTTTGCCATGCCATCTTTTAAAAATGGGAACGCTCTGAATAATCTTGCTTTCGATTTGCTTTTGATATTTTTTAAATCGTTTTTAAATTTTTGGTATTTGGTGTTAAGTTCATCAAACTTATCATTCAGTTCTTGTTTTAAAGCTTCTGAATCACTCTCGGATTTTCTGCCTACGGTTGTATAAACAAGAACAGCAAATTCACTGATTTCTTCAGAAATTTTCTTGAGTTTATTTGAAAGGTTACGGATACCAAGAGCATGTATAACTGTATCCAGTAAATCAAATGCAAATACTGTCAGGAAAATATAAGTGAGAATTTTTCTGGAATCCTCGCTAACCTGACCAACCAGATAAAGATTAACAAGTGGCTCCAATATAAATACAAAAAGGCAAGAGCAGGTGCCCCAATAAAGTGTGTGTGTAAGACAAATTCTACCCTGAATATTAAATTTCTTATTTGAGTAATCCCACCAACGAGCGTTGAAAAGTTTCTCCATGATATAGCTTGTCATAAATTCAACAATATCACAGAGAATAGCACCTGCAATGAATATCAGTAGTTCATTTAAATACAGACTTTTAGTTATATGCCTTAAGGGGAGAAGGGCTGTCATCATAACAAGACCGCCTGTACCATAGATTGGACAAATTGGCCCCCTTAAAAAACCTCTGTTAATCCATTTTTTAGGACGCAATGAACAGTAACAAGATTCAAAAAACCAACCTATAAAGCTGTAAAAGAAAAAATAGAAGATATAATCTAAAATGGTGTAATCTGAAAACATCATTCTTTATCACCTATTCCGGTCAGACTGTGAAACTTTTTACGATACTTTTTAGAAGAAGAATAAATCATTTCAATTGTCGCACAGTATTTATCCATTGAAGATACCACCAAACTTTCTAAATGTTTTGGCGGTACAACGGTAAGAGGCCACATATGCTTTTTTATTATATCTGCTTCTTTTTTGTTTAATGTTCCGCAAAGGTAGTATGCATTTTTTAATGCAATACCGGGATGTCTGTAACCATGTAGTTTGTGGCTTAAATCTTTTTCTCGCCAATCGTAATAGAATAAGTCATGCATTGTTGCAGCTCTCGCTGTACTTTTGTAGTCAAGACGCAATTTTCTTGAAATGAGAAAACTTAAATATGCTACACTACGAACATGTTGAAGACGGTTTATTTTAAAGTGCTGTTCAAAACCGCTTAATTTTTGTACCTGTGGAGTGTTGTAAACATCCCCCGCATATTTTAAAAAGTTTTCCCAATCCGGAGTGTCCATACGATAGGAAGAAATATAAGCTTTATATAACTTACTCATAATTATTTAAGAATTTTATGGAATACTTTTTTACCCTTTTTGATGATTATATAACCTTTTTCAAAATCTGAAAGAGGAATTACATACATGGGGTCTGTAATTTTAACATCATCAACGCTAACGCCACCTTGCTGGATGAGGCGTCTTGCTTCACCGCGAGAAGGGCAGAGACCAGCTTTACATAAAGCATCTATAACGCCGAGACCATCTGCTGAGAAATCTTCTGTAGTAAGCTCTGTTGAAGGCATATTCTCCGCGTTACCTGCACCACCAAAAACAGCTTTAGCAGCTTCCTGTGCTTTAGTGGCTTCTTCTTCACCATGCACAAGGTTTGTAAGCTCGTATGCGAGAATTTCTTTTGCTTTGTTAAGCTGACTACCTTCCCATTTATCCATTTCATCAATTTGTTCAAGGGGGAGGAATGTGAGCATTCTGATACATTTGAGAACGTCATCGTCAGAAACGTTTCTCCAATACTGATAGAACTCGTACGGAGAAGTTTTATTAGCATCAAGCCATACTGCATTACCTGCAGTTTTACCCATCTTTTTACCTTGTGAATCAGTGAGAAGGGTGATTGTCATAGCATGAGCATCTTCACCTAATTTACGACGGATAAGCTCTGTACCGCCAAGCATGTTGCTCCATTGGTCATTACCACCAAACTGCATATTGCAGCCATAATGCTTAAAGAGATAGTAGAAGTCATAGCTCTGCATAATCATATAATTGAACTCAAGGAAGGAAAGACCGTTTTCCATTCTTTGTTTATAGCACTCTGCACGGAGCATATTGTTAACAGAGAAACATGCACCAACTTCACGAAGAAGGTCAACATAGTTAAGGTTGAGGAGCCAGTCAGCATTATTAACCATCTGTGCTTTGCCTTCGCCAAATTCGATAAAACGCTCCATCTGACGTTTGAAACATTCTGCATTATGGTCGATGTCTTCCTTAGTAAGCATTTTTCTCATGTCACTTCTGCCGGAGGGGTCACCAATCATTGTTGTACCTCCACCAATGAGTGCAATAGGCTTATTGCCGGCCATTTGAAGACGTTTCATAAGTGTAAGTGCCATAAAGTGACCTGCTGTAAGGCTATCTGCAGTGCAGTCAAAGCCAATATAGAATTTCGCTTTACCTGCATTTATCATTTCGCGGATTTCACTTTCATTTGTAACCTGTGCAATAAGACCGCGAGCAACTAATTCTTCGTAAATACCCATTTGAAAAACTCCTATGTAAAATTATTTCATACAAAATTAATTATATTATATTAATATAGGAAAGTCAATAATTATAAAGCATTAATATTTCTTGACAAAATGTGTAATTGTGTTATCATATAATTACGAAACTTCAGGGCGGGGTGTAAGTCCCCACCGGCAGTAAAGTCTGCGAGTCTATTGACTGAACAGGTTAGATTCCTGTACCGACGGTATAGTCCGGATGAAAGAAGATTTCAATTATTCTATTTTTAATTGAAACCTTTTATTTTTGCCCTGAGTCTTTCGGGGCGATTTTTTATTGAAAGGGTGTTTTTATGAACAACAAAAAGAATTACACAAACAAACAAAAGCTTCAAAGACTCGCAACCGCATCCGTTTTAGCAGCACTTTCCCTTGTGCTTATGGTAGCTCCAAGGTTTCCTATTTTTCCAACAGCAGCATTTTATGAGATGGAATTTGCAGATGTTCCTATTCTTGTATGCGCATCAGTTTTAGGACCTGTTTATGCAATTGCAACACTTTTGGTTGTTTGTATTATTCAAGCTATTACAGTTAGTGCAGCAAGTGGCATAGTTGGTTTCTTAATGCATTTTTTGTCGTCTTCGCTTATGATTTTGACGCTTTACTTTATGAGAAGAGATATAAAAGGTGTTAAAGGCAAAATTCTTTCTGCTATTTGTGCAGTTATCGGTGTCGTTCTTATTATGATACCAATGAATATCTGGTTAGCTTCAGTTTTTATGAACCTTGACTTCACTTCATTCATAAAAGGTTATTTGGGCGTTTGTATAGCGTTCAATATAATTAAAGCCGGTGCCAACATCATTGTTTTTAATATAATTGCACCTATTATTTTGAAAGAGTACAAAAAGCTGTTTAAAATCAAAGAATAATTTACTTATGTCTTGACAAATAACCATAAAATTAATACAATTTATTGGTTAAATCTAAAGTTTAATATATGGTGACAGTTATGATTTTTGAAAAGATTAAAGAAATACTTTGCAGCGAATTTGATGTTGAAGAGGATATGATTGGGTTAGATTCTGACTTTTCTTTAGATTTCGCTATGGATTCACTTGATCTTGTTGATTTACAAATGTCTATCGAGGATGTTTTAGGGGTTGAATTCCCATTTGACGACGATGGACTTGAGCAACTTGGCAAACTCAAAACTGTTGGTGATTTAATTACATTTATTGAAAAAAATAAGTAATAAAAGAGGAAGAAAAAATGGCAGAACAGAAAAAAATGGTTGAAGCAATAACTTCTATGGAAGTTGATTTTGCTCAATGGTACACAGATGTTGTTAAAAAAGCTGATCTTGTTGATTATTCCAGTGTTAAAGGTTGTATGATTATTCGCCCTTATGGTTATGCGATCTGGGAAAACATTCAGAAAATTCTTGACACAAGATTTAAAGAATTGGGCCATGAAAACGTTTATATGCCTATGTTTATTCCTGAAAGCCTCCTTCAAAAGGAAAAAGACCATGTTGAAGGTTTTGCACCCGAAGTTGCATGGGTTACTCACGGTGGTAGCGAGGAACTTGAAGAAAAGCTTTGTGTAAGGCCTACCTCTGAAACACTTTTCTGTGAGCATTACGCAAAAATTATTCAATCTCATAGAGTTTTGCCTAAGCTTTATAATCAGTGGTGTAGTGTTGTTCGTTGGGAAAAAACAACTCGTCCTTTCCTCAGAACAAGAGAATTCTTGTGGCAGGAGGGGCATACTGTTCACGCAACTGCAGAGGAAGCTGTTGAAGAAACCGAACAGATGCTTAATGTTTATGCAGATTTCTGTGAAAAGGCTCTTTGTATGCCTGTTGTTAAAGGTAGAAAGACTGAGAGTGATAAGTTTGCAGGCGCTGAAGCAACTTACGCTATTGAAGCACTTATGCATGACGGTAAAGCGCTTCAGGCAGCAACTTCACATTATTTCGGTGATGGTTTTGCTAGAGCTTTTAATATGACATATCAGAACAAGGAAAATAAACTTACTTATGTTCACCAGACTTCATGGGGTTGTACAACTCGTCTTATTGGTGCTCTTATTATGTCCCACGGTGATGATAACGGACTTGTTCTTCCTCCCGCTGTTGCGCCTATTCAGGTTGTTATTCTTCCTATTGCCCAACATAAACCCGGTGTTCTTGATAAAGCTTTCGAACTTCGTGAACGCCTTGCGAAGAATTTCAGAGTTAAGGTAGATAGTTCCGATAACTCTCCTGGCTGGAAATTTGCTGAATATGAGATGAAGGGTGTTCCTGTACGTCTTGAAATTGGTCCCAAAGATATCGAAAATAATCAATGTGTTCTTGTAAGACGTGATAATAGAGAAAAAATCTTTGTATCTCTTGACAATCTCGAAGAGAGTTTAAATGCTGCTCTTAAGGATTATGCAGAAGCTATTTATAATAAGGCTCTTGCAAACCTCAATAAACGCACATTCGCTTGTACTACAATTGATGAAATTAATGCAAAGCTTCTTGAAAACGGAGATGGATTTGTTAAGGCAATGTGGTGCGGAGAAGAAGAGTGTGAAGACAAGGTAAAAGAACTTACCGGTGTTGGCTCACGTTGTATTCCTTTTGAACAGGAAAATCTCTCCGAAATTTGTGTTTGTTGCGGTAAACCTGCAAAACATATGGTGTATTGGGGTAAAGCTTATTAATTAGCTGATTAAACCAAAGTATAAAAGGGGCTGTAAAAAAACTTTCGTTTTTTTACAGCCCCTTTTTCAGGGGATAGGAAAAAAAGATGCAGAACGGACAAACCGAGCAAAAACAAGGCTTCAGACTTGTTTTTGTTTACCCGAAGGCGTACAAAGGTACGTCGAGTGGCGAGATTTGTTCGTAGCA
>JAZSBI010000046.1:0-3479 GCA_045602345.1 Acutalibacteraceae bacterium | reverse complement strand
AATCAAATGCAACACTCTGTTTATGAAAGCAAAGACAACGATTGGTGAGAACGGTTTGTTGCAAGGCGCATTGTCTGATGAAGATTTGCAGAGAGTCAATGCCTTGATTGAAAATATGAAAATCAAGCAATTTGATTGTGGACACGGTATTCATACAGAAAAGGCAAACCAGTTTGTGAAAGCAATAATTTCAATTTGACCAATTCCAATTTGTAGATATATAAACAAGACCGAATCACCTTTGGTTATCAAGGGGTTCGGTCTTGTTATCATTTATTGATTTTTAACTTATCTCAATTTTAAAGCAGACGGGTAAATCATTTTTAATTTCACCATTGATATTTATTTTAAGCGAATTTTCATCTCTTGTGAAATTGATTTTCTCATCGCTACCCAGCAATTCAATGCTTTCAATAAGATAATCGTGCGGATTATGTTTTTTGAGAGTTTTTATTTCAACTGTCTTCGTCGGGCGCATCTGGAATACATAAAGATATCCGTTTTTGTATGTGAATCTGAAATCCTTGTCAGTGAATTGTTGCTCATCGCCATCGGAGAAATAACCGCCTGCGGTATTTATTTTGCCTTCACCGAACTGTTTCCAAAAAGTTGTACCATAAATACCTTCGCCATTGGTTTTAAGCCATTCGCCCAAATCAAGCAAAACTTTAGTTTCTTCATCTGTAATTGTGCCATCAGGTTTTGGACCGATGTTTATGAGCAGGTTTCCGTTTTTAGAAACTATATCAACAAGGTCACAGATAACTTGACGGGAACTTTTGAATTTGTTGTCCGTTGTATAACCCCAGGAGCATTTACCTATTGCTGTATCTGTCTGCCAATAAGTCGGTGAAATTCCTGTTAATGCACCTCTTTCAACATCAAATGTTGCCACATTTGGTGGGAAAGCCTCGTGCTTATAGTTAATGGTTACTTCCTTGCCCCATTCTTCTGCGCGGTTGTAGTAATATGCCGCAAGCTTTTTGAGATAAGGCTTGAAAGAATGATTGTGAATCCACCAATCAAAATAGAGGACTGCAGGTTTGTATTTATCAATAAGCTCACAGGTACGAACAAGCCAGTCTTCCAGCCATTCCTTGCTTGCTCCGAGAGAATATGTATCAGCGGTGTATTTGTGTAAATCACCTGAATGAAACTCTTTGCAGTAAACGGCAGGACCATAAAAATCACTATAATTTTCATCATTTACATCGCTGTCAAAAGTTCTGCCCATATTCATAAAGAAATAGTGCTCGGCTCTGTGAGTTGATGCGCAAAGGGTAAGTCCTTGCTTTTCACATTCGGCTTTCAATTCGCCAACAACATCACGGCAAGGTCCCATTTCCTTTGAATTCCAGCGGTTGAATTCTGTATCATACATTGCAAAGCCATCGTGATGCTCTGCAACAGGCATAACATATTTGATACCCGCTTTTTTGAAAAGTGAAATCCATTTTTCTGCATCAAATTTTTCTGCCTTGAACATTGGAATAAAGTCTTTATAACCAAAATCCTTTTGATCGCCATAGGTTTTTCTGTGGTATTCAAAATCTCCGCAGTTTGGGTCATACATACCTCTTGAATACCATTCACAGCCGTGTGCAGGTACGCTGTAAATGCCCCAATGAATGAAAATGCCAATCTTATCGTGCATGAACCAAGCGGGAACCTTATGGTGAGAAAGGGAAGCCCAGTCTGCTTTGTATTTACCATTTTCGTTAACATTATCAATGAGTTTTAAATATTCCTGAGTTGTCATTTCTGCACCTCTGATTCTATATTTAGCATAAAATCAGTATAACATAGGCACAGTTAAATAACAAGAAGGTTGTGTTGAAGAAGTTTTTTATTTATCGTGTTGAAGACGTTTTTTATTTATGTTATCATATAAATCTATAATATACAATTAGTGGATTACGAGGGTAGATTTGCTGTTGGAAATTCAAAAGAAATGGGATATTACTGTTATTGATTTATGGAACGATGAAGAAATCAATAATATCACCGACGAGCAAAAAGCAATATATCTTATTGACCATATCCATCCCACAAAAGCAGGCTACAAAGAGTGGTGGCTTCCAGCATTTCAGGAAACGCTGTATGAAGTGATTGATAACTAAAATTTAAATAAAAACAGCAACTCCCACTTACTGAAATGTAGGTGGGAGTTGGTATATTTTATCTGTATTGTAAATAGTCAATAAACCGTTTTACTGCAAGAGAAGCAGTTTTCTTATCTCGCAGTGCGAGTCCTATGTTTCGATACGCGGGAACATCAAGTTCTTTTGCTATAATTCTATATGGAACACGCTTTAAAATTAACTCAGGAAGAATCGCTATGCCAAGTCCGCTTTCTACCATAGACATTACAGCGTAATCGTCCCAAGTAGTAAATTTTACATTTGGTGTTAAATTGTTACGCTCAAATATTTCCGAAATTTCTGCTTTTGCACCTTTCTCAAGAAGCATAAAAGGTTCATTGCAAAGAGCAGTTACAGGGAACTTATTGCAATCTTTCAATGAATGATTTTCAGGGATTATTGCCATAAGCTTGTCTTTTTGGAGAAATATTGTTTCAAATTCAGGGTGGGTGGGCAATCTTAAAAATCCACAATCAACTCTACCTGTATGTATCCATTCCTCAATTTCGGTGTAATCACCCAACAGAAGTTCATAGTCAATGTTCGGATAATCTTTTTGAAATTCCTTGATAATATTAGGAAGCCAATGGGTAGCTACACTCGAAAATGTGCCGATACGAATTAGTCCTGACTGCAGACCGTTTAATTCATCGACCTGCATTTTCAGTTTATCAAAATCGATACAAAGATTCTGTGCATACGGCAGGAGTTTCATTCCGTCACTGGTTGGTTTTACTCCGTTTTTATTTCTCTCAAGCAGTATTACGCCCCATTCTTTTTCAAGGTCAGCAATCATTCTGCTGATACCTGATTGTGTGTAGTTTAGTATTTCTGCCGCCTTTGTAAAACTGCCGTATTCCACAGTCTTAACAAACGAAAGATATTTTTGTAAATTCATATCCATATTAAAACCATTCCAAATTGTGATTTTGAGTATAACAAACATTCGCTTTTGTTATATCAAGGCTTATGATACAATATTTCTAAGCTGAAATCAAGGAGTATAATATGGATAGAAAAGCATTTTTAAAATATATATCTGCACTGCTGTTGTTTGGTCTGAATGGCATTGTGGCAAGTAACATACCGCTGAATAGCTATGAAATCGTTTTTTTACGAACACTCATTGGTAGTATTCTTTTGATTATCCTGTTCTTAATTGGCAAGGGTAAATTTCATATAAAAGAACACAAAAAAGATACGGTTTTTATTGCTCTGTCAGGAGTTGCAATGGGTACAAGTTGGATGTTCCTTTACGAAGCATATCAGCAAATAGGTGTGAGTTTAGCATCATTGTTATACTATTGCGGTCCTGTTATTGTGATGATATTATCACCG
>JAZSBI010000045.1:0-46773 GCA_045602345.1 Acutalibacteraceae bacterium | reverse complement strand
TTATCATCGTCCTTATCATCGTCGTCGTCATCATCGTCATCATCGTCATCGTCATCATCGTCATCATCGTCATCGTCATCATCGTCATCATCGTCATCGTCATCATCGTCATCATCTTTATCTTCTTCGTCGCTTCCACCAAAAAGATTGAAGTCGAGTTCAAGAATAAGGTCACCACCGTCGGTTGAATAATCGGTTGCAAGGTGGCTAACACTCAAGTCGTCCGATACAGGATTCATATCTGAAAAGTCATCATCGGTTAATTCTTGTGTTTCTGATACATTGGAAATGTCGGCTTCTGCATCTCCGAAATAGGAGGAAACGCCGTCTGCGTAATATGCATAATCAAGGTTATCTTCAGTCAACATATCTGACGAGCATATATACATCTCCTCAAAAACATCTTCAAAATATGGTTCAGAGGTTTTTAATGTGGTTGAGCCATCATATGAATAAATGTCTTCTATGTATAAAATTCTGTCTTCGCCAAGGGGAGTGGAGTTGTCTCCGTGAAGATAGATTATATCACCATATGAGAGGTCGTTTAATCTGCCGAATTCCTCTCCTTTGAGAGTTATAACTAATTCTTCACCATAGTATGATTGCATTGTTTCAACATTTGTTATGGCTGAATTAATTTTTTTGGATTCTTTTTCCGTAAGTACGGTTACGTCGTCATTAAGTGAAATTTCGTTGGATAAATCTTTATAGTCCTCGGTTGGGAATTTGGTAGCGGCGGGGACAGCTTCCTCGGTGGGGGTGTCGCCCTGTTGAGTAGTTTGTTGGTTGTTTTGTGCGGGAGCTTTTTTGGCGTTGAAAGCAACTACGGCAACTCCGAACATGGATGATAATATTCCCAGAATAAGTGTTGTAGTGAGAATAATTCGGAATATCTTTTTTGCTTTTGTTTTAATTGCATCAAGCTTTTTCATCTGCTACTCTCCTTTTCTTTGATAATACAACGTTTAGTACAGTGGTTACTACCAGTAATACAAATATAATTGCTGCTATTATGATTATAGGTAAAAAGGTAAAACGGGAAATATCTTCAGTAATTATTCCTACCGCTACTGCAAAAGCGCCTTTAAGCCCGGGGATGAATCTTGGTGCCAATGAAAGGGCAAACATTGTTATAAGAGATAAGATTGACATAAATGTAAACACTATGTGTAATCTTGATACCTTCTTTGACGCAAATAAACCAATAATGGCAAACAGTGCAAAAACGGGAATGGAATAGATGATAATATAACTCCATATACCTAATGCAAGTGAGATTGCAGATGGATTGAAAACTCTGTTACCATATACAAGTAGGTTGAGTAATGTGTTAAGGTCCATACCACGAACAACTTCTTCATTAAACAAGGAAACAGCATTTACAGTATTTTCTGTTAAAAGGGAAGCTACGGTTACAAAAGCGGTTCCTGCGTACAATAAAATTATAAAAAGGAGCATTACGCTTTTTATGAGGTTATTCTTTGTGAAAATAGAAGGAGTTGTTTTCTCTTTCTTCTCTTTAATTTTTCTTGGAGCGGGTTTAGCAACAGGCGGTGCTACATAGTTTTGTTGAGGTTTTGGAGCAACCGGAGCACCGATATTGTCTTGTTGGGGTTTGTTTATGGATGTGCCGCACTTTCCGCAGAAGGCAGCCCCGTCCGAAAGTTGATTTCCGCATTTTGGACAGAACATAAAACATACTTCCTTTCGTTAAAGTTTGATAGAATTATACAATAAATATCAAATAATTACAATATATATTATATAAAAGGAATAAAAAAATACCGGTTCAAATGGCTGAACCGGTACTTTATCATTCGATTGTTTTGAGTTCTTTTATTTCTATATCTTTTTCTTCAAGAAAATCTTTGGCTTCCTTTTTGAAATCCTCTGCAGAGAAGAATGTGGCGTTGTAAACATCAATAACTGTGCCGCTCTTGGAAACGAAAACTACATGGGGGTCTTCCTGAAATTCGCCCTTATAGGTGTAGCCCTCTACAATTGCAGCATAGTCGATTGCGCTGTATTCACAAGCTGTTCTGGACAGAGGGAAATCCTCAACGGAATAAAGAAAATAACTATCACGGAGAACCAGAGTAGAGTTTACGCAAGCATAAACTGCAATCAAAGCCACAGTTTCGGTTATGATTGTGAAATATTTTAACAGGGCTTTGGCTTTAGACGGCAAAGGTGGTGTATGAATATCTTTGTTTTTAGCCTTTTTGTTTGAGGTAAGGTTGAGTGCAACGGCTAACCCTGGAATTAAAGATAAGAAGGGTATAAAAAGCAGATTTTCCTTTAAACCGAAAATGAATACGTTGTCTGCTGAGGTAAGGAAAGTCAGAAGCAGGAAAATGCCTTCCATTAGTATAGTTATGGGAATAGCAAAAATGAAGGTGTTAAGTAATAATTTTAAAGAACCCTTTGCATCGGTGCCCTGTCGGGCAGTTCCTTTTTCCGTTGAAGCAGATTTTGCTGCTTCGGAAAGCTCCGGGGCTTTTCCGCCATTTTCCAGATAGTTTAAAAGATTATCTTCGTAAAGTGAACGGTATTTTGCTTTCCGTAATGCCTTTAAGGCTTTTTCCTCCTTGCCCTTGAAGAAAAGTGCAGGCGAGCCTATAACGTATATATCAATTTGATATTGGAAAAAGTTATTGAACATCATAGAGAGAATTTTGTCTGCAGAATCGTTTAAAAACTGACTTGCTTCGATGACATTATCTCCGAAATATGCGTTTATTTTTTGCTTTTGCTTGTCAATTAGCTTGTTTCGCTCAACACCATTTTCAGAGATTTCCGAAAGCTTTGGTAAAAGTGTTTCCAGAAGTCCTTGAATTTCCAAAAAACAATTTTTCAAAAGTTCTGTTGAATCTACATAAGAATAGGTGTAGCGATTGAAATTTTGCGGGTCAGTTACTGACAAAATGTCATAAACAGAAAAAATTATGGAGGGCTCTCTGTTAAAGAAAAAGGAAAGCCATATAACTTGTTGAACGGCTCCGCCCTTTAAATTATCTATGTAATAAACATCCATAGAGAAGTCCCCGAAATCATATCGGGCAACCACACCATTTTTTGTGTTTTTCTTTTTATTTGCAACTAAGTTTTTTATTGAGGGACTTTCAGCTTTCAGGTGAACGCTTAATTGTCTGCATAGTGTAGAAAAATATGTATTTAAATCCATTTTCGACCTCGTAAAAAAGTTATGACGGTATTTTACTAAATTCTTTCTTTTTCGTCAACAGTTGAAGTTTTAAAAAATATGAGGTATTATTATACCATAGCTATTTGGAGGTACATTATGGAAGAAGTAAAGGTTCTTGATTATGGTTTTTTCAAACACGATGGTCTGGATTTTGAATACCATGTAAGCGGAAATGAAACGGGGGAAGCTCTTGTTATGCTTAATGGCAACGGTGGCGACTACCGTTGTTTTGAGGGTGATTTGTATAAACCCCTTTCGGAACATTTTAAAATAATCCGTTTTTCCACAAGGGGAACGGGTAAAACCCCTTTGGGTGATAAAAAGCTTACCTTTGAACTATTTTGTGATGACCTGAAGGCTTTGCTTGATTATTTGGGTGTTAAGAGTGCAAATTTCTGTGGTTTCTCCGATGGTGGTAATCTTGCTATGTGCTTTGCGGTTACTTACCCGGATTATGTTAAACGACTTGCAGTTTTCGGCTCTAATCTTAACACACGAGGAACAAAAACAGGGGACCAATTGGGTATTATAAAAGACCACAGGATTTTTGCTATTAAAGCTGCACTTACAAAAGACCCGGAAATGATAAGAAGAAGAGAAATTGAAGGAATGATGGTAGGACAACCAAAGTTGAATTATAAAAAGCTTTCTGCAATTAAAGTACCTTTTCTCAATGTTTTCGGTGAATTTGACATGATAAAGCGTAGTCATTCAAGAAAAATTACAAAAGCGGTTGCAGGTGCAGAAGAGGTAATGGTTTTAAACGGTGGGCATAGCACAGCCTTCAAAAAGACGGATTTTTTAATATTGCCTGTTGTTAAAAAGTTTTTTGGTGTAATATAAGTAGAAACCCCTTGATTTTCATTGCAAAGTCAAGGGGTTTGTGTTATAATAATAGACTGTAAAATTATGATAGGGTGATTTTTTGAATCGAAAGAAATGGGTCGTTTCACGATGTGACAGAGATGCAGCGGCAACCATTGCAGAAAACTGCGGTGTTGAGCCTTTTGCGGCATTTCTGCTGTGTTCTCGGGGAATGACTGATGAATTTGAAATTGAAAGCTTTTTATACGATACGGATTTAATTGACCCCTACACTTTGCCCGATATGGAAAAGGCAGTTGAAAGAGTAAATATCGCTCTTGAGAATGGTGAAAGAATTACTGTTTTCGGGGACTATGATTGCGACGGTGTTACATCGACGGCTCTTTTGTATTCCTACCTTTCTTCACGTGGTGCAAATGTAGATTACTATATTCCCGATCGCTCCGGTGAGGGCTACGGAATGAACGTGGGTGCTATTGACATCTTAAAAAGCAGGGGAACAAATCTTATTATTACAGTAGATAATGGTATCAGTGCCATAGATGAAATTGCCTATGCAAAAACGCTGGGAATTGATGTTGTTGTTACGGACCATCACCGTGCAGGGGATGTTTTGCCCGATGCGGTTGCAGTTGTTGACCCCCACAGGGCGGATTCTCTTTGTGAGTTTTCTGACTGGGCAGGGGTTGGCGTTGCATTTAAATTTGTAAGTGCACTTGATGACAGTGAAGGCTACGAGCTTTTGGAGCAATATGGTGATATTATTGCTTTGGGTACCGTTGCAGATATTGTTTCCTTAAAAGGTGAAAACAGAATAATAGTCAGAAGCGGAATTGCATTTATGAATGCAGCGTTGGAGGATGGCACTTTAAGGCTGGGCTTGAAGGCGCTTTTAGATGCAAGTGGCTCAACAGGACCATTGGACTCCTCTTCTGTTGCTTACAGAATAGCTCCCAGAGTTAATGCCGCAGGTCGAATGGGATCTTCCGAAAGAGCTTTGAAGCTCCTTTTGACAGATGATGCCAACGAAGCCGGGGGTATTGCGGAAGAAATTTCAAATGCTAACTCAGAGCGACAGGAAATTGAAACACAGATTACAGCTTGTGCAGTTGAATACATAGAGGCTAATCCCCACATTAAACACAGAAGAGTTATTGTGGTTGATGGGGAAGATTGGCATCAGGGAGTTATTGGTATTGTGGCTTCCCGACTTGTGGAAAAATACGGCAAGCCCTGCCTGGTTGTTTCCAAAAATGGTGATGTGGCGAAGGGCAGCGGAAGAAGCATTGATGGCTTCAGCCTTTACGATGCACTTTCTTATTGCGGTGACGTCCTTGTTCAGTATGGTGGACACGTGCTTGCGGCAGGGTTAACTGTTGAAAGTGATAAAATAGATGTATTCAGAGATAAAATCAATGAATATGCTCAAGGTGTGGAAGCAGCTGTACCGGTGCTTAACATTGATTGTAAATTGAATCCGTCATCAATTACAGTTGAAATGCTTTCCTCTCTTAAGGTTCTTGAGCCTTACGGGGCAGAAAATCCTCAGCCCCTTTTCGGACTTTACAATATGGAAATTACAGCCATTCAGCCGGTAGGTTCAGGAAAGCATTTAAGAATAACAGTAAGAAGAAAAGGTGCCTATATTACTGTAATTATGTTTTCTGTTACCCTTGGGGATTTCCCCTATATTGTAGGCGATACTGTGGATTTAGCGGTTAAACTCAGCGAAAACGAGTATCAGGGAAAAAAACAGGTGAGTATTCAGGCAAAAGCCATAAAACTCAGTGAGCCCAGGGATGATGAGGTTATTTCATCTCTTCACGATTATGAGGATTTTTGTGTGTCTCTTGAAATTCCTCAACAGAAAAAGGAAACAATTTGTATAAACAGAGAATTTTGCGGTAATGTTTACAAATACGTTAAGAACAATGGTGGGTGGGCATTTTCTCCCGAGATGCTTTGCTACAGACTGGGTCTTCCACCAAGCAGAATTGCAGCTTGTCAGATATCCTTGGATGCCTTGACAGAACTAGGTATTTTAAATTTCAAGGATGGCAGTTATACCGTTCCTGCTCAGATGGTAAAAAATCCCATTGAAAACAGCAGAATTTTCAAAAAAGCCAGCATATAATTTTTAAGAAAGTAAAAGGAGGTGACTTGAATGGATGAAAATATGTCAGTAGAGCTTATGTATGATGAATTAAAAGAACAAGCGGCTGAGATTTTCGGCACAAAAGAATCCGGTATCATCGATAAGGCGTTTAAAATTGCCAATGATCACCACGAGGGACAAAAGCGTTCTTCAGGTGAACCCTATATCATCCATCCTGTCGCTGTTGCTAAAATTGTTTTAGATTACGGAATGGATTATCAGTCCGTTGCTGCAGCTATGCTTCACGATACAGTTGAAGATACTGACCTGACTCTTGACGAGGTAAAGAAAGAGTTCGGTGCGGAAATTGCTGCCCTTGTTGACGGATTAACAAAATTGGGAAAGGTCCCCCTTGATATTAAGGACAAGGAAGAACAACAAGCAGAAAATGTAAGAAAAATGCTTCTTGCTATGTCGGAGGATATAAGGGTTATTATCATTAAGCTTGCAGACAGGCTTCATAATATTCGCACCCTTAATTTTATGCCACCGCAGAAGCGTAGGGATAAAGCTGTTGAAACCCTTGAAATTTATGCACCTATTGCTCACCGTTTAGGTATCAGAGCTATTAAGGAGGAGCTGGAAGACAAGGCCATCAGCTACCTTGATCCTATAGCATATAAAGAAATTGAAGATGCGCTTTCAAGTCAGGGTAAATCCCATAAGGAATTTCTTGAAACTATTAAAAAACAGATTTCCGACAGAGTTCACCAGGTTGTGCCCGATGCAAAGCTTGAAGGCAGAATAAAAAGTGTTCACGGCATTTACAGAAAAATGTATATGCAGAACAGAAACTTTGACGAAATTTATGATATTTATGCTGTAAGAATAATTGTTGATAATACTATTCAGTGCTACGACTGTTTGGGTATAATTCACGATATGTTTACCCCTATTCCGGGTAGATTCAAGGATTATATTTCTACACCCAAGCCCAATATGTACCAGTCATTGCACACCACAGTTATCGGTAAAGCGGGTATTCCTTTTGAGGTTCAGATAAGAACCTGGGATATGCACCACACTGCCGAATTCGGTATTGCAGCCCACTGGAAATATAAATTAGGTCTTAAAGGTACCCAACGCTTTGAAGAAAGACTTACCTGGATTCGTCAGCTTCTTGAAGCTCAGCAGGAGGCAGACGATGTTAAAGATATAGTTACTACAATTAAGAGTGACCTTGTTCCCGAAGAGGTTTTCGTTTTCACCCCTAAGGGTGATGTTATTAACCTTCCGATGGGTGCAACGGTTATTGACTTTGCTTATGCAATTCATTCTGCTGTTGGTACAAAAATGGTAGGTGCAAAGGTAGGGGGCAGAATAGTTCCCCTTGATTATAAAGTTCAGACAGGTGAAATTGTTGAAGTGCTTACTTCTTCACAGCCCGGTAAAGGACCTTCACGAGACTGGCTCAATATTGTAAAAACCAGCTCTGCAAAAACAAAGATCCGTGCATGGTTCAAAAAAGAACGCAGAGAAGAAAATATTATTGAGGGTAAGGCTGAGCTTGAAAGAGAAATTCGAAGAAACAAAATCCGCTTTACAGATGAAGAGTTTGAAAATCTTATAAAGACTCTTTCGGAGCGTCAGCATTGTGCTACTATTGATGATTTTTATGCGGCTTTAGGTTACGGTGGTATCCCCATAAGCAGAGTTATTCCTTTCGTTAGGGATGAATATCACCGTATTGTTACATCCCGTCAACCTGCTAAAATTAAAATTGCGGATGATAATAAGCCTACAAAGCATTCCGCCGGCGAAGGTGTAATTGTAGACGGAATTGATAACTGCCTTATTAAGCTTTCCCGTTGCTGTGCACCCATTCCCGGTGATGAGATTATTGGTTTTATTACCCGTGGACACGGTGTTTCAGTTCACAAAAGGGATTGTACTAATGTTCCCGCAGATATTACCAATTGCGAAGAGCCTAACAGATGGCTCAGTGCCCGTTGGCAAAGTGGTACGGAAACCAAGGAATTCAAAGCAAGTCTTGCTATTGAATGTGAATCCCGTGTAGCAATGATGGCGGATGTTGCCAATATTCTTGCTGATATGCGTGTTATGATAAATGCAATCAATACAAGGGATGCTAAAAATGGTAACACCTTTATATACCTTACAATTACAGTAAAAAGCACCGATTTCCTTAATGTTGTTATTTCAAAATTAAAAGGAATCAGCGGCGTTGAAAATGTTACAAGGAGCAAAAACTGATGAGAGCCGTAATTCAAAGAGTACTTGAAAGCTCAGTTTCTGTTGATGAAAAAATTGTTGGGCAATCGGGTAAAGGTTATATGATTCTTTTAGGTGTTGTTAAAGGCGATACCGAAAAGGAAGCAGAGCTTCTTGCACGAAAAACCGCAGCCTTGAGAGTTTTTGAGGATGAAAACGGAAAAATGAACAAATCCATTCTGGACATAGACGGCGAAATTCTTGCCATTTCCCAATTTACTCTTTGTGCTGACTGTAAAAAAGGCAACAGACCATCCTTTACAGACAGCGAAGAGCCTCAAAATGCAAACCGTCTTTATGAGCTGTTTTGCGATAAGCTTATAGGTAATGGAGTAAGAAAAGTTGAAAAAGGCATTTTTGCAGCCGATATGAAGGTTTCGCTAATAAATGATGGACCTGTAACAATTTGCTTTGATACAGATATCTGGAGTGGTAAATAATGATACTTGAATGTGTAATAGTGGGAGAGCTTGAAGCTAATTGCTATGTTCTTTCAGATGAAGCAACAAAAATTGGTGCAGTTATTGACCCCGGTGAATATACAGAGGAATTGAAAATTGCCATTAAAAATTCAGGTATGGAAAAGCTTGAGTACATTCTTTGTACTCATGGGCATTTTGACCATATTACAGGTGTTTCCAAGCTGAAGAAGGATTACCCCGATGCAAAGGTTTGTATAGGAAAGGAAGATACCCCGTATCTGGAAAACGGACTTCTTTCCCTTGCCACTGTATTCAAGGCGGATTTTGAGCCCTGTAAACCGGATATGGAGCTGTCACACGGAGATACATTTACTATCGGAAATATAAATGTGGAGGTTTTTTCTGCTCCCGGCCATACTCCCGGTGGAGTTTTGTATGTTGTAAATGATGAGAGAATAATTTTTACGGGGGACACTCTTTTCCGCGGAAGTGTAGGAAGAACAAGCTTTAAAGGTGGTAGTACACTGGAGCTTCTGAATACGCTTTCAAGAATGAAAAGCTTTCCTGATGACTACGTTATTCACACAGGCCATGGGGAAAGCTCCACAATAGGCTACGAAAAAAGAAACAATATGTTTATAAGATGAATTTATATTACGTTAATCATAATTACAGGTATGAGGCGGAAAAGCTTTTAAGACTGTTTTTTCCGCTTGAAAAGATAATTGAATATACAGAGTTTGCGGAAACTGAGGAGGATTACCTTCTTACCCGCATTGACGGTGAGGACACCCTTACCCTTTTTGCAGAGCTTTCCCTTAAGGGCAAAACTGAAGCAAAAACCAAAACTGTAAAAAGGGACCAATGCGATGACCTGGAGCTAGAGCTTTTGCTTTTGGCCTTCGATTTATTGTGCAAGATGTGTGGTTTTACGCCTGAATGGGGAATACTTACAGGGGTAAGGCCATCAAAGCTGATAGTAAAACGTCTTTCCCTTTATGGTGAGGACAATGCAAGGGATTGGTTCCTTAACACCTATAAGGTATCACCCGAAAAAACCGAGCTGGCAATAAATGTTGCAAAAACAGAACTGAAAATAATCGAAAAAGCAGGGGAGAACTCCTTTAGCTTATATATAAGTATCCCGTTTTGCCCTACAAGGTGTAGTTATTGCTCCTTTGTTTCACATTCAATTAATTCGGAAAAGGCAAAAAGTCTTATTCCCGATTACATTGAAAAGCTTTTAGAGGAATTAACCTTTACAGCCACAATGGCAAAGGAAAATAATTTGCGTCTTACAAGTGTTTATTGGGGTGGAGGTACTCCTACAACTCTTGAAAAAGAAGAACTAGATACAATTCTTACCCATATTGAAAATGTTTTCGATTTATCTGAATGTCTTGAATACACGGTTGAAGCAGGGCGTCCTGATACAGTTACAAAAGAAAAGCTTGAAGTTCTTAAAAAACATAAGGTGGGTAGAATAAGTATAAATCCCCAAACCTTTTCCGATAGTGTATTAAATGCAATCGGCAGAAAACATACAACCGCACAAACAGAAGAAAAATTCCTTCTTGCAAAAAAGGTTGGTTTTGATGCAATTAATATGGATTTGATTGCAGGTCTTCCAACGGACACGGTTGAAAGCTTTAAGCATAGCGTTGACAGGGCAATTCAGCTTGGGGCGGACAATATAACTGTTCACACCTTAGCACTTAAACGCTCATCAACCATTGTTACAGAAAAAGAAAGCGATTCCGTTACCGATAGAGATATATGGGCTATGATTGATTATGCAGGTAAAGCTCTTACGGAAAATGGTTATTACCCTTACTATATGTACCGACAAAGCAAGTCTTTGGGTAACCTTGAAAATGTTGGCTGGTGCAAAAAAGACAAGGAATGTTTTTATAATGTTCTTATGATGGAAGAGTATCAGAGCATTTTCTCCGTTGGTGCAGGTGCAGTTACAAAGCTTCGCTCCGAGGACGGAAGTGTCATTGAAAGAATTTTTAATTTCAAATATCCCTTTGAATACATATCACGCTTCGATGAAATAATAGATAAAAAAGAAAGAATGAAAACTTTTTATAGTGCGGAATGAGGTTTTTATTGTTTTTTCTGGCGGCTGGCGACCGGAAGCTTTAATATGAATAACTTTAAAATCAGTAAATAATATATAAAGGGCGGTGAAATAATGGCTAATGTAAATAATACCTTGGAATACATTGTTGAAAATGCGGCAAATCCAAAAAGCTTTGTTTTAAAATGCGAGGAAAAATACAACAACAAAATACTTAAAATAGCAAAAGATATTGCCAACAGCGAAAAAACGGAAATTGTTATGCTTGCAGGGCCAAGCTCCTCGGGAAAAACAACCACCGCAAAAAAGCTTTGTCAGGCACTGGCGGCGTTAGGGGTAAAAAGCCATACTGTTTCACTTGATGATTTTTATCTTAATAATGAGGATTCGCCACGTTTCCCTGATGGCACACCTGACTACGAAACAGTTGATTCATTAGATATTGCTTGTTTTGAAAAAACTATGAAAACACTTATTGAAACAGGCAGTGCTTTAATGCCCGAGTTCGATTTTTTGACGGGCAGAAGAAAAGAAAAATACAATGAGCTTCATTTAGGTAAGAACGATGTTATTGTTGTTGAGGGGCTTCACGCTCTTAACCCCGTAATAACTGAAAATCTTCCGAAGGAGCGTCTTTTAAAAATATATATCAGTGTTTCTTCAAGAATATATGATAAAAACAAAAACATAGTTTTGAACAAACGAAATCTCAGATTCATACGCCGCATGGTAAGAGATTATAAATTCCGTGGTAATTCTGTGGAAGAAACCTTTAAAATGTGGATTACCGTCCGTTACGGAGAGGATGCTTACCTTTTTCCCTTTAAGGAGAATGCAGATATAAAAATTAATACAATTCATCTTTACGAAAGCTGTGTTTTGAAAGATTTAGCTGCAGAGCTGCTTATGCAGGTAAGTAAAGAATCGGAGTTTTATAAGGAGTCACAGAGATTAATCCGCTCTTTGTACAGATTCCCGAACATAGATTCGTCATTTGTCCCTGAAGATTCTCTTTTAAGAGAATTTATTGGAAAGGAGTAAAAAATGTCCGACAAATCAGTTAAAAAACAAAACGTGTTAAACGGAGCTATGGTGCTGGTTATTGCAACGGCTCTTGTAAAAATTATTGGTGCAGTATATAAAATCCCTCTTACAAGTATAATAGGCTCTTTGGGAAGAGGTTATTTTGCATCTGCATATAACATCTATACTCCTGTTTATGCAATTTCTATGGCAGGGTTACCTGTTGCGGTTTCTGCAATAGTATCTAAAAATGCTGCACTAGGAAAATATCGTGATGTTAAGCAGGTTTTGAAGCTTACATTCCCCCTATTCCTTGGCTTAGGTTTTGTGGGTACAGCTGCTCTTTTACTTGCGGCAAAGCCCTACGTTGATTCCGTAGGCTCACCCCTTGCAATTTACAGCGTTTTCGCTATTGCGCCTTCAATACTTTTTTGTTGTATTATGAGTACATATCGTGGCTATTATGAAGGCTTGAGTAATATGTACCCTACAGCAATTTCTCAGGTTATTGAATCCTTGGGTAAGCTGGTATTTGGTCTTGTTTTCTCCTATGCCATGCTTGATTATGCCAATGCACAGATTGCTTCCACCGGTTCAGTTTTTGGCTTTAAGGTTGAAACAGAGGCAGACGGGGCTATTGTTTATGCTCTTGCAGCAGCAGGTGCAATTTTAGGTGTTACCTTAGGTACAGTTTTTGGTGCTATATACACGATTTTACGTCACAAATTAAGGAAAGACGGAATAAGCAAGGAACAGCTTATCAATTCTCCCCTTGCTGCACCCAGAAAAAACACAATAAAAGAAATAATTGCAATTGCAGTTCCTACTGCAGCAAGCTCTTTGGTTCTTAACATCACAAATTTCATTGATACATTTATGATTCAGAACCGCCTTGAAAGTGTTGTAACAGAAAATTATGATACTATTATGGGCATTTATGGTAGCTCCATAAATGCGGCAAATATTGCAAAGGAAAACATACACACCTTCCTTTATGGTGCTTATGATACAACCCTTGATTTCAGAAATCTTGTTCCTACTGTTATGATGACATTGGGTGTAAGTGCAATTCCCATTATATCTGCCGCAGTTGCAAAGAAAGATTTTAAAACAGTTAACGGAACGGTTAATACAGTTTTCAGAATCACAATGCTGATTGCTCTTCCTGCAGGTGCAGGTTTCTTTGCACTTTCTGAGCCCATTATGAATTTGCTTTATAAGGGTACAGAAAATGAAGCCGGTATTGCAGTTGCTGCTCCCGTTTTAGGTTTGTATGGTCTTATGATGGCTATTCTTACTTTGTCAGCACCCTTAACAAATATTCTTCAGGCAATTGGCAGGGCAGATGTTCCTGCAAAAGCACTTGCTTTAGGCTGTGTATTTAAAATCGGTCTTAACTACATTCTTATCGGTATCCCCGAAATTAATGTAAAGGGTGCGGTTTTTGGTACAGCGTTCTTCTATCTTCTCTGCATTTTCTATAACTATATTGTGTTGAGAAAAGAAACAGGTGTAAGAATTGATGTGAAGACAGTTGTGGTTAAACCGCTTATTGCAGCGGTGCTTTGCGGTGGTGCGGCTTATGGCTCTTATGCTGTTTTATGTAATGTTCTGACCTTTGGTGATATGTCTTCAAGACTTAACGGACAGTCTCTTGCTTGCCTTGTTTCCATCGGTGTTGCGGTGCTTGTGTATGCAATTTCCGTGCTTTTAATGAAAACTTTGGTAAAAGATGATATTTTAATGCTTCCAAAGGGAGAAAAATTGGCAAAAATACTTGAAAAATATAAGTTAATCGGTTAAAATAAAGGATGTAAATTATGGAAGTTAATTTTCAGTTTAAAGACTCTTACGGGTTTCAGGATTTAGTAGATATTGTAAGGATTCTTCGTGAACCGGGTGGTTGCCCTTGGGATATGGAGCAAACACATCAGTCCATCAGGGAAAATTTTCTTGAGGAAACTTATGAGGTTATCGAGGCAATAGATACTAACAACAAAGAACTTATGCAGGAAGAACTGGGGGATGTACTTCTTCAGGTGCTTATGCATTCCGATATGGCTCGTACAGATGGTTGGTTTACTATTGATGATGTTGCCAACGACATTTGCCGGAAGCTTATTATCAGACATCCACACGTTTTTGGTGATGTTTCTGTCAGTTCAACCGGTGAGGTTCTTAAAAATTGGGATGATATAAAACGTCAGACCAAAAAACAGAAAAATCAGGGCGAAGCTATGGCGGCAATTCCTGCTACATATCCTGCACTTATGAAAGCTCAGAAGGTTCAGGAAAAAGCCAGAAAGGCCGGATTCGATTGGCGTGACCCTCAAGGCGCATTCGATAAAATTGCCGAAGAGAGTGCAGAGGTGCAAGAGGCACTTGCCACAGGCGATAAAGCTAAAATCGAAGATGAATTGGGAGACCTTTTCTTCTCAGTTGTTAATGTTGCCCGTTTCTGTGGTTGTGATGCAGAAACTGCTTTGGAAAAAGCAACCCAGAAATTTATGAAACGCTTTACTCTTACAGAGCAGTTGGCAAACAGTAGGGGTATTGATATGAAAACTTCTTCACTTGAAGTTCTTGACGAGCTTTGGGACGAAGCAAAGAAACACAATTAATCAGTCCATTTTTAACCATTTAATATGGTTTGGAGATATAAAAATTTTGGAGGAATTACAATGAATAAGACAGATCTCATTAATGCAGTAGCAGCTGCAGGTTTCACAAAGAAGGACGCTGACAAAGCAGTAGCAGCAGTTTTCGGTGCAATCGAAGGTGCACTTGCAAAAGGTGAAAAGGTTCAGCTTATCGGCTTCGGTACTTTTGAAGTACGCGAAAGAGCAGCTAAAGAGGGTCGTAACCCCAAAACAGGCGAAAAAATCGCTATTGCTGCTTCTAAAGTTCCTGCATTCAAGGCAGGCGCAGCTCTTAAAGACGCAGTTAAATAATTAATTTTGTGCAGAGCACCCCCGACTTTTTAAGTCGGGGGTTAATCATTTTTTTGCCCGCTCGCAGTATCTTCATACAGCGTCGGGGTCAAAGAAAAAGCTTTCTGCAGCAAAATTATGATGGTTTGTGCAGAGCACCCCCGACACGAATGTCGGGGGTTAGCCATTTTTTCGTTAAAATTATCCCATGCAAAAAAACTCCCCGAACTCAAAAAGCTCGGGGAGTAATTTTTATTCAGCAACTATATTATTAAGCCACACTTTCTTTTTTACAAGAATTATGCCTATTACGACTTTTACTATATCAATGCATTGAACAATAACAAATGTGTACCATATTGGCAAATTGAATACATAATAAAGTGAAAAGGCAATGGGGACGCTTACGCACATTATAAACACACTGTCCATAAGGAATGTGATAAGTGTTTTGCCACCGCTTCTTATGGTGAAATAGGTTGCATTTGCAAAAGAATGGACGGGGATGAACAGAGCACATACTTTTATGAAATAGCCTGCAAGCTCTTTTGATTCTTCTGTGGTGTTATAAAGGAGCGGAATTTTGTCGCCTATAAGGAAGACGACGACACCAATAACTGCGCTTAAAAAGGCGGAGAAAGCAATTAATTTGCGGTCTGTGTCCTCTGCTTCCTTGAATTTGTTTGCGCCTAACTGTTTACCGACAATAATACCGATGCTGCTGCCCAGGGAAATGAAAGCAATGTTAGCAAGGTTCATAACAGTTGATGAAATACTGTAGCCTGCAACAACGGAAATGCCGTAAAGGCTGTAAGCCATACTTAAAAGGGACATACCCAAGGACCAGAAAAACTCATTGAAAAGTAGCGGCATCCCCTTGAAGGTAATATCTTTAAACACCTTTTTAGGCATTGAGAAGCTTCTGAAGGCACCTTTAAAATATTGGAATTTATATTTTTTTCTTACAACATAAATCAATATTAGTCCACATTCAACATAGCGGGAAAGCACGGTTGCAATTGCTGCACCTTCAATGCCTAAAGCAGGTGCACCCAGTTTACCAAAAATCAGAATCCAGTTGAAAACACAGTTAGTTAAAACAGCAATAAAACCTGCTACCATTGGTGCAACTGTTTCGCCTGTTTCACGAAGTGTGCTTGAAAAAATCTGTGCTATGCAAAAGGGGAGAAGTCCCCAAAGCATAACTTTGAGATATTTTTTTGCATAGCTTAATGTAAGTGCAATATCACCTGTACTATCGCTTTCGTGTAAATACAGATTTATCAGGTTATCGTCAAACAACAAGAAAACGCCCAAAGCAATTACAAAAAGCACTACAGAAACAATCAGCTTATAGCGTAGGGTGTAGCGTATGCCGTCATTGTCGTCTTTTCCGTAAAACTGTGCTGTGAAAATTCCTGCACCGCTTAATGCACCGAATACGGCAAGGCCAAAGACAAAAATCAGTTGATTGACAATGGAAACTCCCGACATCTGTTCGGTGCCGAGAGAACCAACCATCAAATTGTCAAGCATACTGACAAAGTTTGTTATAAAGTTTTGTATCATTATGGGGAGGGCAACTGTAAGAGTCATTTTATAGAATGCCTTGTCCCCGACAAATTTTTTGAGAAAAGCCATATTATTTGATTAAATCGTGTTCCTTGATAAATTTAATTGTTTCGTCAACTGTTGTGAATGCCAGGCCAACAACGGTGTCAGCACCACCATAATAAATAGCGATTTTACCGCTTTCTGCATCTGCAAGTGCAGCACAGGGGAACACAACATTTGGTACATCACCAACGAATTCGTAGGTTTCACGAGGGGAAAGCAGGTAACAGTCTGCTCTGTGAAGTACCTTCCAGGGCTCGTTGATGTCGGTAATCATTGCTCCCATACTGTATGAGAAGCCGTTACAGCTTGTAATAACACCATGGTAGAAGCAAAGCCAACCTTCATCTGTTTCAATGGGAGTGGGACCTGCACCAACCTTTGTCATTTCCCAGTTCTGTTCAGGCTTAATAACAAAGCGATGCTTTCCCCAATATGTAAGGTCGGGGCTATGGCTTAAGAAAATATCGCCATAGGGTGTGTGGCCTTTATCGCAAGGACGGGTGAAAATCATATATTCGCCATTAACCTTTCTGGGGAAAAGGACGCCGTTTCTTGAAACAGGAAGAACGGCATTTTCGTATCTTTCCCAAGCTTCAAAATCAGTTGTTGCAGCTATACCGATTGATGTGCCTCTGTCTGTGTGGCAAACCCAGGAAAGATAATATTTTCCGTCAATTTCGCAAAGACGGGGATCATAACCACGGAAGATTTTTTCATCGTTTAAGTTCCAATGAATACCATCATCGCTGAAGCCTGTAACAAGGTACTGCTCACGAGTGATGTCATCCATTCTGAAAACACCTGCGAAGCCGTCACCATAAGGAACGACTGCAGAGTTAAAAATGCTGTTTGCTTCCTTAACAAAAGAACGGTCAATAATAGGGTTTTCAGTGTATCTCCAGACAGGGTCATTGCAGTTTGCGGGTTTGTCTTGCCAGGGGATATTTTTTACTGTAGAGTTTAAAATTTTAGCCATAGTTATACCTCATCCGTCATAATAATTTAATGTCTCTATAATAAGTCCGCCAACATCTGAAATTGCCTTTTTGCTGACATTATGCAAGTTATCTGAGTTTGCGGAAACCGTTTTTGATATATGCTTTTTAGATGTTCCCAAAGCACAGGAAGGGAAAGCATTTTTTGAAAATGGTGTGTATGAGCTTGAGCCTAAAAGAGAGGATTCCTTGTGGATTTCTATATTAAGATTTTCAGCGGCTTCACCAATAACGGAGGCTACCTGATCGCTGCCGCTTGTACCGCTTCCGTCCTTGAAAAATACGGACAATTTATGGGATGTTGTAATCTCTTCCAAAGAAATGAAGACAGTGGGGATATCTGTATAAAGACGCCTGTGTTTTTTTGCAAAATGGTAAGCACCTGCACGGGAGGAATAATCACTACCCACAATCAGACAACAAATTTCGGTTTTTTCAAACCTGAAGCTGTTATCGTGAAATTGCTTGAAAATACTTAATAAAATGCCGGTGGGAATAATGCTTGAGCTTATACCCGAAGAAACCTTACGACTGTTTATAAGTAAGGCGGACATAAAGTAAAAGGGTATAAACCCTATACAAATTATTGCTAGAAAAGAAAATAATGGACTTTTTTCCGGTGCTCCTGAAAATAAGAAGACTAAACCGCTGCAAAAAATTATGGTGTTTCCTATAAGGGAACACACGCTCAATATGAAGGGTGAACGGTTACCGAAAAGGTGTGCTCTCATACTTTGCGGAGCGTCAGAGCGGGAAACAATAACTACTCTGCCCTGAGGTTCACCCCGACTGTATCTTACACCTAAAAGATTTTTACTATATCTTGCAGGGGTTAAAAAATCTAACTTTTTCCCGTCAAAAATAAATTTGTAGGAGAAAATGCAGAAAATAATAATGCTCAGAATAAGCGTAACGGAACCCATAATTACTGAGCCTGTGTTCACAGCATCAGAAAAAATTATAACACATAAAACCAAAAGGGCACACAACATTTTTTCTGCCAATGTACCTGCTCCCGGGTGAGTTTTGAATCGCTCCTGATGGGTTTCATCACAGCATTTTTTTAACTCATTCATAAAAATATGCTGTGCCTGTTTTTCTCCGATAGAACCTGCTCTGCGATCCTTTGATGAATTCAGAACAAGCTCTGCCGTATCAAGAACATATTCAATATTTTTTGTTTCTAAATTAGGGGAAGCTGTCATATAAGGACTCCCTGATTATTATTTTATAATAGTCTTAAAGGTTTCGTATGCTTTTTCCCATTCTGCTACGTCAACGGGTTCGTAAACCTTAAGGTTCTCACCCTCGGCAATGATTTTTCGTGCTTCTTTAATATCTTTAATTGCTCCTGTAGACATAAGCTGAATAGCAACATTGCCTAAAGCTGTAGCTTCAATAGGACCACCGAAAACCTTTACATTACAGCTCTGTGCTGTCATCTGAAGAAGGAGCTTATCTTTTGTACCGCCACCCATAACGTGAATTCTGTCATAATCCTTTTGTGTACATTCCTTGATACCGTCAAAGGTGTAGCGGTATTTAAGTGCAAGGCTTTCATAAATGCAGCGGATAATTTCACCAACAGTCTGTGGAACATACTGCCCTGTTTTTTCACAGTATTCCTTGACTCTTCTGGGAAGGTTACCCATAGGTGCAAATTCGGGGGCAGCAGGGTCAATAAAGCATTTGAAGGGTTCACATTCCAAAGCAAGCTTTTCAAGCTCGGCATAGGAATATTCTTTGCCCTCACGAATCCATTGACGACGACTTTCCTGAATAAGCCAAAGTCCACAGATATTTTTTAAGAAAGCGGTGGTGTAGTCATAGCCACCTTCGTTTGTAACATTAAGCTTTTTAGAAGCCTCGTTTATAATTGGTTCCTTAACCTCCGTACCGAATAAGGACCAGGTGCCACAGCTGATAAATGCGAAATCATCAAATTCGCAGGGGGTTGCAGTAATTGCACTCTGGGTATCGTGTGCTGCAACACTTATGATATCGGCTTTTGGTACGCCCAATTCTTCGCAGATTTCGTCGGAAAGCTGTCCGATAACCGCACCTGTGGGAGCAATATCTGTAAGGAGATTTTTCTTGATACCGAAGGTGTCAAGGATTTCTTCGGACCAGTCATTTGTTTTTAAATCTACCATCTGTGATGTGGTAGCAATAGAGTATTCTGTGGATTTGACACCTGAAAGCATATAGTTAAGAAGATCAGGCATAAAAAGAAGTGTGTCAGCCTCTTCTAATATGTAAGGGCGATTTTCCTTGAGAGAAAGTAACTGGAAGATAGTGTTGAAATCCATAAACTGAATTCCTGTAATATCGTACATTCTCTCTTTGGACATATATTTCTGTGCTTTTTCAACCATACCGTCGTTTCGGGCATCGCGATAATGCACAGGATTTTCAACCAATGTTCCGTCTTTACGCAAAAGACCGAAGTCAACACCCCAGGTATCAATACCGATGGAGTCAAAGCCGCCATTTTCCTTTGCTTTAAGAATGCCCTGCTTTATTTCATAAAAAAGTCTTTGCACATCCCAATAAACAGTGCCGTTGATTTTAACAGGGTCGTTAGAAAAACGATGAACTTCCTGAAGTTCAATTTTCTTGCCGTCGAATATACCAAGAATTGCTCTGCCACTTGATGCACCAAAGTCAAACGCTAAAACTCTTTTCATAAAAATCACCTTAAGAAACAGTTAATAATAATTTCTTCAGCTTCTTCCTCTGTTTTGCCCAGAGTCTGAAGCTTTAAAAGCTGGTCGTTATTGATTCTGCCGATTGCAGCCTCGTGAACAATATTTGCTTCACAATGATTTGCTGCAATTTCAGGAATGGAACGGATATGTGCATCACCCATAATAATTGAATCGCATTGAACATGGGCTTTGCATTGAGCATTACCTACTGCACGGGGATAGAAAACCTGTTCGGAATTATCTTTAGCAACGGAACGGGAAATGATCTGTGAAGATGCACCCTCGCCATTAAGCTCAATAACCATATCAGAATGTGCAATCTGGTTGCCGTGGGTCATAAGCTTTTCAAGAATTACCAGTGTAGCTCCTGCTTTAAGCTTTGCAACAGTATCTCTTTTAGTAGAGTCAACGCCCTTAATCTGAACACTTTCCATTTCGCAGAAGGAGTTTTCTTCCATGAATATTTCTGTAGTTGGGTTAAGGATTCTTTCGCCCTTGCCATCGCCTTCGCCATAGTGCTTTTCAACATATTTAATACGGGCGTTTTTGCCGATGTGGAAACGGTGTATACCATCGTGTTCGCTGCTTTGGTCACCTGAATTATGGATTCCGCAGCCTGCCACAATAAGCACGTCTGCATCCTCTTCAATATAAAAATCGTTGTATACAAGGTCATTGACACCCGCTTGTGTAATAATAACGGGAAGGTGAACGCTTTCGTTTTTAGTACCCGCTTTAACGGTTATATCAATACCCGGTTTGTCCTTTTTAGGCTCAATAATAATGTTTGCACTTGAACGTCTTTCTGCACTTTCGCCATTTTTTCTTAAGCTGAAGGCACCCTGAGGAATTTCGTGCAAATCGGCAACGGCTTCAAGCATTCTTTTATCTGTATTGTTCATTTTCGTTAATTTCCTTTATCTGAATGTACAGGTGTTGTCAAACTGGGACATAAGCTTGGGGAAGATTTCATCCGCAGGCCCTTTTTCGGCAACAACACCGTTTGCAACAATTGCAATTTCATCTGCTATTTTCATAATTCTTTCCTGATGGGAAATAATTATCATGCTTTCCTTACGTTTTTTGGAAATGTTTTTAAAGCTTTCCACAAGCATATTGAAGCTCCAAAGGTCAATACCTGCCTCGGGTTCGTCGTAGATGGCAAGCTGTAAATCCCTTGCCATAAGAGTTGCAATTTCAATTCTCTTTATTTCGCCGCCGGAAAGTGAGGAGTCAACCTCGCGATTGAGATAATCCTTTGAGCAAAGCCCTACATTTGTAAGGTAGGCACAGCATTGGTCTTCGGGTAAGGCTTCACCGTGAGCAAGACTCAGAAGGTCACGTACGGAAAGACCCTTGAAACGGGGTGGGTGTTGGAAAGCGTATCCGATACCTAACTTTGCCCTTTCTGTTATGGACATATTTGTAATATCGGTACCATTCCAGAGTATCTGCCCTCCGGTGGGCTTTTGAATACCCATAATAACCTTTGCTAAGGTGGATTTACCGCCACCATTGGGACCGGTTATAACAAGAAATTTTCCGTCTTCAAGAGTAAGGGAAATGTCTGTAAGAATTTCCTTTTCTCCCGAATCGTCGGATACGTTAAAAGAAATGTGTTTTAGTTCCAGCATAATATTCTCCGAAAAAAATTTAGTATTTTATTTGCATATTACTTCAAGTATAAATTATATACAATTTTATGTGTTTATTCAAGTCTTTTTGAAAAATCCTTGTTAAATATAATTGTTTGTGATATATTGTAGCCAGGAGTATTATACTTTTTAGAAAAGAGGAGTAATATGAGAAGAATCGGTGGAGAATACGAAGAAAGTATGACAAGGGAAGAGCTTGAAACCATACTTAAGGAGACAGCTGTAGGTATTGCCCTTGTTTCGCCACATATGGACGGTGTAAGATTGGACTATACCAACAACAGCTTTTTTGAAATCTTTGGTTATACAAGAGAGGAGTATGAGGAATTAGGTGTTGATGTGCGACTAAATCTTTTTGATAAGAAAGATTTCATGAACATTATTACAAAAATCAATACCGATTATGCTCCCGGTGAAATTATAAATTTAGAGTGCCGTATTAACAAAAAAGGTGGCGAAAAAGCATGGGCTCTTATTTCCACCCGTAAGCCCACCAGGTCTGAAATGGGAGAGCAAACACTTATTTGCAGTATGGTTGATATTACCGAGATGAAGAAACAACAGGTTGAGCTTCAAAAGGGTAATGATCGATACGAAATTGTTGAAGAGCTTTCTGATAATATTTTGTTTACTTATGATGTGGCTACAGACGTTTTCGAAGCCTCTTCAAAAATTCTTCGCTCCATGGGTTCAAGAACAAGGATTGAAAATGCCATTGAAACTATGACATACGGCGATATTCTTGACCACAGAGATGTACCTGCATTTATCGGTGCACTCAGCAACGGCCTTTCAGGTCAAAGAAAAAATTCCTTTGATGCGAGGGTAATTAACAACCGTGGTGACGGGGTGTGGCACAGAGTTCAGTTCTATGTTATATATGGCGAGAATGGTGATCCTGTTCAGTTCGTTGGTACTTTGACAGACATAGACAAGGAAAAGAAAGAGAAGAATCGTCTTATTGTTCAGGCAGAAACCGACCAGTTAACAGGCTTCCTTAACAAAATATCAACAGCCCTTAAAGTTAACGAGTTTATAAGAGAGCTTGATGATGGTGCACTTTTCCTTTTCGATATTGACGATTTCAAGAAGCTTAATGATACATACGGACACCGTGTCGGTGATGTTTTCTTAAAGGAATTCACCAATAAATTACTGATGTCCTTCCGTACTACCGATATCCTTGGCAGAGTAGGCGGCGAGGAGTTTATTCTCTATCTGAGCGGTGTAGGTAAAAATATGCATTATATCGAAGAAAAAGCCGCACAGATACAAAGCATTTGCCACAGTGTTAAACTGGATGTTGCACCGGAAAGAGAGTTTTCATGCAGTATCGGTATAGCAATCGCACCTGATGACGGTACAAACTACACCGAGCTTTATGAAAAGGCTGACGAGGCTATGTATTCCGTAAAGAAAAGCGGTAAAAACAATTTTGCTTTTTATAAAAAGCCTGATGGAGCAAATTAATATGTCACAGATAATTGAGTACATTAAGGACAAGAAAATTCTTATTCTTGGTATGGGAAGAGAAGGGAAATCCACTCTTGCATATATAAGAAAGCACCTTCCGCATAAGCATCTGACAATTGCCGATAAAAATGGCTTTGAGTGTGAAGATGAAAATATCACAGTTATTTCAGGTGAAGGTTATCTGGATTCTTTAGGGGATTTCGATATTGTTTTTAAAAGTCCGGGAATTGCATTTCTGGATGATGTGATTTACCCTGAAACTACCGAAATAACCTGCCAGACCGATATGTTTTTGCGTTTTTGTAAGCCTACAGTTGTGGGGATTACAGGCTCTAAGGGTAAAACCACCACATCAACACTTATATATGAAATGCTAAAAGCAGGTGGACTTAACACCTGTCTTATAGGTAATATCGGTGTCCCGGTTTTTGAAAAGGCGGATGAGGATGAAAGTCTTGTTGCTGTTATTGAAATGTCCTCACACCAGCTTGAATTTACAAAAGCATCTCCTCATGTGGCAGTGCTTGTGAATATTTATCAGGAGCATCTGGACCATTATAAAACCGGTTTTAAGGGCTATGTGGAGGCAAAGCTGAACATTGCGGTTCATCAGAAGGCTGAGGATTACCTTATTTACAATCCTGAACAAGACCTGGAAGGGGTTGTGGATTGGGAAAAGGTGCTTAAAGGAAACAGAAAGCCTGTAACCTTTACGGATGCCAAAAATGATGCTTTTGTAAATGAACTGTGGAATTCTACGGAGCATCTGAAGGGTGAGCATAACAGACAGGATATTGCCTATGCATTGGCGGTTGCAAGAATATTCGGTGTCAGCGATGATGCGGTAAAAAATGCAATTGAGTCCTTTGGCGGAATTGAGCACAGAATGGAATATGTGGGAGTTGTTAACGGGATTACATGGTATAATGACAGTATTGCTACAATTCCGACTGCTGTAATGGGAGCGGTAAAGGCTCTGGGAAATGTTGATACACTTCTTTTTGGTGGCCTTGACAGGGGCATTGATTATGGTGACTTTATAGAATTCCTTTCAAAATGCCATATTCCTAATCTTGTAGGACTTCCCGAAACAGGCCACGACATTATAAAAGCCCTTAAAGAAAAGGGTGTTAATAAAAATATGATTTGTGCCGAAAATATGGAAACTGCAGTTAAAGTATGTTCGGAAATAACACAAAAAGGAAAATGCTGCCTGTTTTCACCTGCAGCGGCAAGCTATAACTACTACAAGAATTTTGAAGAGAAGGGCAGAGATTATAAAGCCCGTATACAAAATTTGACAAATTGAAAAATTAGGAATATACTATATTCTTAAGAAATACAAAAAAGGAGATAATAAAATGAAAAAGCTTATTTCTGTTGTTCTTGCAGTTACAATGCTTTTTACTTTTATGACAACCGGCTTTGCAGGTCATAAAGAAAATGCAAAACTTCAGTTCAATTCAAACGGCAAGTTTAAAATACTTTGCCTTGCAGACGTTCAGGATGATTATCCTATGGAGCCTGACGTGCTTCAGTTTATTGCAGAAGCTCTTGATTACTGTGCACCCGACCTTGTTGTTTTCGTTGGTGATAATGTTGTTGGTGAGGACATTAGAGCAATTGATGAGATGATCGCTCCTCTTGATGAGAGAGATATTCCCTTTACCTTTGTTTTCGGCAACCACGATGATGAAGGCGGTATGGTTAAGGAAGATCAGCTTGCAGCATACCAGAAATTCTCTGAATGTATGGCTTATGATGCAGATCCTGCACTTAGCGGTTGTGCAACACACAATGTTCCGATCCTTTCAAGCGACGGAAGCAAGGTTGCATTTAACGTTTGGTGCTTTGACAGTGGCGGAAGCATTCATGATGTAAACGGCAAATGGCTTGGTTATGACCATGTTCACGCAGATCAGATTGAATGGTACAACACAACCCGTGAGGAATTAGCAGCAGAAAACGGCGGTGAAGTTGTTCCTGCTATGGCATTCCAGCACATCATTCCCCAGGAGCCTGTTGAAATGATTTTCTATGAGGGAGCTATTTCTCTCGGCGAAGCAACTATCAATTTCTCAGACGGCACTGTTTACACACCTATCCCCGATATTACCAAGTATGACGGTTTAATTCTTGAAAAGAGCTGTCCCAGCTATGGTAACGACGGCCAGTGGGATGCAATGGTTGCAGGTGGCGATGTTCTCGGTCTTGTAGTTGGTCACGACCATCAGAATAACTTCGTTGCAGATTGTGGCGGTATGGACATTATTCAGACTCCAGGTTGCACATATAATTCATACTATGCTAATATGTACCAGGGTGCAAGAGTTATTGAACTTGACGAGGCTGACCTTACAACCTACGAAACTTACAATCTTACATCAAACGCACTTGCTCAGAGAGATGACTCTCAGTTGGGTGATATGGATGGAAGAGATAACTACGATTTCTTCTATACCTTTGAAAAGCTTTTCTCTACAATTTACAATTTCATTGTTAATTTCTTCAAAGGTCTTTAATTAAAACAAAAAAGGTTCGGAATTTTTCCGAGCCTTTTTATTTTGGTGGAATTATATACCAAAAAGAATATGAGTGTTTCTTAAACTACCATCTTTGATGAAGTCGTTAACGGAATAGGCGTGTTTTTCCAAATCATTGCAGGTAGCTTTTGTGATTTCTTTTTGCTTTAAAATGCTGATTATTTCTTCAGCAACATTGTTTATAATTTCATTTTTGATATTGGCATTTTCCGTCCCGTTATCTGTTGAAATAAGAAATTCAAGGGAATCTGCTATAAATTCGCCATTGGTTAAATCTCTCAATGCTCTGAATTGCCATTTGTAGTAGGGGAGATGCTTGTTATTTAATAAGAAAAAACATTTTATAGCAGCTTTTGAAAACTCATAAAGGGCAAGCTGTGCTGCAGCGGTTTCCCCACGATTTATAAGCCTGGGGTAATTGTACTGACCGCTTTGTGCCATTAAAAGAAGGTTACCTGCCAGTTTTTTCAGGAAAACATCCCGGGGCATATTCATCAGTCTGTTACGGATTTCTGTGAATTCTCCCAAATCATCCTTGAAAATTTCTCCGTTTGTAGCTTCGGCAAAAGCATAGTCGGGGACAGAAAACCATTGCCCGTAAGTCAGTTCACCATCAGGTGAGCCGATTTTTTTATTGTAAAAATCCTTTGTTCTGAAAACACCGTTTCTGCTACCGCCAACAGGTTTTACAATGCTACGCTTATAATCGCAAAATTCTTTTGGCAGCTTACTATAAGCCCTTTCCAAATTGAAAAATGTTTTTTCATCAATTACATTTTCATCGGGTAAAAACAAACAGAAGCCCGGTTCAAAATCATGGTCGTGGGAAATGTCATCATCGTAGCCGTAGCAATCGGAGCCACTTCCCACAAGCCCTACAGCAATAAGGTGCTCAATTTCGGGGAATTGCTCCTGCAGCATAGGCTTGCCGTATTCTTCATAATACTTTTTTGAAAGCTCAAGCCCTTTCATAAATCTTCCTCGCTCTTTCTTTTAAATTCATTTCGTATAAAAATCTACCGTAATAGCCAAAGGTGGGGGCACATTTTTCACAGACAAAGGCATAATTCCCGTCAGTCTCGGAATAGTTTTCGTCAAGAACTTTTTCTGCTTTATCTAATAAAATATCTATTTCCTCACAGGCATTTTCAAGTCCTTTTTGAGCTTCAACAGCATTTGCCATATTAAGGTAGCTTACCGCTTGCTCCAAATTGAACAGCGGGTTTTGGTCTAATACTTTTATTGCTTTTTTATAAAGCTCAAAGGCTTTTTCAAATTCCTTTAAATCTACAAGTGAAAGGGCAAAGTTGTTGTATAACCCTGCAAGTCTGCGATCGTTTTCGGGTAAGAGAGTTTCATATAATGTGACTGCTTTTTCAAAAAGCGGAATACTGTTTTCAGGCTCACCGAATGCTTTGTAGGCTGTTGCACAGTTTGTGTATGCGGTTGCACCCGTTACAGTGTTTTCTATATTTAAAGCTGTCAGCAAATCAAGTGCTTTTTTACAATATTTGTAGCATTTTCCTTTTTCGCCGATTTTTCTGTAAAGACCTATACATTCGTTGCAAAGGGAGAAAAGAGCTTTGTTATCACCCTGCTTTTGGGAAAGCTCAACCCATTTTTCAAGGAAATCACGGGCAGAAGTATAATCATTTTTACTTAGAATATGGTCAAGTTCAGAAATAAGTTTATTTATATTGATTACATTTTCAGGATTGTTCATATTAAAACCTCGTTAGATTTGTGTAAATATTTTAACATAAAAATAGCTTTTTTACAATGAGAATATGTGGTCGTTTGTATTTTTAGTTTGCTTTAGCACGTTAAAGTGGTGAAGTTGCATAAAAGAATTGAATATTAAGTGGGGCTCTATGGCAAAACCTACAAAATAAAAGAATTTCATAAAAACCTCTTTACTTTAATGCGCTAAAGTGCTAAAATAACCCCACAAAATAAATGCGGGTAAACCGCAACGGAGGAAATTATTATGAAAAAAGTATTAGCTATTGTAATGAGCGTAGTTCTCGTTATTGGTATCGTTTGTGCTTTTGCATCCTGCGGCGGCGATGAAAAAATCGTTGTAGCTGAAGCAGGTTCAGCAGGTGAAAGCGTTATGAATGAAAATGAGTATTTTGCAGATTTCACAAAGACACCTGTTGACACACAGGCAAAAGCTCTTATGGAAGTTTCTGCAGGTACAGCTGATATGGCAGTTATAGACTATGTTATGTCTATCGGTTCAATCGGTGAAGGTACAGACTTTGAAAACCTCACTCTTCTTGAAGATACATCCTTTGCTCCCGAAGAGTATGGTATTGCATTCAGAAAAGGCTCTGATGCTGTTAACTATGTAAACAAAGCTATCAAAGACCTTAAAAAAGATGGTACACTTGCTGATATCGCAGAAACATACAAGCTTCAGGACCTTCTTCTTGGTGATGCTGATTACGAAGAAGTAAAAGCAGAAGATTCTGACTGGGAATACATTAAAGACAAGGGTACACTTGTTGTAGGTATTACATATTTCGCTCCCATGAACTATAAAAACGATGAAGGCAAGCTTGTAGGCTTTGAAACAGAGTTTGCAGAAGCAGTTGCTAAAGAGCTTGGTCTTAAAGTTAAATTCCAGGTTATCGACTGGAACTCAAAAGAAACAGAGCTTGCAAGTAAAAACATTGACTGTATCTGGAATGGTATGACAATCACTCCCGAAAGAGAAGAAAATATGCAGATTTCTATTCCTTATATGCAGAACAAACAGGCAGTAGTTGTTAAAGCTGACTGATTTCAGGAGTAATTTAAATGTCTTTTGCTGAAGTAAGCCTTGAATTACTTGAAGGCTTTTATCAAAACTGTTATTTATTTGGAGCAACCCTGCTCTTCGCTTTGCCATTGGGTCTTGTTATTTCAATGGGCTCAATGTCAAAGTTCAAAATATTAAAAGTTGTAACAAAAGCATTTGTCTGGGTCATCAGAGGGACACCTCTGATGCTCCAGCTTTTTGTGGTTTTTTATGTTCCCGGACTTTTATTCGGTACACCTATGAAATCACGTATGACAGCTGCTCTTATTGCTTTTGTTATTAACTATGCAGCATATTTCTCTGAAATATACAGAGGTGGCATTGAGTCTATCCCCAAGGGGCAATATGAGGCAGGTCAGGTTCTTGGAATGACAAAATCACAGGTTTTCTTTAAAGTTGTTCTGATGCAGGTTGTAAAGAGAATTATTCCCCCTATGAGTAATGAGATTATTACACTTGTTAAAGATACTTCCTTGGCAAGGGTTATTGCAGTTTCGGAAATACTTATGCAGGCAACTGATTTCTCCAGTAAGGGAATAATCTGGCCATTGTTCTATACTGCGGTATTTTTCCTTGTGTTCTGCGGTGGGCTTACATTATTGTTCAATTTCATTGAAAAGAAATTTGACTACTATAAAAACTAAGGTCGGAAGGAGCTTTTAAAATGTCTGTACTTGTTGTAAAAGATTTGAAAAAAAGCTTCGGAAAGACCGAGGTTTTAAAAGGTGTGTCGTTTGATCTTTCTGAGGGTGAAGTGCTTAGCATTATTGGTTCATCGGGTAGTGGTAAAACTACAATATTACGTTGTATAAACCAGCTGGAAACACCGGATGATGGTTTTATTTCAGTGGCAGATGAAGTGTTTTTTGATGGGAAAGCAGGTAAAGTGAGTGCCGAAGAAAAACGTCGCAGACAGCTTCTTGTAGGACTTGTTTTCCAGGATTTTCATCTTTTTCCCCAATATAACGTTCTTAAGAATGTTACTCTTGCACCTGAGCTTCTGGCAGAGGAAAGACAAGACTATAAAGAAAATAAAAAACAAATTCATGAGGAAATAGAAGCAAAAGCCAAAGAGCTTTTAAGGAAAGTAGGTCTTTCTGATAAATTGGAAAACTATCCTTGTGAGCTTTCCGGTGGGCAGAAACAGCGTGTTTCTATTGCAAGGGCTTTGATGCTGGAACCAAAGGTTTTGTTCTTTGATGAGCCCACATCTGCACTTGACCCGGAGCTTACAGGTGAAATTCTTAAGGTTATAAAAGGTCTTGCGGAAGAAAAAATAACCATGGTAATTGTTACCCACGAAATGTCCTTTGCAAAGGCTGTTTCCACAAAGGTTATTTTTATGGATGATGGTGTTATTGCCGAAGAGGGTACACCTGAAGAGGTTTTCGATAATCCCAAATCCGAAAGAACTCGTGCATTTATTTCAAAATTCGATGATTAATTTCCGATATTAAGTGCATAGGTTTATTTGGCTCTTTCGGTGTAACTTTGTACGCATTTGTTCACCAAATCTGCCTTCTGCATCTTAATCTCGAAAATTTATAGCAAATAATATTATTAACATATCACCGCTGACAAGCATAGTATATGGTAAATCCGCACTATGCCGTCAGCGGTGTTTTTTCAGGTGGCGACGAGAAAATTTTTGTCGTCCGTGAATAGCCTGAAAAAACTGTGCAGAAATAGGCGTTGTGTTCCTCTTACGAACACAACGCCGGTTTTATTTTTTGTAGCATAATAACACTAAAAATACTAATATCAGAAAGCAAAAATAACACGGTCTATCTGAATATATAAATTCAAGACATTTAGTTTGTTATAGTTTCACCTTGCGGTGAAATGACGCTTGCGCGTCAAGAACCACCCACCACCCGACCAACTTTACTTTAGTTTTTACGTACCACACGCTTGAAGCTTTTTTCTGAAAAGCATAAAACAAGGTGGTCCCCCCGCCTTTGAAGGCAGGCAAGAACCACCAAAAACTTTATTGCTCTGTTTTACTCCTTGCCAAACTTGATTTCCACGCTCTACATTTTTTACAAATTCTCAGGCGCGGGCAAGCTGGTGTCTTACGGGTATATTTAGTATTGCGAAGCTCTGGCATCTGGCATCCGGTATCTGGCATCTAATCGCTATTTGCTAACTGCTGGCGACTGGCGACTATTTACAGTTTTTCAAGTACCTTAAGTACAATATCAGAAAATGCAGTAACATCGGACACAACGGAATTTGTGTATTCGTTTACTGAAACATCGTCTGCATTGTCGGAAATTTTTCTTATGCTTACGAAGGGTACATTCAGAAGGTAGCAAACAGCACCTAAAGCACCGCTTTCCATATCAAAAGCATTAATATTGAATATTTCTTTGTATTTCTGCCCTAATTCTTTGTTTGTCAGGAAGAAATCGCCTGTACCCAGATTACCGTGCTTGAAGCCATCAACAGAGCAAGCGGCATTATAAAGTGCGTTGTTGCATTTGTATATGTAATCCTCCTGACCGGGCTTTTGTCCCGGGAGTCTGCCAATGGGGGTAAGGTCGAAATCACACTCAACACAAGAATCGGAAACAATAATATCGCCTTTGAAAACCCCTGAAACAGCACCGCTCCAGCCTGTATTTATAACACCATCGAATTTGTCATAATTAAGGGCAAGGGCTGCACCCATAGCAGCGTTAACCTTGCCTATACCGAAGCAAACAACGGTACAATCGTGGTTGTTATGGGAAAAATCAAATGCAGGCATATGGTGAATTTTGTATTCTTTTTTTACAAGCTCACCTAAGCTGTTTTTGCAAGGGTTAAACTCGTCAATATCTGCAATTAAAATAAGAAATTTCATTTTATTTTTCCTCTCTTTCAAGTGCCTGTGTAAGAGCCTTTGCAAGCTGGTCGGGGCAGGATGTGGATTTAAAGCCACAACGGATTCCCGAAACAGCGTTGATTATTTCTTCTGCACCTTTACCCTCGCAAAGGGCGGCAATTCCTTGAAGATTGCCGTGGCAACCACCCTGAAATTTAACGTTTTTTACTATACCGTTTTCAATATCAAAGGTAAGGTTTCTGGAGCATACGCCCTGGGGTCTGTATTCAAATGTCATTTTAATTCTCCTCGTTTTTTGTTTTCAATAAATTAAATGCTTCTTCCAGTGTATCAAGCGGTGACTGCCCATTTGCTTTTTTTACTGTTATATAGGGCTTGGGGCCTCTTGAAACAAGAATTCTTCCCCTCATACCCTTAACAAGTAAAGCAACCTTCTGCATATCAATTTCCTCAACATACAACAGAAGACTGTTGTTGTTTTGCCCGATTTCGTAAATGCCATGCGCTGCGGCAGTGTTTCTTAAAAGGGCAACTTTAACAAGGCCTTCAACACCTGCAGGGGGCTCACCAAAACGGTCAATAAGCTCGTCAATAACATCGGATGCATCCGCATCTGTTTTTATATCAGCAATTCGTTTGTAAATATAAAGTCGTTGGGGGAGACTTTCAATGTAATCTTCGGGAATGTGTGCATCAATACGAATATCAATAAGACATTCCTTCTGGTTGATTTTAACATCTGTGCCTTTTTCTTCAATAACCGCTTCCGAAAGAAGCTTCATATACATATCGTAGCCAACAGCCTCCATATGTCCGTGCTGTTCTGCACCTAAAAGGTTACCTGCACCACGGATTTCAAGGTCTCGCATAGCGATTTTAAAGCCTGAACCGAATTCGGTATATTCACGTATTGCCGTAAGACGCTTCTGTGCAATTTCCGTTAATTCGCTGTTGCGGTTAAATGTGAGGTAGGCGAAGCCGCGTCTTGCGGAGCGTCCTACACGCCCTCTTATCTGGTGTAATTGTGCAAGACCAAGATGGTTAGCATTTTCAATAATAAGGGTGTTTGCATTTGGTACATCTACACCCGTTTCGATAATGGTGGTACAAACAAGAACGTCGATTTCACCCTCTAAAAGCTGTCGCCAGACTTCCGAAAGCTCATCTTCACTCATTTTTCCGTGGGCAATTCCTATATTTGCATCGGGTACAAGCTCACGGATTTTTCCTGCGGCTTTTTCTATGGTACCCACCTTGTTGTGAAGGTAATAAACCTGGCCACCACGACGAAGTTCTTTTGAAATTGCTTCGCCGATAACATCCCAATCGTGTTCCAGCACGTAGGTCTGTACAGGGAAACGGTCCTGGGGAGCTTCTTCGATAACGGACATATCACGAATACCTGACATTGCCATATTCATTGTACGGGGAATGGGGGTTGCGGAAAGAGTCAGACAGTCAACATCGGGGTACAATTCCTTAAGCTTTTCCTTCTGTCCAACACCGAAGCGTTGCTCCTCGTCGACTATTATAAGACCTAAATCTTTAAAAACAATGTCCTTTGAAATAAGCCTGTGGGTACCTACAATAATATCAATTGCACCACGTTTAAGGGCTTTTATTATCTGGGTTTGTTCCTTTGGTGACCTGAAACGTGAAAGCATTTGTGCTTCAATGGGAAAGCCCTCAAAACGGCGAAGAATTGTGTTATAGTGCTGCAGTGCAAGAATTGTGGTGGGTACAAGAATCGCACATTGTTTGCCATCTGCAATACATTTGAAGGCAGCTCTGAGGGCAACCTCTGTTTTTCCGAAGCCTACATCACCGCACAGGAGTCTGTCCATAGGATGAGGCTTTTCCATATCTTTTTTTATTTCTTCAATACTGCGAAGCTGGTCCTCGGTTTCTTCGTACTCAAAACGTCTTTCAAAGTCGTTTTGCATATCAATATCAGGGGAAAATGCAAAGCCCTGGGTTTTCATACGCTTGGAGTAAAGCTGTATAAGCTCCTTTGCCATATTTTTGGCTGAGGCTTTAACACGGGCCTTCATTTTTTCCCAATCGGTACCGCCTAAGCGTGAAAGCTTGAGAGTTTTTGTGTCATCCTTAGGACCGATATATTTTGAAACCAGGTCAAGCTGTGTAACGGGCACATACAAGGCATCACCTTTTGCATAGGTGATTTTTATGAAATCCTTGGTAAGACCTGAAACCTCTAATTTCTGAATACCGTCAAAAATACCGATACCGTGAACTGAATGAACAACATAATCGCCTCTTGAAAGCTCCTCAAGGCTTTGAATGGCATCAGCCGCTTTGTAGGTTTTTCGGCGTTTTTGTGTTGTTTTGTGAACACCCTTACCGTAGGAGATAATATTGAAACTTTCGCTTGGGTAACGGAAGCTGCCTGATAAATTACCTGCTAAAACGCTTACTGTGTTTTTGGGGAATTGTGCAGGTGGTACAGGGAAGAACATAGCTTTAATATCTTCTGTTTCCAAAGCTTCAACAAGTGCGGTTGCACTCTTTTCCGTACCGGCAAGAATAACACAGGTTTCTTTTTTTGAAAGTGCAGGCTTCAGATCTTCAAGAAGCACCTCTAAAGAACCATTCCATAAGGGCGTTTGCTGTACGTTGAAGGTTGTAAGGCTTTTAACGGGAGTGTCAAAGCTTCCCCTTGCAAAATTATCTATATAAAGTGTTTTTCGGTTTTCGTAAATTAAAAGTAATTCGGGTAGGGTTAAAGAGAATCTGTCAAGACCCTTTGTGAGTACGCCATTTTCAAACTGTGCTTTAATTTCCTGTGAAAGCAGCTTTGTTGTGTTTTGAACCTTGTCCTTTACGGCAGCACTTTCACAAACAAAAACAAAAGCATCCCGGCAATAGTCAAAAATTGAAGCAGGTTTTTCGTATGCCAGTGAAAGGTATTTATCAACAGATTGAAGCTTGATGCCTGAGTTTAAAAGCTCTACATCCTTTTCAAAAAGCTCCTTGGCTTTTCTTGAGCCTTTTCCTGAAACAGTATCAACAAATTTTTCGATTTTGTTTTTTAATTCCTCTTCACTGTTGAAAATTATTTCTGTTGAAGGTGTAATTTCGCAAAAATCAAGATTTTCTGTTCTTCTTTGGGTAGAAGCGTCAAAAAGTGAAATTGTGTCAACCTGGTCACCCCAAAGCTCTATTCGGACAGGCTGGGAAGAGTCGGGCGGGAAAAAGTCTACAATACCGCCCCTTACGGCAAATTGCCCTGCACCCTCAACGCTTTCAGCACGTTTGAAGCCTGCAGAAAAAAGAAGCTCGGTAATTTTCTCTGTTGATATTTCTGTAGAAAAATCAATTTTAAAGGTTCGTTTTTTTAGTTCTTCGGGTGGAATAGTCAATTGCAAAGCCGCTTCTGCAGAGCAGGCTATAATTTTACATTCATCTTTTAAAATACTGCAAAGGGTTTTGATTCTTAATTGCTCATATTCCCTTGACTGTCCTTGGGAAGTGTTAAAAGAAAAATCTCTTGCAGGGTAAAAACAGGCAATCTCTTTATTGCCGTTGAATTCGTTGATGTCTGTAGTGAATTTTCTTGCAGAGGCTTCATCGGGCAAAACAACAATAGCTCTGCGAGAAAATTCCTCGCAAAGCGAATAAATGAGATGTGCCTTTGGTGCAGGGGGCAGACCCACAATTCCCGACGGGAACATATCTGCACCCATATAGCGCACAACATCCTGATATTGATTTGAATTTTTCAGTAGTTGTTTGTAGCCGGACATAAAAACCTCAATTGTATTTTGACATAGCTCCCTCAAAATCGCCTTTCAGGAGCATTTCAAGTGCATTTGCGCCATCTTCAATGGCATTTCTTACAGCAGGAATATCTTTCTTTGGGAAATTTGCAAGTACCCAATCGGCTAAATCGTAATCCGGATGGGGCTTTGCTCCAACACCGATTTTGATTCGGGGGAAATTCTCCGAGCCTAAATGGGCAATAAGACTTTTCATTCCGTTGTGGCCACCTGCGGAGCCTTTTCTTCTTATGCGAAGCTTACCGGGCTCCAAAGAAATGTCATCAAAAACAACAATAATGTTTTCTACGGGGATTTTGTAGAATTTTGCACATTCTGAAACAGCTGTACCGCTGTTGTTCATCATTGTTTGTGGCTTCATAAAAAGCACCTTGCAGTTTCCTATTTTTGCATCACCTATAAGAGCGTGGAATTTAAGCTTTTTTGCCTTAAAATTCCATTTGTCCTCTGCGTGAGTTATAAATAAAAAACCTGCATTATGTCTTGTTGTTTCGTATTTTGTACCGGGGTTTCCCAAGCCTACAACCAAAAAATCGTAGGTTGAACTGCCACCATCTTTTTTGAATTTGTTGAACATTGTAATTTACTTTCTCCGTTATTTTGTATGCTGTCTTTTATAGGGCTTTTTTATATTTACCCAATCTTCTTTTACTGTCTGTTTACTTCTTGCAACTGCAAGGGCATTGTCGGGTACATCCTCTGTTATGGTTGAGCCTGCAGCGGTGAAAGCGTTTTCACCAATTGTAACAGGGGCAATAAGATTTGTGTTGCAACCGATAAATGCACCATCTTTTACAGTTGTTCGTGATTTGTTTCTTCCGTCATAGTTTACCGTTACACAGCCACAACCAAAGTTAACATCCTTGCCCACGTCTGAGTCGCCTACATAAAGCAGGTGGGGGAGCTTGCTACCCTCATCAACCGTTGAATTTTTGACTTCAACAAAGTTACCGATATGAACATTATCAGCAATTTTGCAATTTGGGCGGATATGCACAAAGGGTCCTGCAGTAACACCCGAGCCGATTTGAGAACTAAAACTTTGGGTGTTGTTTAGTTTGGTATTGTTGCCTATAACCGTGTCACAGATATATGAATTAGGACCGATTACACAGTTTTTTCCGATTTGGGTTTTGCCAAGAATAACTGTGTCAGGCATAATAACAGTACCTTTTTGGATTTTTACTTCTTCTTCAATTATAACGCCATTGGGGCAGGGGATTTCTATGCCCTCATCAAGAAATTTTTTAATAATCTCTGTTCGTTGAGCATTATTAATCAAAAAATACACTCCTTTTTCTCCAATTTAATATTCTAACATATATTATGTGGTTTTTCAAGAATATAAAACACTGCCTTTTCTTGATTTATTTTGCATTAGTGGTATAATTCAGTTAAGAAATATAATCAGGTGATTTTAAATGAAATATATATTTATAATTTCAGGTGTTGCGTTTTTGCTTTTTGTCGGAGTTTTAGTTTTCAATGCCTTGAAGGTTAAGCTTAAGGCACGGAAATTAACTGATGAAATTATTCACAGAACACCGGAAGAGCAAACCGAATATGCAGAAAAATTGGGTAAAATGATTCGTTGCGAAACTGTTTCCGAAAAAGACAGCTACGACGATACAGAGTTTAAAAAATTAAGAGAAACAGTTGAAGAGCTTTTTCCTTTGGTTCACGAGAAGTGCGAAAAAATGATTTTTTCCGATGACTGCTGGATTTATAAATTAAAAGGAAAAAATGAAAAAAGAAATATTATGGTAATGTCCCACCACGATGTTGTAGAGGCAAAGGGCGAATGGACTCATCCGGGCTTTTGCGGTGAAATTTATGGCGATGCATTGTGGGGGAGGGGAACAGTAGATACAAAAACTCCCCTTTTTGCAGAATTTCAGGCTCTTGAAGAATTGCTCCGTGCGGGTTTTGTGCCTGAAACCAACCTGTTTATAGGCTCTTCTCACAATGAAGAAATATCAGGTGACGGCATACCCACAGCCCTTAAATATTTTGAAGGGCAGGGAATAACCTTTGAAACTATACTTGATGAGGGTGGTGCAATAATTGACCCACCACTTGCAGGTATGAAGTGCAAATGTGCTATGATGGCAGTTCACGAAAAAGGTGTCCATCGACTTGTGTGCACCGCTGAAGAGGGTAATGCCCACACAGGTCTTGCGGCAAATGTGAATACTCCCGTTGCAAGAATGGCTACGTTTATTGCGGAGATTAATTCAAAAAATATTTTTATACGCCGTCTTTACCCTGAAATGAAAGCTATGTTTGAGGGACTTTGTCCTTATACACCCTTTGTTATGACAATTCTTTTCAGTAATCTGTGGTGTTTTGGTCCTCTTTTGAAATGGGTAATTCCCAAAATTAATGCACAGGCAGGTGCAATGCTTGGCACATCCTGCTCCTTTAACGAGATTTCCGGCTCAAGGGACGATAAAAAATGTACAGCAAAAGCAATGCTCCGTTGTGTTAATGATGAGGATTTGAAAAAAGATATTGAAGCTATTAAGAAAATTGCAGAAAAATATGGCATTATAGTTGAGGACGGAGAAAACAACGAATATCATAAACCTGCAGATATGTCAAAACCCCCATTTGCATATACAAAGGCTTGTGTTGCGAAAATCTTCCCCAATGTTGCAAGTGCGGCGTATATTCTCCCTGCGGGTACGGATGCCAGGCATTTAAGCGATATCTGCGACTGTGTAATAAGATTTGCGCCTATTGAAATGGATGCACAGCAATTTGCAAGTGTCCATAGTGAAAATGAGAATATATCACTTAAAGCAATTGGTAATGCTGTTGAGTTTTATAAATATTATATGGAAAACTATAAATAAGTGCTATGTGCTAAGTGCAAAACGCAAAACACAAAGTGAGGCTTCGCGATGCTTTTACTTTTTGCACTTTTACATACCGGCAACTGGTGGCTGGTAGCTGGCGACTGGAGGTTAGCCGCTGGCAACTATCTGTCCTTCCTGAGGGAGGGGCAGACTTTTTTGTGTGTATTTCACGAAAAAGTTTCGTTATTGTCACAAAAAAATGTTGATTAATTCACATTTATATTATATAATACCATTATAATACTCTGGGATTATAATTTTTAGGAGGGGTGTTTATGTCAAAAAAATTTAAGCAAGTTTTTGTAAGTTTTTTTGCAATTTTACTTACATTTGCCATTGCCTCTTTTTTACCCTTCCTTTCAACCTATGCACCGGATTTGCTCAATAAGGTAAATATATCTTCTGCTGAGGCTGATTTGGGTAAATATACTTTCGACAAAGATGCTTCTGTTTATTTGTCGGGAGAGTGGCAGTTTTTTTGGAACGAGCATATTATTTCTGAAAAAAAGATAAATCCGAGTACAGAAAACTACATTCACGTTCCCGCTTCCTGGACTACGTATGAAATAAATGGTAAAAAGCTTTCTAACGGCGGAAAAGCCAGTTACAGAACTATTTTAAAGAACGTGAATATTAACGAGGCTTTTGTGGTAAGTGTTCCTAACCTTCCGGGTAAGTGCGAGGTTTTTATTGACGGAGTATGTGTTTTTTCAAACCATAAAATTCCCGGGACTAATTATTCAACAGTTATAGAGTCCTACGCAATACCCTTTGACCCTAAGGAGGCAGCAGATAACAATTATGAAGTTGTTATTGAAATTACCTGTAACTATTCAGGTGGCTTAACCTCTGCTCCCGTACTTTCATCCTATGAAAAGTACCATTCAAACGAAATCGGAACTTTGGCATTAAGGTATTTCTATATTGGTATTGTTATCTTTTTTGCTGTTTCAGCTTTGGTTCTGGCTATACTTAATAAAAACAAAAAAAATAATAATAATTTCTGGCTGTTTGTGCTTTGTATTTCCTTTGCCTTCAGAATGCTTATTACTAACGAGGGGTATGTGGTTTCGCACCACTTGTTCTTTGATATTGATTACGAAATAATGACATCCCTTGTGTACGTATCTACGTATATACTTAAATTATCTATGCTGATGCATGTAATTACTGTTCTGGACGTAAAAATCCGTCAAGGTTTTATTGTTGCAATTGCCGGCATTTTCCTGGTTTGTGCATTCGTGCCGTACATTCTGTATGACTATATTTATATTGCAACAGCATATATGTGGTTGCAAGCTGCTACTTATATTCTTGACGTGTTTATGATTTGTAAGCTTGTTCAGGCTGTTATTGAAAAAAGGCGAATATCTTTTCTGTACCTGGTTGCTTATTGTATAACAGCGGCTGCAATTGTAATAGATAATTTCTATATGAACGGCTACATTTCACAGAATGTAACTTACATTATGCCTGTGGCATGTGTGGTGTTTATTGCCATAATGGAGCTTGTACACTTTTTTGATATTGTTGAGACATATAAGCAGGCAAAGCGTTCAGCAGAGCTTCAAAAGGAATTAGGCGATATGAATATGACTTTAATGCTCAGTCAGATTCAGCCACATTTCCTTTACAATGCACTCAACACAATAAAAATTCTCACAAAAAAAGATCCAAAGGCAGCAGAAAATGCCATTGTACGCTTTTCAAACTACTTAAGGGCAAATATGGATTCTTTAACACAAAAAGAGCCCATTCCCTTTAAGAAGGAGATGGAGCATGTTGAAAATTATATCTCCATTGAGCGCCTGCGCTTCGGTGACCGATTGAATGTAGAATATAATATTGATTTTGAGGATTTCACTATTCCGCCTTTAACAATACAGCCTATTGCAGAAAATGCAATAAAACACGGAATCAACCAACGTGTTGATGGAGGTACCTTGAAAATTTCTTCTTACGAAGAAGGGGAGAGTATTTTAATTGTAATTGAGGACAATGGCGTAGGCTATGATGTTAACGAAATAAAAAATGATGGTCGTTCCCACGTGGGAATGAATAATATAAAAAATCGCCTGAGGGAAATGCTGGGGGCGGAAATTACGGTGAACAGCACCATAAATACAGGTACCACCGTAATAATAAAAATACCCAAGGAGGTAAAAAGTAAATGAAAATAATGGCTGTGGATGACGAGATACTCGCTCTTGAAGATTTTGAAGATACCTGTCGTGAGGTTGGTATTACTGACGAAATAATAAAATTTAATAATCCCCTTGATGCCTTGGGTTATGTTGCAACCAATAAAATTGACATTGCCTTTCTTGATATTGAAATGCCCGTAATAAAGGGTATCGAGCTTGCAAAAAGAATAAAGGCAATTTCCGGAAATATCAGGGTTATTTTTGCTACAAGCTACAGCAATTATGCCCTTGAAGCCTTCGGTGTTGATGCGGTGGATTACATTATGAAGCCCTATGAGCCCGAGGCAATTAAAAAGGCTTACGAAAAAGCTCTTTTAGTTCGTGATGCATTAACGGAAAAAAGGGTTTTTATAAAAACCTTTGGCTACTTTGATGTGTTTGTAGATGGTAAATCTGTTTCCTTCCCAAGTGCCAAGAGTAAGGAGCTTTTAGCTCTTCTTGTAGACAGAAATGGTGGAGTTGTAAATACCGAACAGGCTATTGCAGTCCTTTGGGAAGGCAGAAGGTATGACGAAACAGTTCAGTCACTTTTCAGAAAGGTGCTTAAGTCCCTCAGATTGGCTCTTGAGGATGCGGGTATTTCCGATATACTGGTAGATAACCGAAACCAGAGAAGTATAGATAAAAGTAAATTTGCCTGTGATTACTACGATTTTCTTGAAAACGGAAAAACCGAAAACACAAAGTATTTCGGCAGATATATGGAACAGTACGAATGGGCAAAAACTACCGAAAAACAAATTAATGAGATGGTGTGAATAATACCGGTATAGCGAATCAAAGGTGATATTCAATGAGAAAGTTTTTGGCAGTAATGTGCTGTCTTGTTTTAGTGCTGTTCAGTTCCTGTGGTAAAACCACCATAAAAAAAGAAACTGCTCAACAGCTTATTATTCAAGAGCTGGATATTTTGATAAAAACCACAGAGGACCCTCCAACTTTATTAAATTTAATAAAAAACAGTGCGGAGATAACTGTTGTTGAAATTGAAGAAACCGAGGAAGGCTCTTTTGCGGTTTGCGATGTTTCCAATTATGACGTGGAGCCTGTTTTATCGGAGTATCTGGAAGAGAATTCTTCAAAGAAAATGAACAATGAAGAATTTATAGCTGAAATCACCGAGGCTTTTGAAGAAAAAGGTAAAACAACCACGCAAGTAAAGGTGCTTATCAATATTGCGGACAAAAGGCCCGTTAGTGTAAGCCTTACAGATGAACAGCTGGACATTATTTTAGGTGGCTATATGAGCTATAGTAAGACCTTTGTTGAGTCCCTGTCAGAATAACGGAGAGGTACATATATGAAAAAAATATTTGCTTTTTTCATTAGCCTGGTTATGGTTTTTCAGGTTCTTGCTCCCGTGTGTTCAGCCAAAGGCTATGAAATTGAAATGATTTGTGTGCATAATGGTCTGGAAAGCAAGGGCTTTTCGGTTATCGAAAAGGACGGGGAGCTTTATGCACCAACAGATGAATTGAATTGGATTTTTCAAAAACACGTAAACTCTAAAGGACAAAAACGCTTCTTTTTGCAGGAAAATGATGTTAACCTGGTTTTTAATCTGGGTGAAAAGAATGTTCTGTTTTCCAAAACAGGCAAAACAATTCAGGTTGAGCCTGTCAGCTTTACACAGGAGTACAGCGGTACACTTGTGCATGAGGGAATATACTATTATCCCTTAAGTGAAATTTTGCCCTGGATGAATGTAGAGTGCAGCGTAGATAACGGAATACTTGTTATAAAGCCCGATATGAAATCCGTCTGGGAAATTTCTAAAGAAATTAAGGGCGACGGCTTACAGTTCAATATAGTTGATGAAATGGGTCAGGACACAGCTACTGTTGCCGCATTGGTTACTGCCAATGTAATTGATGGTTTTATGGCTGTGTTCAAGGGTGAGTTCGACAGACTAATAGTAATTGATGAAAATGGTGACAGCTGGCATACTGTAAACAATTACTATGATTGCCTTACAGAAATGGCAACAGATGATTTTATGCTTTCATCCCAGGCAGAAGATATATTAAAAAGCATAAAAACAGTAAACAAGTTCGATGAATCCCTCAGAGAGCTTTACGAGGGAACAAACACAGATGAGGACCTGGAAAGCTTTTTGTCCGGTTATGATTTTGACAAAACTGTTGGTGCTGACTATGGTGAGCTGTGCAAGCAATTTGAAATGGCTTCCGATATGGCAGACCTGGCACAAGCCGCAGGTAAAGTGTTACCTGTTTTAAAGGCTGTTGAGGCAAGCTCACATATTCTTCCCGGTTATTTTGATGCACTGCTTTCACAACAAAGCAACGAGGGTAATACCAAAGCCTATCAGATGGCTCTGGACCGTTCAGTGGATGCTCTCAGCGGAAATCGCAGCACCATTTATACGGCATTAACAGATTTTGTTGCAGATATGTGGCTTGATGATGCGGGCAGCGTGTTGGAGGAAGGTCTTTCTTCAGCAGAATTCCTTTCGGGCTTTGGCGGTGCTGTAGGTGCTGTTGATGCCGCACTGACCTTAATATGGCCGGTAAACAAAGCAGCTGAGGATGTGGCAAAGCTATCTGTTTACTACAATATTCAACGCTCAGCCTTTGATACTGCCAACAGCTATAAAGCTCTGGCAACAAGCGAAAACAACACCCACCTTATAAGGGTGAATTATATGCTGTCCCTGTTAGCATCAAAGAAAAGCTACGAAGCAATGCAAAAGGTTCTTAGCTTAATAGGACAGGATGAGCTGAAGCAAGGGGATTTAGACAAGATAAATTTAATGCTTGTTGAACTTGCCTACGCAGAATCTGCAGAGGAAAATGATACCGCTTGTGATAAAAGTGGAAAAGTTTCACAAATTGCAAAGCTTTTTAAATCTGTGGAAATTGTAGATTTAAAAACAAACATAATAGATAGATACGGCAAATATCTTAATAAAACAAATAGCAGTATAATGTGGGATTTCCCCGATGCGGAATATGGCTCTAACAGAGACAATGAGGTTGTACCCGGCGGTTGCAGAATAATTACCGTTGATGAGTATGTTGAGTTTCTTGTGTGGGGTGCACGAGAAGTCTGCGATACGGTTTCTGCTCCCATAACAACACTTTACCCATATATAAATGCACAAAAAAGCGAAATGACCCCTGAAGAGTTTGAGTCCTTTGTGGGATGTGAGGTTGAGTTCAGCCCCGGCCGCTATGCTGAAGGCTTCATTGATTCGCCGGATGGTATGGGTTATGTTAAACCACATATAGAATATTCCTACAAAAATTATGATATAAAGGTATACTGTGAAGAGGATGGCACCATACTGCTGAATAAAGCAAGGTGCTCGGTAACAGGGTCGTATGTCCCTACTTTTGAAGATAAAAACTTCGAAAAATACGGAAAATACTTTAACCTGACCATTGATGAGCTTGAAAGAGAGTTTCCCAATGCTGTAAGGGAACCTTATGAATTTGGCGGTGCAGGTTATTCGTTGCAGGCATCTAAGGATGTTATGTTTATATTCCATTCTCCGCCACCCCATTTTTGCATACAGTATCAATGTAAATTATCAAAGCTGTATCCGTCTTTGGCTTCAAAAGGAACGCGTATGTCATTGGATGATTTTGAGGAATACATTGGTGTTGAAGCAGACTTTTTGTTAAGCGATTTTGATGGCGAAATTGAAGATGCTACTTTCTCCTTCAAAAGTAATGAATGTTGGGTCAAGGTTTTTTGTGAGGATGATGGCAGCATAATCTGGGATGAAACAGTATGCTGGGTTAGTTTAGCTGATTAAGTAGCCTGTACCTTACGGTTCTGCTAACAGCTAAACCGGTGGTTGATGGCTTTTAAAAATTAAAAAATCGGGAAAAGATTTTCTGTCTTTTCCCGATTTTGCTTTATTTAATTTTCATAACAACCCCAAGCACGTGCTTTGCAACGCTTTGCATTTCACCAAGGGTTATGCCGTCTTTTTTGCCGTAGGTTTTAAGAAGTGTACCATCGGGCTTTTTCTTGCCTGTTCTTTTGCCACCGGGCATAAGCACGTCAACACCTGCTCGTACTCTGTAGCCATTGTCCTTGATTTCAGGGAATTCAGGGCTGTTGGTGTACTGCATCCACCAGTCGGTCATAACAAGACCCTGGAAGCCCCATTCATCTCTTAAAATTCTTGTGCAAAGGTCGTAGTGGTAATGTCCCCATACACCATTTATTTTGTTATAAGATGTCATTATGGTAAGCGGGGCGGCATCCTTAACACAGATTTCAAAGCCCTTAAGGTAAATTTCTCTTAAGGCTCTTTCGGAAAGCCTTGAATCTGTACGGTTGCGGTTGGTTTCCTGGCTGTTACAAGCAAAGTGCTTGGGACAAGCTGCAACGCCCTCACTCTGTACACCCTTTACAATTGCAGCGGCAGTTTTACCTGTTACAAATGGGTCCTCCGAGAAATATTCAAAGTTTCTTCCGCAAAGGGGACTTCTGTGAATGTTCATACCGGGGGCAAGGAGTATATCAGAGCCCTTGGCTTTCATTTCACTACCCACTTTTTTATACATTTCATAAGCTAAATCGGTGTTCCACATTGCTGCAACGGATGCACCGATAGGAAGAAGTGAACAGCAAGCCTTTATACGAATACCCGAAGGGCCATCTGTGGTGGTAAGGGGAGCAACACCCTTGTCACGTAAGGATTTTGTTACGCCACCTAAAGCACCTGCATTACCCTCTTTACCAAGTTTGCTGTTCATTGTGTAATCACCACGGGAAATAGCTTCAAGCTCGGTGGGGGAAAGCTGTGCAACAAATTCATCAAGAGTGCATTTGCCGTCCTTAACATCCTGAAGCTTTAAGCCCTTGTCACCTGTGTAGCCACAGTCCTTTGGCAGGTTTTTAAGTATTATTTCCCTTAAATTATCGGTTGAAACAGGAACTTTTTCTCCAAAATAAAAAATTCCTTTATCATCATTGTTTGCTAAGGTTCGTATAAAGCTTTCTTTAGGTGCACAAACCTCTTTTAATTCTTCCAGAACTATTGTTTCGGGAATATCAAATGAAAATACCTTTTCTGCGGAACGCACATCTCCACCAAGATAAAAATTATATGTACCGTTTTCCAGAATGTAGCAGGATTTGTGACCGCTTACACCACTGTCATCGTAAGATGCGAAAGCGTAGAAAGGAATGTTGAATTCAAATTCTTCCTTTTCCCCTTTGGCAAGTGCCTTCGATTTTTTGAAATCACAAAGCACTCTGGAGGGCTTGCCTAAAGTGCCTTGGGGAGCTTCGGCATAAATCTGCAAAACGTCTTTACCGCAATAATCACCAATATTTTCTGTTGATGCTTTAAGTTTTACAGTATTGTCTTTGACCTGACCATTTATAAATTCCCTGTTGTACTGTGAATAGCCAAGACCGAAGCCGAAGGGGTAAAGAACATTGTCCTTTGAAAAGGTTTCAAAATCTCTGTAGCCTACAAAAATATCTTCGGTGTAATTGTTGTATTCCTTTTTACCGAAATTATGTGCACAAGGGTAAGTCCAATAGTCTATTGCAATGGTATCAGTTAATTTGCCTGATGGCTCTTGTTTTCCCAGAAGTACATCTGCAAGGGCGTTACCACTTTCCATACCACCCTGCCAGGGGATGAGAATTGCACTGTCGTTCTTAAGCAAATCTTTTTCCCAGTCCATATCAATAATGCTACCAATGTTAAGAACAATAACAGTCTTTTTGAAAGCGGAATTAACTCTTTTAAGAAGTGATTTTTCATCCTCTGTGAGGTAATAGCTTCCTGCTTCAAGCTTATTTTCTCTGTCCTCACCTGCAGAACGACCGATTACAACAACTGCACAATCACTTTTCTTTGCTGCATTTTCTATTACACCTGTTTCAATGGGCATCTCATCGTAATATAAAGGCCAATGTCCCCAGAAGCCGTGGTCGGGTGGATTTTTCCTGCACCATTTTTCGTAAATATCTGCAAGCTCTGTATTGATTTTTGCTCCTGAATTTTTAAGACCTTCCATTAAATTGACTGTGTAAGGCTTTATAACGTCACCGCCGGAGCCGTAGCCCACAAACATATAATCGTACTGTACTCTGCCGAAAACGGAAATGGTTTCGCTTTCGGAAAAGGGGAGTACATTGTCGTTTCTTAAAAGCACCGTACCCTCTGCAGCAGCAGCTCTTAAAAGCTGGGGCATACCCTCTGTAACGGTTCTGTCAAGGCTATCTGTATTTTGTGCCTCGTTCTGACCCACCTTGTTAACCACAAGACCAATCAGGTTAAAGGTTTTTCGTTTAAGTTTTTCAAGTGGTTTCATAATTACACCTCATAAAATCTTTATATTATGGGTAGATTATACGAATTTTTGTTTGTTTGGTCAACATTATGCCGAAAAAATATTATATTGTGGCTTTTTGTTGAAATATGGTA
>JAZSBI010000044.1:0-3644 GCA_045602345.1 Acutalibacteraceae bacterium | reverse complement strand
AAACGGAACATAGCAACCTTCTACAATTAGGTTTTGCTTGTTTTCAATAGCGGTTTTAATGATTTCGCGAACAACGGGCCATAAGTAAGCGGTCAGGTCAGCATCATCACTCATTGGTGTGAGTTCCGTATTTGCACTGCGTATTAACCCCATTTTTAAATGGTCAATAGACAGATACGGATATTTATATTTTTCAAGCAGATGTTGAGCGAGTGCTGTTTTTCCTGTATGGGATGCACCGGTAATTAAAACAATCATAGTTTTTATCCCTACAAACTTCTATGTTATTGAATTGATTATACCACTTTTTCCCTTGAAGTTCAATATATATGAAAAATCCGCCCATCTTTTGATGGGCGGATAGTTTTGCTTTATAAGCCTAATTACTTAGATGCTTTGATGGCGGTCTATGTTGCTATCAGCAAAAGAGGGGGAATTATTTATTAACGAATTTAACGGCAGTGCCATACGCTATCACTTCTGCTGCGCCTTGCATAATTGCGGAAGAAGCATAACGAATATTAACAATTGCATCTGCGCCAAGCTCCTCGGCCTCTGCAACCATTCTTTTGGTGGCAAGGGCACGGGCCTCGTTCATCATTTCATTGTAGGATTTCAGTTCTCCGCCAACTAATGTCTTGAAGCTTTGTGCAATATCCTTGCCTATGTGTTTTGACTGAATGGTACTTCCTTTTACAAGCCCTAACATTTCCAGTTCTTTGCCGCTAATGTAATCAGTATTGACTAATATCATCTTCTTCACCTTTCTTTATTTCATTGATTCTTTGAACACAGACATATATCATAACCCCCGAAAACGCAAGGGGGATAATGCCCAAGGCATACTTCCCAATTCCGTCAAGCAGAGAAATTAAGAACCCAAAATATGCAATATAATAGAGTATCATAATAACTGTAATAATAATTGGGGCAATCATTTTTCTTTTACGGATATTCAACCTTCACACCCCCATATGGTATTGATTTAACTTATTATATATTATATTGAATATAAACACAATACATTTCATCAAAAATCCCTCTGCTGAGTAATCGGCAGAGGGATGATTTTGTTTTATAAATCTAATTATTTAGATTCTTTGATAGCAGCCTGTGGTGCTATGCACAAAAGAGGGAAATTATACTTTATATTTCTCAGCAACTTCCTGTACGCACTTTTTGGCAATTGCAATTTGTTCGGTGGGAACTTCTTCATCAAAGTTGCAGAAGGCATTATCAAAAACGTCGTTGCCTGTTAATGTTTTGTACCAGATAAGACCAAGGGTGTATCTGCCAAGGCCTAAACTTGCGTGAAATGTATCGCGGTGAATTTTTTCAATTCCGTTTTCCAACATAGCACCGAACACCGCGCCTGAGGGAATCATATAGTCCGCGTGAATATGTTCTGCCGCTTTTTGATAGGCGTTTACAATATCGCCAAGCATTTCTTTGTAATCACTATATTTTAATTCCTCGTTCAACCGTTTGCTTCCCTGTTCATATGCCCAGGTTTGATGAACGGCAATTTTGGCCTTGGGAACCAATCGTCTGATATATTCAACCAACCCATCAAGGTAGGGCTGATAGGTGTCATAATTCGGCGATTCATAACTGGCCTGCTGCACCGTGATAACATCCCAAGCTCGATTTAATAACGCTTCTTTCAAAGAAACGTGAAAACCTGTGCTGACGCCGTTCATTTCAAGGGTATATTCCTGCTGTTCGCTCAACATATTCCGATAATGCTCCGAAAGGGTACAACCGCCAATATACAGGTTATAGCATTTCAACACCTCACCGTCTGCTTTGGCAATCTGATGTAAGTAACGTTGTGCATCCGTGGAAAAACTATTACCGATTGATAAGATATTCATACCGTGCTCTCCTTTTGATGTTGCATATAATATTGTAATAATTATATCATATTGCAGTTTCCGTTTCAAGAAAAATCATCCTGCCAATTTCTCGGCAAGGTGAAATGTTTGCTTTATAAATCTAATTACTTAGATTCTTAGATAGTAGCCTGTGGTGCTATCAGAAAAAGAGGGGAATTATTACCAAATGAACGGTATTAAACAAAATTTGACTTTCCGCTTATAATCACGATAACCGTCGAGTTCTTCTTCAAGGAATTTTTCTTCGTGTTTAATTCGTTTTGCTATAATAAAAGGATATGCGAGAAAAATCAAAAACGAATATACAGAACCAAGTACTATGGGCATTGATAAAAACAAAAGTAAGGTTGCACTATACATCGGGTGTCTGACGATGGCATATAATCCCGTATCAATTACCTTTTGATTTTCTCTAACTTCAATAGTACGACTAAGGTATGTATTTTCTCTTAGCACTTCGGCATAAAGAATATATGCTATAAGAAAAATCACCGCCCCACCGAGGGTAACGCCTGTCGGTAATATGTACCAACGAAAACGGACACCGAGTCCCGCAAGAACGAAGCCCGCGAAAAACATAAGGCCACTGAGTTTTACAACAAGACTTTGTTCCTTTTGCTTTTCTTTCGCATTCAGTCTGCTTTTTAATAATTCGGGATTTTTGAACATCATTACAATTCCTGCAAAGAACATAGGCACAAATAAAATCCCCATCAGCAACCAGCCGTTAAAATAAGAAAAAGTACCAGCAGGTAAGAATATCAACAAGCCAACCAAAGCAACACCTAATAAAAATTTAGCAATTGCCGCAAGGAATAATTTCATTGTCATAGTATTTCTCCGTCAAACTTTGTTTATCTTTTTGCTATATTATACCACATTGTATTTTAAATAAAAAGGATTTTGCAAAGAGAAATCCTCCCGAATTGCTTCGGGAGGATAGTTTTGTTTGGATAGATTATTTCATATCCTTAATTGCAGCCCGTGCTGCTATTAGCAAAAGAGGGAGATTAAATGAATCTTTAAGAAGCCGCTTCTGCAACATTTGAAAACTGGTTTCCCCCCTTTGTGATTGTAAATGTGGTTGAGGTTTCTCCGTTTGGCATCATATTCCCACCAATCATTCCACCTTCATTATCTGGCGGCGTAATACCTTCTGGTATTTCAGGCCGTTCACCATTAGGTGCTTCTGGCATTTCTCCGTTGGGCATTTCGGGTCTCTCACCATTCGGCATTTCTGGTTTTTCGCCTTGTGGGAATTCTCCGTTCGGTTTTTCGGGTCTTTCCATACCCTCTGGCACTTCGGGTGGGGCACCTTGCTCACCATTCGGCATCTGGGGTCTTTCTCCCTGTGGTATTCCGCCCCCAATATTTTGAGTTGTACTTCCAGATAATTGAATTTTTCCTTGCCAGAATGTGTAGTCATCAGGGATAATTTCGCTTCCTGCAACAATTAAGTAAGTGAAAGCATTTGCAGGGGTATACTCACCAATAACTTTACCAGCAGAGTTTTTAAGGGTATAAGTGTTGTTGCCTTTTTGACGACTTACAAAATTGAATACAGCATAAGTTTGATTGCCGCCAGCAATGTGGTCGAGCATATTTCCTGAAGCAATTACTTTACCACCGTTAATATAAATGCCCTTATCAGAATCGATACCTGCATCACCGCTTGAAGAACAAGCCTGTGCGGTAATTGTTCCACCATTGATTACAAGCCAACCATTTGAGTCAATTCCATCACCTTCA
>JAZSBI010000043.1:0-2192 GCA_045602345.1 Acutalibacteraceae bacterium | reverse complement strand
GAAAACAAGGTTAAAGCAATCGAAATGATTGACGAAAGAGTTCTTGCAAGAGTTCTTCCCGAGCTTGATAAATATGATGATTACAAGGTTATGGTTCTTCCCGACCACCCCACACCCATTGTTACAATGACTCACGCAGGCGATGCAGTTCCCTATTTGATTTATCAGAAATCAAAAGCTGCTGACAATGGTATTGAAAGCTTCACAGAAAGCACTGCAAAGACCGCAGGAAACTACGTTGACGTGGGTTATACGCTTATGGACAGTTTTATTAACGACTAAAGTATTTAAAATCCGTACATTCTACTGGGGAATGTACGGATAATTTATTTCTTCATTACCTATGTAATATGTATCGGGAACTGTGCCCACAATAATTGTTTCCACAAGAATAATTGTTTCATCAACGCTTTCTTCCAGTCGGCAAAGCCCCATATAAGCGTGGGCAGAGGCTTTCACCTCAAGATAAATTGTATGACGGGTCTGGTTAATACCTGCACTTTCAAATTTGGAAACAATATCGGTAACTGCAAAGCCATAAATTGTGGCACGGACATTTATATTAAATCCCCTACCGTTGAAAAACGAACCTCCTATTAATGAGCCTATTGGAATAGGGACAATAGTTTTATCAAAATTTGAAAGCCTATCGGAGCAACCATCGGACAAATCTGCCTTATAGCCGTTTATGTAGGTGTTGTTTAAAGTTAACGCTGCAATTGTACCATCTGGATTCCTTTCAATATTTACCATTTTTCCATATTTCACACCCAACTGGTCAACCATATCGTTAACAGCACCATCCACCACATTGGTAAGAGAGTTTTTGAGAGCATTCCCTCCTACGGTTTCAATTATAGGTCGTAATCGCATATCTGCAAGAACGCATATTATAACAAACACCAAAAAAGCTGAACAAAGCCTGAATCCAAGATTTTTTCTTTTTTTAGTAAAACAAAACCGCTTTGCAATAATCGGTGGTGGTCTTTTGAGTTTCGGCTTAAAATACATTTTTATCATACAATTCACCGTTATAGTATATGAAGAAGAATAAAATAAGTTGCAAGTGGCAAATAGCAAACTCTTCGAAAGAAGCAAAAGTAATGCTAACTATCATCCCTGTTAGCCTTCAGGCTAATAGGGATGATAAGCTTTGCAATACTTTTATTTAAAGAAAATTAATAGTATTGTAAATATTTGGTAGTTTTTTGTGGTACAATATATCTAACAATAAAAATAAAAATACAAGGTGAATAAACATGAAAAAAATGATAAAAAATTTGCCTGATAATATATTGAATGTAGTTATCGGTGGTATTTTGGCAGTTGTGGGGCTGTTTGTGCTCCTTTTCCCTGATACATCTTTATTTACTGTTTGCTATGTTTTAGGAACTACGAGTCTTATTGGCGGCATAATAAGAACTGTCCGCTATGTTAAAAGCAAAAAAGAAAGTTCGCCGAATATTATTGATTTAATATCGGGAATTGTGCTTTTAGCAGTTGCTTTTATGCTCCTTTTACATCCGAAATTCCTGATGTCCATTCTCCCCTTTATAATCGGTATTGCAGTTGTGGTTTATGGAGTTTCCTCTTTCTTTTCGGGAAAAGGTGGACTTTTTTCAAAAATCTTTGCAGGTATTATTGCAATATATGGCGTTTCTCTTGTGCTCAACCCCTTTAAGGGTGCAACCTCAATTACCTCAATGGTAGGCTTCGGACTTCTTGTTTTCGGTATTGTTAAAATAGTTTCAGAAATTATTTTCAATAAGAACAAACCGCAGTTACCCGAGGATATTGATGGGGATGGGTATATAGAGGTAGATTATAGAGATGTGTAATGTGGCGAAGCCACAGCGATATAAATCCTGACGGATTTGCGATATATCTGACGATGCGATATGCCTGCGGCGCGATATGTGCCTGACGGCACGCGTAATAAGGATTTATATCATATCACGTTGAGCGTAGCGAAACATATCGCATTTTGTGAAGTAAAATATATCGCACAAGCTTGCTTGTATATCGACAAAAATAACATAAAGTCAAAGGATTCAAGACAGTTGATTCACTGTCCTGAATCCTTTTTTATTTCTTTATTTTTTCACTGATTTTTTCAAAAAGAAACTTGGGTACAAGAAAAATAGTCCACAAAACAGTATGCTTTAAGAAGAAATGAATCTCTTTGTTTCCTG
>JAZSBI010000042.1:0-9440 GCA_045602345.1 Acutalibacteraceae bacterium | reverse complement strand
GATAGGTTTAGTGAAGAGTGAATAGTTAAGAGTGAAAAAGTAAAAACCGACATCCTTCTTTCGAAGAATGTCGATTTTTGGTGCGAGAGACGGGACCTGACGGCGTCGCTACGCTTTGCCGTCAGAACGGCAACGATTGTGTTCGCCTTCGGCGAGGGGGTTCAAGTCCCTACCTATTTTCTGACATAAAAATAAAGAACCTACACTAAAGTGTAAGTTCTTTATTTGGTGCGAGAGACGGGACTTGAACCCGTACGGGATTACCACACGCCCCTCAAACGTGCGCGTCTGCCGATTCCGCCACTCTCGCGAGTGCTTAAATACTATAGCACCAAAGATTTGTTTTGTCAACTGTTTTTTTGAAGTTTTTTAAAAATTTTATTTTCCTATAATAAATTTATCAGTTTCCTTCAGATCAAGTAATGTAATAATATCTTCAAAATTTTCTTTTACAGTTTTCAAAGCTTCTAATTTGTGGGAATCGCTTCCCATATAAAATTTGCAACCACAGTCCTTTGCTATAAAATACGGTCGCAAAAGAATATCTTTTTCTTCCTGTGAAAGTGAAAGGGTTTTCATATTCAGCTCAATTCCTACGCCTTTTTGTGCACATTTCTTAAAAAGCTCATATAGCCTTTCCTCGGGAAGAAGTTTTATAACCTCTGTTGTTCTACCTTTAAAAATATGTCCGCAGGTCAGGTGGGCTATACCTGTTTTATGCCAGGGCAAATTCTTTTTCAATAGTTCTTCAAGTCGTTTTACCCAGATTCCTGCCGCTTCTTCGGGAGTTTGAATTTTTTCTTTTACTGTATTCCCTGCTAAATGCAAATGGGTTGTGGGAATTACTATAAAATCCAAAGCATTATATCTTTCTTCGCTTACGCCCACATTATATTCATAGTCCATATCTGCTTCTGCACCAAACAAAAACTCCACATTTTCGTCCCGGGGTAATGGTAAAACAGAAGAAATACTTGCAAATTTCTGTTTTTCGTGCCACTCTGCAGGGCTTTTTACATTTTCATCCCATAAATGGTTTGTAAGGCATATTTTTGAGAAACCATTTTCCTTTGCATATTTTAAAATATTTTCAGGTGTTTGGTTTTCATCGTGGCAACAGGGAGAAATTGTTGAATGAATATGAAAATCGTGGTCTGCAATATATCGCATAAATAACTCCTTATTAAAACCGCAACCCCGAATTAACGGGATTGCGGAAAATTCTTTTTACGCTGCTACTTCAAAGGGGAATTCTTCCTCTGTAAAGCCAAGAATGTACGCAATTCTTATAGGAATTTCGTAGTTATTAAGAACCTCGCCATTCTGAATAAGCTTATCTGTTCCATAAACAAGCACAGGAACATTTGCAGCTGAGTGTGAGCCGGATGTAAATGAATATGTGCCATCCTCGTTTACAACAATTGCACCTGTTTCGTGGTCTGCTGTAATTACAACAAGGGTCTCACCGTCTGCTTTTGCATAGTCAAGAACATATTCTATAGTTTCATCAAACTCCTGAAGAGCTTCTGTCATATTTTGAGCTTCGTTACTGTGGGAATGCTTGTCAATATGAGCACCCTCAATCATAAGGAAGAAGCCTTCATCAGTATCGTCAAGAATATCAATAGCCTTCATAGCCATCATTTCAAGGTTGGGTGTATTCACATCGGAGGGTGTAAGTGTCCAAAGGTCGTTTGTAAACTGTGCAAAGCTGCGGCCGCCTTCGGGAAGTGCCAACATTTCAGCGGTTGTTGTAACATATGTGAAACCGTTAGCCTCTGCATCACTTTTTGTTGCAACACCATTCTGAGCACCCCAGATTAAGTCTATATCGGATGTTAACTGGTCTTTTGTAATATCTTCGGTATTTCCTCTATCAGAAGAATGAGCAGAGAAGGATGCAGGTGTTGCACCTGATGTTTCATCGGTTGTAATAACACCGGTCAATTTTCCGCTTTCAAGACAAAGCTCAGTAAGATTTTTCGGATGCGAAAATGTGCCTGTAACATCCATTGGGTAAACACCAATTGCACCATTGAGTGTTCTTACGCCTGTTGCAAGTGCAGTACCGCCTGCAGCACTGTCGGTTACAGCATTAGAGAAAGAACGGGTTCTGGATTCACCCTGAAAATCAAAGGTATCCATTGTAAGCTCAATATTTCTTTCATTTTTAGCTTTTTCCAAATGATTAAAGCCCATACCGTCACCAATAAGATAAATAACATTTTTAATGTTACCATCAAGGTAATCTTCAGGATTGGTTGTGGTAGCAGGTGCAAAAGCACCAAAGGTTGTACCAAACACCATTGCTAAACTCATAATCAATGCTGAAAATTGTCCCCAAATCGAAGCGAAAAAGGATAACATAATTAACACCTCTGTTAAATTGTTTTATATTTCTATATTATATTATACTCACCGTAAAATCAAGAAAAATATTCCAATTGTTAATCTTGTTTTAAAGCCCCTGATATGGTAAACTGTTTTTATCAAATAACAGAGGAGAGAAAAAATGAAAAAACCTACTCTTTACTTCGGTGAATTCAAGCAATATGACAAGGTTTTCCTTACTGCAGACAAGGGTATTGATGTTGAAAATGTTCTTGATGTAGCTTTTGACGAGGAAAATCTTTACATAGCCCAGTCAGATGGACTTCTTGAGTATGCAGATGGCAAAATCAAGAAAATTTCTGCAAATGTTTCAAAACTTTTTGCAAAAGAAGGTAAGCTTTTTGCCGCTGTAGGAAATTCTCTTGCAGAAATAAAAAAAGGAAAAATCAAAAAGGTTGCAGATTTCGGTGCGCCCGTTGTTGATATTTCCATTGCTCTTGACGGCTCAATGTGGCTTATAACAGAAAACGAACTTTTCCTTATGGAAAATGGTGAATTTACAAAAATTGTGGATTTACCTGAAGAAACTGTTTGCCTTGCTGCACTCAATAACAAATCTAAATATGGCGAAACAGTATATGTTGGCTCACTTGTTGAAGGTCTTATGTCTATGAAGGGCAAACGTCGCCATTGGGCAGAGCTCCTGCCCGATAACACAGGTGTATCCAGCCAGAAAATAAACTGCTTACAAATTGATGCCCTCGGGCATTTGTGGGTTGGTTCCGATGAAGGACTTAATATCTACGATGGCAAAAACTATTGGTTCAATGGTAACGATTTCTATTCAGTTCCCGACGGATCCTTTAATGATATGTTCTTTGCAAAGGATGGCAAGAAATATTTTGCTACAAACACAGGTATTATCACACTTATTGAAGGTAAAATTTCTTATTATTCCTTTGGTGCCTGGCTTATGCACCCCACAGTAACAAAAATTACTGTTTCTGATAAAGGTACAATTGCTGCTGTTACTCCCAGAGGTATAAGTGTCATCACCAATAAATATATGACACTTGAAGAAAAAGCTAATCACTATGACGAATTAGCTGTAAAATACTCCACCCGTAACGAAGGTTATCAGGTTGGTAGAGAACTTCGCAAATATGGCGACGTTGAATCAGGTTGGCTCCCCAACTCCGATAACGATGGGCTTTTTACAGGACTTTATTGTGCAAGTCAGTGCTTCCGTTATGCAGTTACGGGCGACCAGAAAGCCAAGGAAAATGCTAAAAGAGCAGTTGAAGCTATGATTAAGCTTACCGAGGTTACCGGTAAACCGGGCTTCACCGCAAGGGCAACAAGGTATTCCCACGAAGAAAACTTCGGTGACGGTAACAGAGAAGAATGGCACATCTGTAAAGATAATCCCGATTGCGAGTGGCTTGGTGAAACATCAAGTGATGAAATGACAGGGCACTACTTTGCTTATGGTATTTACTTTGACCTTGTAGCAGATAAAAAGGAAAAGAAAAAAATCGCACAGGTAGTTAAAACAATTACCGACCATATTCTTGAAAACAATTTCCACCTTTGCGATGTTGATGGTGTACCCACAACCTGGGCAAACTGGGAACCCGAGCTCCTTAATAATGACGATCGCTGGTTCTTTGAAAGAGGAACAAACTCCCTTGAAATACTTTCCTTCCTTAAAACAACTTACCACGTAACAGGTGAGGAAAAATACAATGATGTTTACAAAATGCTTATAGAAAAGCATCACTATGCCATGAACTGTATGCAGTACAAGGTTGAGGACGGTCACGTGGCTCACATTGACGACCAGCTTGATTTTACAAACATCTATCCTCTCATTGTTTACACCGATAACGAAGCTGAAAAAGAAATTTTCAAAATGGGCCTTACACACCACTTTGATTATGAAAAAATTGAACGTGCACCTATGTTCAATGTAGTTTATGGTGTTCTTACAAACAACAATTGTGCAATTGAGGATGCAGCAAAATCACTTTCAGAAATGAATCTCGACCTTATAAGATGGCCCGTTTTCAACAGCTACAGAAAAGATATTGTAATGGACACAGAGCAAGAGGCAATGGGTATTCCCGCACAGCTTAAATATCCCGTTGAATTTTCTTCAAGACTTCTTGTACACTATGACGGTAACCAGTTTGTTTGCGACTGTGGTGCAGAAGAATTTGTTAATATCAATACAAAAACAGTCAATAGAACGGCAACCCTCCCCGGTACAGATAGAGCAGATGGTAAAACAATGATGATGCCCTATATTTACCTTCTCCCCTATTGGATGGGAAGATATTACGGACTTTTAGGTGACTGATAAAATTGAATCCATACACATTTTCAAAATGTGTATGGAGTCATAAATTTTATTTCATAAGTCCGTTAAGGAAATCTACTGCTGCTCTGATATCTTTTGCTGGGTCATCGCCAACCTCGCGCTCAATTGTAAGGAAACCGTTATATCCGATTTCTTCAAGGGCTGCAAGGTATTTGGGGAAATCTACGCTACCCTCGCCAAGAGGAACCTCTATGAAAGAATCGTCTGTAACAATAACATCCTTCTTAATTCCGTAAACAATTTCGGGGTCACGGAAGAAAATCTGTTTACCGTCTTTAGCGTGGGTGTGAACTATGTATTTTTTAAGGTTATGTACTGCCTGAACAGGGTCATCACCTGTTACCATAACAAGGTTTGCAGGATCAAGGTTAACACCAACGCCTGTGGAATTAAGGCTATCGAGGAAGCCTTTAAGCACTGCACTTGTTTCAGGGCCTGTTTCAACTGCAAAATGAGCATTAATTGAATCTGCATATTCTGCAAGCTCGTGACAAGCTTCCTGCATGATTTTATAGCGATCGTGATTGGGATCAGAAGGAACAACGCCAATATGAGTTGTTACGATATCTGTTTCAAGATCTTTTGCAAGGTCAAGAATTCTTTTTGATTTTTCAACTCTTTCTTTATTAAGGTCCTTGTGGATGAATCCGCCACCACCAAGATCACCACAAAGAGCGGAAATGATGAGTCCGTTATCTTTAACAAGGTTCAAAAACTCTCTTCTTTTTTCAGGAGAAAGGTTTTCAGGAGCCATTTCACCGTGAGTGGAATAAACCTGAATACCCTGTGCTCCACATTCAGCTGCTTTTTTTACAGAAGTGGGAATGTCTGTTCTGAAACTGTTAATGATGATTCCAATAGGGAATTTTTTCATAGTAAACACCTCAAAATTTTATTAATCAATATTTTCATTACTTTTTTCGGATTCCTCTACCACGGAAGGAATATTCTTCTGTTGTTCCTCTAAATTTTCAACCGCATTCTTAACATAATTAGGTGTTGAAGGAACATTCTGATTAACGGGATTCTGTTGATATACAGTATTTATGGGTTGTTGATATGGTTGGTTAAATGGTTGATTATAACCATAACCGCCATAATTCTGCGGGAAAGCACTATAAGAATCAAAATCACCGAATGTTATTTCATAGCGTTTTAATTTTTTCTTATTTTTTGAATATTTTTTAATTAAAACTATAGCTATTATAACTAAAATAACAGTTGGAACAATGAAAAACATAACCATAATTGCAATAAAAATTCCAACAAAGTTTTCCTCTTCCAAAACCTCATTAATTGTATCTTTCTGTGCTGAAAGTACTGCTTCTTCAAAAGAAGGTGAGTCAGAAAAATCGTGGTCTGCAAAAAGCTCAGCTTTATCGTCATTCAGGGGAGTTCCGTTCAATACAATTCCTGAAACTGCTACTATCAAATCACTTATATTATTGGTCTTTCCTTCAAAGTTCTCATAAGCTACAACAAAAATGTTTTCTTTTGTTGCAAAAACATACGCATTAAAATAATAAGCAAAATCGCTGTCTACTTCTTTTTCAGAAAAAGCATAGTTACCAGTAACATAGTAACATGAATAACCATTTACTTTATCTTCTTTTATTTCTGTATATTTAACATAGTTTTCGTTTATTCTTTCAATATCGTTTTCGTATAAATATACAAGCTCAAAAACAGCCTGAAGCTTATCCGGTGTTAATGCCGTTATTCCCTCAGGAGCGAATTTATTTTCGCCTACACAAAAAGAAATAGTGTTTCCTTCTTCGTCAGCATAACACAAAGTGCTTGAAAAAACAGAAAGCTCATATTCCCAAGGTACATTTGCGTAAATCTTGTCATTATCTTCTATATACCTTACATCATCGTGAGCTAATGCAGTAAATGAAAGCACAAGTGAAAAAATAAGTACAATTGCAAGTAAGCAAGAAAATCTTTTAAAATTTTTCATCAGAACTGCCCTCCTTGCCATTTATTTACATCATTTTCAGGCACATAGGGATTTCCTGATGGCGGTACTCCCATTGGAGTATTCATGGGATTTACAGACTGTGTACCATAATAAGGATTATTGTTATAATTCGGATTATAGTAACCTGGAACGTTTTCCGGTATCGGTCCGAAAAATCTTTCATATTCTCTAATCTTCTTTTTTGTTTTACTGTTAAGTACAGCAAAAACAATTACCGTAATAAGACAAGGTATAAAAAGTAAGGAAACAAGAATACCAATAATAGTAACAATTAAAATCTTTTCTCCGCCTTCTCCGAACATTTCTTCAAATTCTTCCATCAGCTCTTCTTCTGTTTGAATTTCCGGATGTTCAGGAAAAATCTCGTCAGATTCCTCAAAAGGTATTTTTGAATTCGCGTTGTCCCCTTCTGCAAATGCGCTGACTGTGAAAAAACTCAATGCAATTACAAATACAAGAGCAAAAATTCCGATTTTTCTTTTCACTATTTTTCCCCCTTTATTTTTTTCCAATATTCTTTTGCCGCCTGTTCTTGTTTGTTATCGCCAAAATCATAATATTTAGCATTTTTTAGAGCATCCGGCAAATATTGTTGTTCAACCCAATGGTTAGGAAAGCTATGAGGATATTTATAAAACTGACCTTTTATTTCTGCATCGTCACCATCAAAATGCTTGTTTTGAAGCTGACGGGGAATTGGTCCGCTTTTGCCTTTTCTGATATCTTCCATAGCTGCACCTATGGCATCGTGTCCTGTTGTAGATTTTGGAGAATTACAAACCAAAATCACTGCATCTGCAAGAGGTATTCTTGCCTCCGGCATACCTACCTGAAGGGCGATGTCTGTTGCTGCCTTTACAATGGGTAAAATCATCGGGTAAGCAAGGCCAACATCCTCTGCTGCACAAACTAAAAGACGGCGGATTGCAGAAGTCATATCCCCTGCTTCAAGAAGTCTTGCAAGGTAATGAACCGCTGCATCTGGGTCAGAGCCTCTCATTGATTTTTGAAAGGCAGAAAGTATGTCATAATGTTCATCACCCTCCCTATCATAACGCATTGCACTTTTTTGAGTAAGCTCCTTTGCGTGTTCAAGAGTGATTATTCTTTTTTCCTTTTCTTTCGGTTTTGTAGCAGCTAATACACAAAGCTCAACTGCATTCAGAGATTTTCTCACATCTCCACCACAGGCAGTTGCTATATGTAAAGAAACTCCATCTTCAACCTGGAATTCCTCACCCTTTTCTTCTGCCAGAAGGTTAAATCCACGGTTAACTGCTTTTTCCACCTCTTGTGGAGTAACATGCTTGAATTCAAATACAGAAGAACGGCTTAAAATTGCGCTGTATACATAAAAATAAGGATTTTCCGTTGTAGAGGCTATAAGGGTTATGGATCCATCTTCAATATATTCTAAAAGCGTCTGCTGTTGCTTTTTATTAAAATACTGAATCTCATCAAGATATAAAAGGATTCCGTTTGGAGCCGTAAAAGCATTAAGATCTTCCACAATATCTCTTATATCTTGTGTACTTGCAGTAGTGCAATTAAGTTTTCGCAGAGTTCTGTCGGTCTTTTTTGCAATCATTCGGGCAAGGGTGGTTTTTCCTGTACCTGAAGGACCATAAAATATAAGGTTAGGAAGTTCACCAGACTCAATTATATTTCTTAAAGGCTTACCCTCACCTATCAGGTGCTGTTGACCAACAATTTCATCAATACTTTGAGGACGGATTCGGTCCGCAAGAGGTGTGTGCATAGTTCTCTCCTAATACCATTAAAACATTTGAAACTCAAAAAAACCTATTATTGCTACAAGAACAAATGGTAATGTACCAAATTTTCTGAATAACATAGACCGTTTCATATCATCCGAAACTTCTAATTTTCCAACACGTTCAATTCTTTTAGTTATTTTCTTGTAATACAGATTTACTGAAAAAATACCCATCAGTATTCTTATACCGTATATTACAAAGTATATAAAAATCTGAAGTGGTAACGGAATTTTAAATTCAGTAGTCAATTTATTGAACTTCATCTGTTTTTCTGTTAATGAGACACTTGTATCCTTTGAATTATAAAGAATTATATCCTCGTAAAAATTCGGGTCTTCCTGAACACATTCTACAAAAGAATCCATTATTTGCTCATTTGAAAAAATTGTATAACCTACGGAACAAAACATTAAAATATACAAAGAAAGAATAATTGCTGTAAGTTTATACATTTTTCTGTATAAGCTCCATGCGAAAGGAACAAAGAATCCTGCCACATTCCAAACAATATTTCTTTGTGCTTTATCCATTAATATAAAATGTGGAATATAAAATTTTTGATTTTTTCCCACTGCTGCTTCATAAAAGGAAATGGGCTTTCCGTCAATAGTAGTTTCCTCTTGATTATGAATTTTTTCAATAAATTCCTCAACAATTTTTTTTCTACCATCTTCTTGAATTTCGGTATTTTGAAAATCTGTTTTTTCTTCTGGAATATCTTTACCTTCTATATCAACAAATTCGACTTCAATAGGCTCATTTGTACCGTGCTTGTCCTTATTAAAACACTGACCATTTTTTATATAACATTCTCTGTGATGAGGTGTTCCACATTCGGGACAAACTACTACATCATCTTCCTCTGTAAAACGGTTATTGCAAACCGGACATTTGTAATTTATATAATTCATTTTTGTCCTTTCTTTCATTTGTATATATCATTTCAAGTTAGATATTACAGCAATTTTTT
>JAZSBI010000041.1:0-2868 GCA_045602345.1 Acutalibacteraceae bacterium | reverse complement strand
AAAAAAGAGGGATAATTATTGCTCTTTCTTTACCTTTTGCGAAGCTTAATTCCGAATTTCGCATTCCGCATTTCGAATTATATTGAAACTCCTCCTCAAAAATGATAGAATGAATAAAACTTAAGTTTATTCTTCGAGGTGAATTTATGTACCCCAACCCTTTTATTTCCCAACGAGCAGACCCGTATATCATTAAAGGTCCTGACGGATTTTATTATTTCACAGCATCTTACCCTGCTTTTTACAATGTTGACAGCGGATATGACAGAATAATTTTAAGGAAAAGTGAATCCGTTACAGGTCTTAAAGATGCAGAAGAACACACAATATGGAAAGCACACAAATCCGGAAATATGGCAAAGCATATCTGGGCACCTGAAATTCATTTTATTGGTGATAAATGGTATATTTTCTTTGCAGCAGGTGATAGTGACAATGTGTGGAATATTCGTCCTTATGTTCTTCAATGCAAGGGTCCCGATCCCATTAACGACCCTTGGGAAGAAAAAGGGAAAATGCAAGCAACAGAAGAAGATAAAAAATCTTTCACCGAATTTTCCCTTGATATGACTTACTTTGAAAACAGCGGTAAACATTACCTTATATGGGCAGAAAAGCTTGGAGACTCCTCGCTTTTTATGGCAGAGATTAACCCCAAAGAGCCTTGGAAGCTGATTTCCACACCCATCCTTTTAACAAAACCCGAATATGACTGGGAAAAGGTGCGTTTTGCAGTAAACGAAGGACCCTCTGTGCTGAAAACTGACGAAAAAATCTTTGTTTTCTTTTCTGCATCGGGCACAGGCGAAGAATACTGTATGGGTATGCTTTTTGCAGACAAAAATACAGACTTAATGAATATTACCTCTTGGAAAAAGCTCCCCCATCCTGTTCTTGAAACGAAAGATTTAGTTGATGAAGCAGGTCCCGGACACAACAGCTTTGTTGTTGATGAAAACGGCAAACTTCTTTTGATTTACCACTCACGACCCTCGACACATACAGATAAAAAATGCGGAACTTTTTGCGACGAGGTGCTTTATGATCCCTGCCGCCATGCAAGAATCAAAGAAGTAAAATTTGATGAAAATAATATACCTATATTAAAATAATTACGAAAAGCATCATAATGGTGCTTTTCTTTTGTTTTAGAGAAAATTTGTTGAAAATTTAATGCAAAAATATTGTCTTACACGCGTAATAGTGGTATACTAAAATGTAAAGATATTTTTCAAAAAGAGGTGTGTTCCGTGAAAAAAATTGACCCTACAGTATTAAAAGAAACAGGCTATATTGCAACGATGGTTTTCATTTTCAGTTTAGCTTTACAGTCCGTGTTTTTAATAATCGGCAAATGGGATTACACCGTGCTTTTAGGTAACCTTTTAGGCTTTGTTGCCGCTGTAGGAAATTTCTTTCTTATGGGGCTTTCAGTTCAATCCTCTTTGGGTAAAGAAGAAAAAGATGCAAAAAATTTAATGAAGATTTCTCAATCATTGCGACTTCTTCTGATTTTTGTTATTGCAGTTATTGGTTATCTTGTTCCCGTTTTCAATACAATTGCAGTGCTTATACCTCTGCTTTTCCCAAGAATTGCGGTGGCTTTAAGGCCGTTATTTATGAAAAATAAATAAATCAATTTACCATATAAAAGAGGTGATGCGTTTGCAAACTTCAAAATTAAAATTCAAGGTGGTAGATATTTTCTACATCGTTATGATGATTCTCCCCATTGTATGCGGTATAGTTCTTCAGGTTCTGACAGAACCGCCCTCAACAGAAATCACCATAACAGGTGCAAGAATTTTCTTCACAATACCAATGCCCTTACAGGATTTCCCCGTTACCGAATCTCAGGTAAACTCCGCATTGGTTCTCATAACTCTTTTCTTCTTCTGCCGTTTTATTACCCACGGCATTAGCGAGAAAGCAGACCTTAAAAGGCAGCATATTGCAGAGCTTGCAGTTGAAAAAATTGATGGTATGGTGCTTGAAAATATGGGCGAATACTTTAAAGGTTATTCCCCTTTCATTCTTGCCATTCTTCTCCTTTCTGCTTGTTCAAGCCTTTTATCTCTGTTCGGTCTTTTTCCACCAACATCAGATATTAACATTGTTGGTGGCTGGGCAATACTTGTTTTCTTCATTATTACCTATTACAAAATGAAATGCGGACCATTGAATTACCTTAAAGGCTTCACCCAGCCCGTTGCATTTTTAGCACCCATCAACTTTATCAGCGAATTTGCAACACCCATTTCAATGTCCTTCCGTCATTACGGAAACGTTCTTTCGGGAACTGTTATTTCAACGCTTCTGGCATTTGCACTTGGTAGCCTTTCAAACAAGCTTTTAGGTGCATTACCCGGATTTTTAGCAGACATACCCATTTTTCAGGTTGGTATTCCTGCGGTGCTTTCCGTTTACTTTGATGTGTTCAGCGGATGCTTACAGGCTTTTATTTTCGCAATGCTTACGATGCTCAATGTTTCGGGAGCATTTGACTTCGAGCTATATGAAAAAAGAAGGCAGAAAAAGCTTTCAAAAAATAAATAAACAGATAAATTAATTGGAGGAAATATTATGGAACTCGCACTCGGTATTATTTTAGGATGTTGCGCTCTCGGCGCAGGTTTGGCAATGATTGCCGGTATCGGCCCCGGTATTGGTGAAGGTAACGCTGTTGCAAAAGCTTGTGAAGCTATCGGCCGTCAGCCCGAAAGCAAAGGTGCTGTTACAACAACAATGCTTATGGGTTGTGCTGTTGCAGAAACAACAGGTCTTTATGCTCTTGTTATTGCAATTCTTCTTATTTTCGTTGCACCCCGACTCCTTGTTAACATTCTTGTTGAAACAATTCAATCTCTT
>JAZSBI010000040.1:0-4915 GCA_045602345.1 Acutalibacteraceae bacterium | reverse complement strand
TTATGCAAAAAAATATAACAATAAAACTGAAAAATATGGTTCAATTTCCAATATAATTTATTAGTTAACAACGTTTGTGGGGTTACCTTCAATAAAAGCATTTACATTTCCTTCAAGAATACCCATAAGACGAAGTCTTGTTTCATAAGCAGCCCACGCAATATGGGGTGTTATAAAGCAGTTAGGGGCAGTAAGGAGTGGGTTGTCACTCTTAGGTGGCTCTGTTGATAAAACATCTGCACAGTAGCAGCCTAATTTACCTGATTCCAAAGCTTGTGCAATGTCCTTTTCGTTTGCAACGCCACCACGGGCGGTGTTGATTACACAAACACCATTCTTAAGTTTTCCGATAAATTCGCTGTTTATAAGTCCTTCAGTTTTATCTGTAAGTGGACAGTGTACTGTTATAAAATCCGAGTTTTTGAGAACAATGTCCATATCGGTAAATTCAACACCGGGCGCATCATCCTTTTTACCTGATGGGGTATATACGAGTACTTTCATTCCGAAGGCCAACGCAATTTCTGAAACGCGTCTGCCGATTTTACCGAAGCCGATAATACCAAGGGTTTTTCCGTCAAGCTCAAATAAGGGCATATTCCAGTAGCAGAAGTCCTTGCAGTTTTCCCAATCACCATTTTTTACAGATGCAGTATATTCGCTTACTCTGTTAACGGATTCAAGAATGTATGCAAATACCATCTGTGCAACACCATTTGTTGAATAAGAGGGAATGTTTGAAAGGGGTATATTTCTCTTTCTTAAAGCTGCACCATCAATCTGGTTGTAGCCTGTGGCAAGGGTGCCTACAAATTTCAGGTTGGGGAGCTGTGCAATAATTTCCTCTGTCAGTTTAACCTTGTTCAGGATAATAATATCGGCATCTTTTGCTCTTTCTATTACAAGGTCTTCCGGTGTTCTCTCATAAACGGTAAGCTCTGTTAAATTACCAATGCAGTCCCAGGATAAATCTCCGGGGTTTTCTGTGTGACCGTCAAGTATAACGGCTTTAAGTTTTTTATTCATAAAAATCACCTAACACATTATACACTTAAATATTATTTCTTTCAATGATTATTTCATATTCTATTGACCTAAATTAAATATTGTTATAAAATGCTATATGTATGAAAATAGGGGGCTGAGTAAGTAATTGGGCTCAAAAAAATTAACAGCAGATGAAAAAAGAAGTCGTAACCTTCGCCGTTTGAGTGCTTGTTGTTTTGCCGGTGCTTCTTTAGCGGTAATTGTTATGTTGATTATACCTTTGCCACAGTTTCAAAAACAACTTGTTGAACTTAATTCCTGGTTTACCGGAATTGAACTTTTTATAGCTCGTTTTGATAAGTTTGCTGCAGTGGCAGTTATTCTGTTTTTCTTCTTTGTAAAAACTGTTATCGGTCTGATTCCTTTTTCTGTTCTCTTTATCGGAACGGGTCTTGTATTTTCACCACCAATTGCTGTTGCGATTAATGTAATAGGTTTCAGTATGCTGATTTGGCTCAAATTCCTTTGGGGACGGAAATTTGGCGGTGGCGGTTTTCATAAACTTCTTTTAAAATCCAGGTATTTGTCAGAGTTTATGGATTTTCACGGCAAAGGAAATAAATGGATGCTTGTGTTGCTTAACTTTGTACCCGTTGCACCTGCAGGCACTTTAAGCAGAGCTTATGGCGCAACAGATATGAAAATTATTCCGTTTGTTGTTTTGTCACTTGTTGGTTTTTTACCTCGTTTAATTTCCTGGAGTATAATCGGTTGCAATGTTTTCGATCCTTTTACCCCGTCGTTTTTAGCTCCGATTGCAATTTTGATGGTAATCAGCGGTATCTCGTTATTGCTTTTAGATATTATGTTTAAATTAATCCGAAAGGACGATAAAAATGAAAAAGAATGATATTTTAACAAATGCTTTTCTTGAAAGACTTGTTGCTGTTTACGGCAATGATGAAGCAGCACCTCAGCAAGAGAGATATGTAAAACTTGCCGAAAGCTTTGAAAAGGATTTTTCAGAAAATGCAGATTTGAGATTTTTCTCTGCACCCGGCAGAACAGAGGTGGGGGGAAACCATACCGACCATAATAACGGTAAGGTTCTTGCTGCTGCAATTAACCTTGATGCAGTTGCAGCTGTTTCACCACGTGATGACGGTGTAATTTGCGTTAATTCAGAGGGCTATTCTCCTATTTCTGTTGACTCTGCAGATTTAGAAATAAAGGATGAAGAAGCAGGAAAGTCAACAGCTCTCATCCGTGGTATATGTGCACGTTTCGGTCAGTTGGGCTATAAATATGGTGGCTTTAATGCATCTGTTACATCCCGTGTTCTTTCAGGTTCCGGTCTTTCCTCCTCTGCAGCCTACGAGGTACTTATCGGCACAATTCTCAATTACTTATATAATGATGGTAAAATAAGTGCAGTTGAAATAGCACAGATTTCACAGTATGCGGAAAATGTGTATTTTAAAAAGCCTTGCGGACTTATGGATCAGACAGCTTGTTCTGTTGGCGGCTTTGTTCAGATTGACTTTGAAGACACAACAAAACCCGTTATTAATAAGGTCGATTTTGATATTGCAAAACATGGCTATAATCTTTGTATTGTTGACACAGGCGGAAACCATGCAGACCTTACAGGTGACTATGCAGCGATTCGTCTTGAAATGAATTCTGTTGCTGAGTTTTTCGGCAAAAATGTACTTCGTCAGGTTCCCGAAAAGGATGTTTTCAATAACATGGGCGAAATACGCAAGAAAACAGGAGACAGAGCATTGGAAAGAGCAATCCACTTTTATAATGAAAATAAACGTGTTGAACGACTTGCAGATGCTCTTTCAAAAGGTGATTTTGAATCCTTTAAAGCAACAATTATTGAAAGCGGTAAATCCTCATATATGTATAACCAGAACTGTTTTACTCTTTCAAATCCTGATTCACAGCCTGTTGCACTTGCTCTTTGCCTTACAGAAGAGCTTCTTAAAGGCAAAGGTGCATATCGTGTTCATGGTGGCGGCTTTGCCGGTACAATTCAGGCTTTTGTACCCGTTGATGAAACAGAAAAATATGTTTCTGCAATGAGAAAAGTTTTCGGTGAAAATTCTTGTTATATTCTTAAAGTCAGAAGCCATGGCGGCTGTGAAATATGATTAAAAAAACATATCAATTAACAGACATAAACGGTGGGTTTCCACCGTTTATGTCTGTAATCAATACGGATTTCCGCTTTGCTCGAGGAGTTTCTGATGGAGTGTATTTTCAGGAAATCAACGGAGAAAGAACACTACTTTTTTCTTTAAGAGGAGTAACTGCAACAATATGCAGATTAAATGAAAAAGCAGATACACGGGAGCTTTCTTCATTTTTGGAGTTCCAAGGTGTAAAAAATGTTTTATCCGATTTCTTTTTCGAGGAAATTTGTCTCGAAGAAAGAGCCGTTTTAAAAGTAATGCCTGAATACGAGGAGCTTAATGACTCTATAGTAATTACACCATCATCAAGGTTGCAAGATTACAAAAGTATTTTTTATTTGCTTTCTCGTAACGGCTCATTTGAAGTGTGGTATTCCTTGTTTTCTGCGAAGATAAATAAGCTCTTTTCGTGTGGTGTTTATATGACGGATGAGGGGATTCCCGTCAGCTGTGCAGTTGCACCCTTTATTTTCGAGAATTCAGCTGTGGTTGCAGGTGTTTTCACAAGTGAAAGCCATAGAAACAAAGGGTATGCTACAAAGTGTGTAAAGGCACTTTTAAGTGAACTGCAAAAGAAAAGTATCAAAGAAGTTTATCTTTGGTGCGAAGATAAGAATATAAAATTATATGAAAATATAGGCTTTTCGTTATACGGGAAGATTTATATTAAGAAGGAAGAATGAAATGTCATTTTTTAATTTTAGTGACCAGTTAAAAGATATTTCCGAAAAAGCACTTGTAAAGTGTAGCGGTAAATTTTCGGAGATTGATAAAATAACAGAATTCAATCAACAAAGGGTATTAAAAGCCTTTATTGATAATGGTGTAAGTGAATCCCATTTTGCAGGGTCTACGGGTTACGGTTATGGTGATAGAGGGCGTGAAGTACTGGATGAAGTTACAGCACAAATTTTTGGTGCAGAGGATGCTCTTATTCGTCACAGCTTTGCTAGCGGAACCCACACTTTAAGTGTTATGCTTTTTGGTGTTCTTCGTCCCGGTGATACTGTTCTTTGTGCAACAGGTATTCCTTATGATACAATTCATTCTGTAATCGGTTTATCAGGTGAGGGAATGGGTTCTCTGAAGGATTTTGGCGTTGGCTTTGAGATTATTGACCTTAAGGAAGATGGTACAGTTAACCTTGAGGAACTTAAAAATAAGCTTAATGAAAAGGAATATAAAGCAGTTTATATTCAGCGTTCAAGGGGATATTCTTTAAGACCTACATTAACATCAAAAGAAATTAAAGAAATTACAGATATCGTTAAAGCGAACAGTAAAGCAATTACAATGCTTGATAACTGTTATGGTGAGTTCACCGAGTACGAAACACCAGCAGAGATTGGTGTTGATGTTTTTGCAGGTTCACTTATTAAAAATCCGGGTGGCGGAATTGCAAAATGCGGTGGTTACATAGCAGGTAAAAAAGACCTTGTTGAACTTTGTTCATACCGTCTTACAACACCGGGTATTGGTAAAGAGGTTGGTGCCACACTGGGTAATACAAGAGATATTTTTATGGGCCTTTTCCATGCTCCCCACGTAACAGGTGAAGCCCTTAAAACAGCGGTGTTTACTGCAGCTGTTTTTGAGGAAATGGGCTATTGGGTATCACCAACAAGTACAGAAAAACGTGCAGATATAATACAAAGTATAAAGCTTGGTAATAGTGAAAAGCTTGTTGCCTTTTGTCAGGGATTACAGAGTGGCTCTGTTATTGATAG
>JAZSBI010000039.1:0-4583 GCA_045602345.1 Acutalibacteraceae bacterium | reverse complement strand
AAGCCGGAATACCCAAATGTCTTACTTTGTGGAGAATGGCTGATAGTTATCATGCAACACATGATGATTTTAACTTTTTCTTATGCACAGGTAAGACAGAGTACATTTTCTCGATAAAAGCGGAGAATACCAATATTTATTGTGGGGCGTCGTACAATATCGTTTTCGATCTCGGGTTGTTTAGCGGTGGGCAGTTTTTCAGAATTCGAAATTATAAGGATAATAGTGAGAAATGGTGTAGATTCCATTGCGATTTTTCTTATGAGTCAAGAGACATAAAAATTCCTACCGAGCAATGCGAGCTTGGCAAATGTCTTATGACGACAAAAGGACTCATGTGGTGTATAAAACGGTATACCGATGATGAGATTGTTTTGCAAGGGTGCGGCAACGATGAATATACCTATCGTCGCACCGATAAAAGAACAGAGCAGTTTTCTACCATATAAAATATAAGGGTTCGAAATTGTTGGGGAGAGCCAAAAAATTCCGTACACGCAAGTGTGCGGAATTTTTGCTTTTTCACTCTTCACTCTTCACTTTTCACTAATTCGGCGTGTACGGAATTTTAGGTAAGAGGTAATAGTGAATAGTGAGGTTGATTTGCTTCGCAAATTGAGAAATTATTTTGTGATAATTCTTCGCAAACCATCAGGGCTTGAACCTTCGACAATTTCTTATATTGATTTTGTTTATCTTTTGTGATATAATTTGTATAAATAATAACAATATATTATTTTTATATGGAGATGCAAAAAGTGGGTCACTGTTATTATTATCAATATTTAAGATTGAATGGCGAAGATTTTTTCACAGTTGTTATGTTGCCCGAAAAGGACGGTAAGTTTCCGGTGGTTATTTGCCGTTCTCCGTATGTAAAAAACACCGTCAATATAACAGAGGATAAGATAACGCAAGATTGTTATAGTGGATATAAATTTTGCCTGGAGCGTGGATATGCCGTTCTTTTCCAACATTGCAGAGGACAGGGAAAAAGCACCGGTGCCTTTGTGCCCTATGTTCATGAGAGAGAAGACGGACTCGCATTTAGGGAATGGATAAGAATCCAACCTTTTTATAATGGAGAAATATTTTTGCTGGGTGGTAGTTATACTGCCTCACTTCATTATGCAACGGCACCATTTGAAAAAGATATTAAGGGAGCTATCTTTGAGGTTCAGGACAGTGAGCGCTATCGCCTTTGGTACCGTAACGGACAAATGCGCAAAGGACACGCGAATTGGCATTTTGGATTATATAAAGCGAAATGTAATTTGAATAAAAAATACAGTATCAAATCCTTCTCTGAATTACCCCTTAAGGGGCTTTCGGAAAGAGTTTTGGGCGATCGCTCGGAAGATTTTGAACAAATGCTGGAAGCGTCATCTCCGTTACACGAATTTTGGTTTACACGTTTTGGCGGAAGCGACACTAAAGATGCTGTTACGAATGCAGATATTCCGATTTTGCTCACTACCGGATACAATGACTTTTACATTGGGGGCGTTTTTAAGATGTGGAATCGTATGAGTGAGCAGACCAAGGAGAAAAGTGCGTTGCTTGTTTCCCCCTATAATCATGGTGACGGTTATGATAAGGACAACAGCCTTCCATTTCCAATGGGACAAAGGAAACAAGCTTTTGGCGAATACTATCAAATGGCTTGGTTTGATAATATCAGAAAAGGAAGCGCAATTCCATATAAAAAAGGGACTGTTACATATTATCGTGTGTTTGAAGACAAGTGGCAAGCCGATTTTTACACAACGCCCACAAAAGACTTGACCATTCCACTGGGGAATGATACGCTTTCTTTCGAATATGATCCTAAGGATCCTCCGGCTTTTAAGGAAGAAGGCGTTTTTGCAGAAGATTTTGATGGCAGAAAAGATATTGTAAGTGTGTATATACCGACCTTTGAAAGGGATGTTTTTGTTAAAGGTCAAATGAAGGTCAAATTAGCGGTTGAGTCGGATTGTCCGGACACGTCTTTTTATGTTCGTATAAGTATAAAAAAACATGAGTATACGTATGTGCTTCGTCATGATATAACCTCCCTCTGTTATCAGCTGGGAGATTATAAAGAAGGGAATGTAGTTGTATTGGTTTTTTGCTTTGATGAACATGCTTTTCTGATAAAGGAAGGGGAGAGCCTTCGAATTGATATTTCTGCTACCGATAATAACACCTATGTTTGTCATACGAACAAGAAGGGAGAATATTATTTGCAAACTGAAACGGACAAGGCTGAGAACAAAATACATCTTTACAAGTCTTGTTTAATTCTTCCTGTTGAACAGTCATAGATTGCATTTTTATACTATGACCCTAAACAAAATCCGCTTTCGAAAGAAGGCGGATTTTTGTTTGTATTATTCATTTTTCATCATTCATTATTCATTAGATGAAAGCGGATTTTGAATGAATAATGAAGAATGAAGTCGCATCGCTGATGAATAATGAAGAAATTAGGCAGCTTTTGTTCCTTTGCTCGAAAAGTTTTTTTATTCATATTGAAAAACCTACGATTGTGTGATATAATGATTTCAAGAAAGGCGGTGATCTCGTGCTAAAATTTCAATTTGAATGTTCTGACGACAAATGTGTTAGAGCAGATTTTGAAAATATGATGCTTCGTGATACACCGTGCGGAAAAGGAATATGGTGCAACGATTTGTTAAGGTCGGGCATTCATTTTAAGGAGTGCGGAGAGAAGATAAAAGGATTCTATATAACTGAATCGGAGAACGAGGGGACAAGAGGTGCGTCTTTGCGTGTATCGTTTGAGGGCAGATTTATTAAAAAAGGCGATAAGCAGATTTTTGAAGTCTTCATTTATCCGAGAATGGTAGAATTTTTATTTGTCTTAGTTGCTTATGTTTCAATTTCTGCTGTTGCCGAACTCATTGTTTTTTTGTTATCTACTGTAGTATTTGTTGTTTTTATGTTAGGTTATTTCAAAGGTATCAAAGAAACAGCGGATTTCTTTCGACGCTGGGTGAGATAATGTAAAAAAGTGGTTGTAATTTTGTCCTGTAACCACAGAAAAGAGGCTATCTCAAATGCAAAAAACTGCATTTGAAATAGCCCCTTTTTGGTTTAATTACAATCAGCAACTAATGGTCCTGCAAGCTCTTTAAGATAGAAAAGCTTGCCTGGAAGTGTTGGCATAAATGTTGATGTTATGTTCATATCAGGGCCATAGTGAAGTGTTGTAAGAAAACTCATGCCCTGCCATCCCATACCTCTGCCGAGGGCACCATCACAACCGCCGATAATTGTGTCAGCCTGAAGGAAAAGACCAGGACCGATTGTGTTTGCTCTGCAAGGAACAAGAGTTGTACGGCTCTTGAAGCTTGTTATTGCATTTTGTTCAATAGTAAGGGGGTGGAGCTTTGCACCGATTCTGTAGCACTGCTTATTCCAATCTCCAACAGATGTAAATTCATCTGCAAACTGTGGCTCTCAGAATGCAATATGGCACATTCTTCCAATGCCGAAAACTAATACAAGTTTAGCACCTTCTGCTTTGAGAGCAGCAATTTTTTCAGGATATGTAGGAAGATTTTCCTTTGTTGCAAAATTACGCTGAGCAGGTGGTACGGTGTTTTCTCCAAGCTTATCAAAGAAAGCCTGCTTCATACTGAATTCAAATGATGCAGGATTGTCATTTGAAAGTGTGTTTCCGTCTGCATCTGACCATTCATCCATATTGAATGTATATACGTGGTTACAGTTTACATTCCATTCTTTGAGGAAATATACTGCCCATTTATACATACCCATAGGACCAACGGGGAGTATAAGAGCAATCTTTTCGTTGTTGTCACGAGCTTCTTTGATTTTAAGTGCTATTTCATGTCCCATAAGAGTATCAAATTCATAAATGTTTTCACACTCAACAGGCTTGAAATCCTTGTGCCAGAAAGGTTCACGTGCAACCCCTTTTTCACAGCATTCATCAATTTTTTTCAAATTCCATCCCTTTGGATAGAAGTTTTCCGGCAAACTATCTTTGTATGTGCTTAAAAAATTTATCATATACCTCTTTGTTTGTGTTTTTTAACTTCGTTAACTACAAGCTCAACAATTTTATCTATATCATAGTTGTTGTAACCTGCTTTATCAACACTTGAGAACAGTTCCATTTTTGCAATTGTTTCCTGTTTAACTGCCTCTACAGCAGCAGGTATAAGGTCTATAATACCTTTGTTCATATCAGTAAACTTACTGAATTCTGCTTTAACTGCCGCAATATTTATATCTGTAAAAATGTTAACCTTGCTGATACCTTCCTTGATTGCACGTCTGAAATCGTCATCGGTAAGGCCTGAACCACCGTGAAGAACAAGAGGAACATCAACAGTTTTTGCAATGGTTCTTATTCTTTCAAAATCAAGTTTAGGGGGCAGCTTGTACGCTCCGTGTGCATTTCCTACTGCAATTGCAAGGGCATCAACCTTTGTTTTTTCAACATAATCTTTTGCAAGCTTTGGGTCTGTAAAGAACTTGCTTGGGTCTGTTAAATGTGAACTGCCTTCAGCAGAGCCTTCGTTATCACCAACGTGACCAAGCTCACCTTC
>JAZSBI010000038.1:0-10804 GCA_045602345.1 Acutalibacteraceae bacterium | reverse complement strand
CGACGTACCTTTGTACGCCTTCGGGTAAACAAAAACAAGTCTGAAGCTTGTTTTTGCTCGGTTTGTCCGTTCTGCATCTTTTTTTCCTATCCCCTGAAAAAGGGGCTGTAAAAAAACTTTCGTTTTTTTACAGCCCCTTTTGTTTATTAATACTCGTCTTCATCCAAATCCGGTGCACCGTAATCCGGCTCCGCATTCTCTACAATTTTCTTGCCACCCTTGAAGCCGTCTTCCACAGTAATTGATTCGTCAATCCAGACAATTTCATCCTCCTGTGTGTCAACCTCTTCCTCATCAGGATCTAAATCAGCGTTAAAATCGTTTCTGCGTTTTATAATAACAATTACAAAGGCAATAATTGCTATCAATAACACAATACCCAATATTATAAATGGAGTAAAATCCTTTTCTTCCTTTACAACCTTATCAGTTTCAGGAATATCTTCAAAAGTTGCACTTATGTAAACCTTGCCCTTTGGCATAAGAAAACTGAAAACATCCGTAGACTTTCCGTTAATGAGAAGGCTACCGGGAACAAGACGTTTACCTTCATCGGGTGTAACTGTTATAAAAACAGGCTCACCTTTTGATGCTTTTCCGGGATTTGCTTCAACCTTACCGCCAACCATATCTTCAATGATTATATCAAATACAACGGTACTTTCATCCGGAATCCATTTGGCATAAATTGTCATTTCTCCTGTGGCTACATCTTTCAAGAAGCTCCACTCTTTTTTAAACTTTGAGTCACTGTACCAACCATCAAAAATATAACCAACTCTTTTAGGCTCTATAGGTTTAGGAAGAACTCCGGGTCCATCCAATACAGTTTTTTCGCGTCTCTCTCCATTATTCTTTTCCATATAAACATAGAAAGAACCTTCGGGAAGTGGTGCCTCGGTTGTAGCTTCTTCAGCGTCTGTTTCAGGTACCTTATTCCCATCGGTGTTGGTATTGTTATTCTGATTCTGGTTATTGTTCTGAGGCCTTTCCTGAGGAGTCTCGTTTGGTGTCTGTTGAGGCTTTTTATCAGAATCATCGCCCGGCTTATTGGCAGGTTTACCTGAAACCGGCTTATCATCCTTATCATTTCCGGAGGGCTTGTCATCCTCCTTGTCATTTGCAGGTTTATCATCCTTATTGTCTTCCGGAGTCTCTTCCTCATCCTCTTCAGGCAATTCAGGCTGAATAATGATGGATGAATCCACAGTTACATCCGTTGTATCATTCTCCGCAAACACAGTAAAAGAACTGCAAAACACGCACATTATTACTAATGTACAAATAATAACTCTAGTGATTTTCTGTGACATTTTTATCCGCCTTAATAAAAGTAATTAATATGTTGAATCCATATTTTCATTTACAACCTCTTTAACCTCTTTTACAAAGGTAGAGTTTGCAATTTTTTCCTGAAGCAATTTGTAGAAAAGGTCTTCATCAATAGGAAGTGTAACCTTTTCGCCTAACCAGGATGAAAGGAATGCAGCATTGGAAATCATAAGACCATTAATACCTTCCTGGCCTGCTGCAGTGAGAGGCTCACCTCTGAGAATTGCACCTGCAAATTTATTCATAACTTCAGGATGCTGAACATTGTTTCCGTCAAGTTCTGCTTCAAAGGTTTCGTAATCAATGCTTCCGAAGCCTTCCTCTGCATTCTTTGTAAACTCTGTTACGCTTTCTTTAAGCTCGTTAACAATAAGCTTGCCGTTTTCACAAATAAGCTTTGCCCTGTCAAGAGTGATTTCAAGGCGATTTGTACCCGGGTAGTCGCCTGTTGTAGTAATAAATGTACCTGTTGCACCGTTGGGGTATTCTGCATAAATCATAACATCGTCTTCAACCTCAATATTATGCCATTTACCCTCGTGACAAATTGCGGTGATTTTTTCGGGCATACCGCAAATCCATTGCCATAGGTCAAGCTGGTGGGGACACTGGTTAAGAAGTACGCCGCCGCCTTCACCCGACCAAGTTGCACGCCATCCGCCTGAATTATAGTATGACTGTGTTCTGTACCAGTCTGTAATAATCCAGGTTACACGCTGAAGAGCACCATATTTACCGCTATGGACAATTTCGTGGGTTTTTCTGTAAAGGCAATTTGTTCTCTGATTGAACATAATGCCAAAAATCTTATCACTTTTATCTGCCGCAGCATTCATTTCTCTAACCTGCTTTGTGTATACACCGGCAGGTTTTTCACTCATAACATGAAGGCCTTTTTCTAAAGCCTCAATTACAAGCGGTGGATGGTCATAGTGAGGTGTGGCAATAAGCACAGCATCAACCGCACCTGAATCCATAAGTGCTGAGGCTGTATCAAATGTTTGCACCTCAGGAAGCTGCTCCTTTGCCCACGCTAATCTGTCAGGCTTTATATCTGCAACTGCAGTAATTTCAATTTCAGGCATTTTTCCCTGAAGCCAGTTTTTAATATGACTTGAGCCCATATTGCCCACGCCAATAATACCTAAACGAACTTTTTCCATAAAAAATCAAATCCTCCGTTTATTTTATAGTTAACTCACAATAATATATGTGAGGTGTTTTAAATGAAAAGCAAAAAGCCAACTAAAAAAGCATTGGAAATTGTTGAAAACTTCAACTGTGAAGAAATCAAAAGCGATGTAACCGGTTCCTACACAGGGTACCCCCTTGACGAAGGAAGACCTGTTCAGGACGCAGACGACTTGTGATTTATTTTTTACCTTTCTTTTTGGTTTTCCCGTTCATTGCAATATGGCTGCCTGTCATAGCAAAAGCAGCAAATGCAGCGAAGAAGCCCTGTACTATAATAAGTTGAATACAATTCAACGAAGATAGGCCCGAAACAAATGCCAATGCACTTACTATTGCAAGGCCTATTCCCATTGCACATGTCTGAAAAACACTAAGAATATGTTTAACTGAACCCAGAGAGAGTGCCGCATTTATTGCCGAAAGGAATGAATGTGGCTCTCCGTCGTGCATTAAAAGAGCATCCGCTGCGGAAGTAACACCGGCACAATAATTTTTGTATATATCACCGGAAACCGCAGAAAGCACCTTTACACCACTTTGAGGCAGCGAAAGCTTTGATGATACCATTTCATCAGTAATATTGGCATCATCCGAGCGAACAAGAAGAGAAAGGCTGTTTTTCTCTATAGATTTAAGCAATCTTGCGTTTTCATAATTTATATCATAGGAAATAATGAATACTGCCGCTGCTTTACCATCAATTGCTAAATACAGTGGATATCTTCCTTCGCATAAATGACGTTCAATAAGTGCCACATCAGGAATAGTAACATTATGGTTTTTCAAAAGTTCTGCATTACCCACAAGAATTCTTCTGTTGAAAATCCATGCCGAAAGACCTAATTTATCCTCATAGGTAAGTGAATCAACCGGTGGCAAAAGGGCTGTTTCACCAACAATCACCCTTTTGAACAGGTTCCCCATGGGACCGCCTGATTTTATCAAAAGGGATGCGGTGTACAGAATTGCCTCATCAATCTGTATATCGTAGAAAGGATGTATGCCGAAAACATTACCTCCATTTTCATCAAATATATCGGCACTATCAAAGGCTATGGCGTTAGCCGCATTACATTCATTAAAGGCATCCCAGCCCGCAAGCATTCCTCCGTTTTCCAAAACTTTTTTGGAGGTTTTGGAAATAATAATTGCATCAACAAGGTAGGAAAAATACGGAACACTTACACAGACTGCCCCTGAAAATGCTGTGACAGCGTCAAGGTGATTTTTGGTAACAAACAAGGTTATAGCCCCAACAAGAACAGATGCACCGAAACCAATAGGAACAAGTCTTCTGTTAATATCATCCGAGGGGTAAAATTTTTGAGAAAGTTCAATAAACCTTCTGGGGAAATTTGTTTTCTGTGAAGCTAACACAGTAGGGTCATCAAGAAGAAGCCCTCTGCCGATTTCAAAAGCAGTTTGTTTTTTTTCGATTTTACCGATTGAATAAAGCTCGTTATTGGAAATATATTCAAAGTTTTCCAATATTCTCTTATATTCAAAACACTCTGCACTTCTGTTAAAAGCTAAAGGTAAAACAGCAGCCGCAGAAAGTAAAGCCAGTCCGTTTTCAAAAGGCTGTCCTGCAGAAAAAAGGAACACAAGATTTTGTAAAAGAGCACCGAATACTGATATAACCGAACCGGTATTTCTATCAAATTTCAGTCCCTTAAAAGATTTCAAGCCTTCAAGAAGCGGGCTGCTATTAGCCACAATTGTTATAAGCAAAACAACCAAAGAGGCTATCAATATACCATTTTCCGTTTCAGGGAATGTTTTAGCGAACACAGAAAGTGCTGTCAACAAGCCAAAACAAGTAAAGCTTACAATTGCTCCTGCAAAGGATGCATTCTTTTTCTTTTTAAGATAATAAGCCACCTTAAACTTATCATCCTCAGTACGATATTCATCCGTACCGTATTTTTTTGGAGATTCTGATTTCTCCTCTTCTGAAATATCACTTGTAATAGTAAAGGTACTTGCTTTAACCTTTCTTTTTTTTATGAGTTCTTCCTCAACTTCTTTCTCGTCAACAACATTTACCTCTTCGTTGTGGAATCCTTCAAAAGAAAGCTGTGCATCCTCATATTCACCGGGGAGTTCCTGTTCATGAGCATTACCATCTGTAACAGCCAGTGAACGAAGACCTATTGTGCGGGTCTTTGCTTGCTGATATTTATCATCATCTTCTGTTTCAACACCATCGAAAACAACAGTTTTCTCCGTTGCTACGCCATCGCTTATTTTATCATCGGGCACAAGAGTAGGAACCGGTGAAAAGTCGGAAGTGCTTTCGAAGCTACTTTTCTTTTTTACAAAACCGCTTCTTTCATACTTTTGTTCCTCTTCGGGAATAAACTGATGCTCTGCTGTTTTTTCAAGGTTCTGTATTGGTCTGTTAAAGAACCTATCTCTGTATTTTTCGCTGACAAAGGAACCATAAACCTGGGGTTCACCGCTACCATCTGACACTTCTTTTTCTTCGGAAATGATGTTATGCTTGATTTCCTCATTGTAAATGGGACGAGGATTTATAGCCTCCGCCTTTTTTACAGGTGCAGACTCTTCAATCGCATCCTCCTTAGGAAGCATACCACTATCCTGAAGAAGCTCGTCAATTTCTTCAAGCGACCATTTTCTTGGTCCTTTACGCTCATCAGCCATTATCTCTAATCCTCACAAAAGCTAATTAAATATCTCTCTGTTTTGAAATTTCGTACATTAAAATACCCGCAGCCACAGAAGCATTAAGGGAATTTATTTTTCCTTTCATAGGCATAGAAAGGATCACATCACATTTTTCTTTTACAAGCCTTCCCACGCCTTTACCTTCAGAGCCGATAACAAGTGCCACGGCACCTTTAAGGTTTGCATTGTAGAAGGTTTCACCATCCATGTCCGCACAGTAAACCCACACGCCACGTTCTTTAAGCTCTTCAAGAGTCTGTGGAATATTAGTAACCCTGGCAACGTGCATAAACTCCACCGCACCTGCCGAGGTTTTGGAAACTGCAAAGCTTAAAGGGGCACTTCTTCTTTTGGGAACAATAACTCCGTGGGCACCTGCCGCCTCAGCAGTCCTTATGATTGCACCAAGGTTATGTGGGTCTTCGATTTCATCACAAATAACTATAAAAGGAGGTTCACCTTTTTCCTCTGCCAAAGCAAAAATATCGTCAACGGTCGAATACGCCTTTACCGCACCAACTGCAACTATTCCCTGATGGTTTCCGTGGCCACACATGAAATCGAGTTTTTTTCGATCAACCTCTTTAACAGGAATATCTACATTTTTAGCATCGGAAAGAATTTTCGGAATTGAACCGGTACGCTCTCCCCTTGCAACAAGAATACTGTCAAGAGGACGTTCCGCCTTAATCGCTTCACTGACGGAGTTCCTGCCAAAAATTATATCTTTATCGGGCTGATTATCGTTATCCCTGTTAATATCATCCCTGTTGTCAGAATCTCTTCTGTCAAAATCTCTTTTGTTCTTCTTAAAATTATCTTCTCTTTTATCTCTATACATCATTATATCCTTTTCTCGTCCCGAAGGGACATATAGTGCTGAAAGCATATGGCGTGCATCAGCACATATCGCAAATTCCATCAGGAATTTATATCGCTCAGTTACTTTGATTTTTCGCTGTGGTGATTGAAGCAATCAATTTTCTTCTTATTCTTCCGCATTTATTATTAAGATTAGTAAATGTTTCTTCATCAATCGCTTTTACACCAAATAGAACCTCAAGCCAATACTCTGTTTCGTAGCATTCTTTTAAAGCTATTTCCATCTTATTAATAAAATCGGCTCTGCTTTGGGCATATTTTGCTTCGTGAGAATTAGCACCAATAGAAGAGCAGGAACGCATAAGTTGGTGTGTATAAACACCTCTATTTTTTATGCTATCGCAGATTTCGGTGATTTCAATGGTTAATTCAACAGATAGTTCTTTTATAGTTTTATTGTTCATTTTAACTCCTGTATGGCGATATACACGCTTTGCGTGTGCGATATATTTGTTTCACAAATACGATATAACCTCGCTTTGCTCGGTTGCGATATGATATAAATTCCTTTTCTCGTCCCGAAGGGACATATCGTGCTGAAAGCATATCGCGTGCATCAGCACATATCGCAAATTTCGCCAGGAATTTATATCACTGTGGCTTCGCCACTTATACCGTAGGAATAATTTTGTCTTTTCCTCCCATATAAGGTCTTAATGCTACAGGTATATTTACACTACCATCTTCATTAAGGTTGTTTTCAAGGAATGCAATAAGCATTCTGGGGGGAGCAACAACTGTGTTGTTAAGTGTATGGGGGAAGTATTTTTTATCTTTACCGCCTGCACGGATTTTAAGTCTTCTTGCCTGTGCATCGGAAAGATTGGAGCAAGAGCCAACCTCAAAATATTTCTGCTGGCGGGGGCTCCAAGCCTCAACGTCTATGGATTTAACCTTAAGGTCTGCAAGGTCGCCTGAACAGCATTCAAGAGTCCTTACAGGAATATCAAGTGAACGGAAAAGGTCGACTGTATTTTTCCAGAGCCGGTCAAACCAGTAAGGGCTGTCCTCGGGCTTACAAACAACAATCATTTCCTGCTTTTCGAACTGGTGAATTCTGTAAACACCACGTTCCTCAATACCGTGAGCACCTTTCTCCTTACGGAAACAGGGAGAATAGCTGGTAAGTGTCTGAGGAAGCTTTTCTTCGGGAATGATAGTGTCAATAAATTTACCTATCATTGAGTGTTCACTTGTACCGATAAGGTAAAGATCCTCACCCTCAATTTTATACATCATTGCATCCATTTCAGCAAAGCTCATAACACCTGTTACAACATTACTTCTTATCATGAAAGGAGGAATGTAGTAGGTAAAGCCTCTGTCAATCATAAAATCTCTTGCATAGGAGATAACTGCTGAATGAAGTCTTGCAATATCACCGCAAAGGTAGTAGAAGCCGTTACCTGCAACACGACCTGCACTATCAAGGTCGATACCTTCAAATCTTTCCATAATTTCTCTGTGATATGGAATTTCAAAATCAGAAACAACAGGGTCACCGAAACGCTCTACTTCAACATTTTCGCTGTCATCTTTACCAATCGGAACAGAAGGGTCAATGATATTGGGAATATTCATCATAATATCAGTAACCTTTTTGGAAAGCTCTTCCTCTGCTTTTTCAAGCTCTGCAAGGCGAGCAGCATCATCGGAAACCTTTTTCTTCATTTCCTCCGCTTCTTCACTTTTGCCCTGTGCCATAAGTGCACCAATCATTTTGCTGTTTTTGTTTCTTGATGCACGAAGATTATCTGCCTCGCCTTTTACTTTTCTGCTTTCAGCATCAAGGGCAATAACCTCGTCAACAAGACCTATTTTCTTATCTTGGAATTTGTTTTTTATATTCTGTTTTACGATTTCGGGATTTTCTCTTAAAAATTTAATATCAATCATTTTCTTATCCTTCTTTCTTATTTCCTTTTTCCGTTATTCGTTATCAAAAATCTTCAACAGTTTTTTAAGGTCTGCATCATCAAAAAACTCAATTTCAAGTGAGCCTTTTTTTGAAGACTTCGTTATTTTTACTTTTCTGCCAAGAACCTCTGAAAGTGCAAGCTCTGCTTCGTCGTAATAGGGATTGCGTTTTTTTGTTTTTTTACCAACGGAAGGAGCCTTGGACATATTTCTTGCAAGCTTTTCAGTTTCTCTTACAGAAAGGTCGTTTGCTACAACAAGCTTTGCAAGGTCGATTTTAAACTTGTCATCCTCAAGGGTAAGAATCGCTTTTGCATGACCTGTAGAAAGTTTTCCTTCCAACACAAAATCCTGAACGAATTGGGGCAAATTAAGAAGTCTTAAAGCATTTGCAATTGCAGGACGGGATTTTCCTACAATCTCTGCAATTTTTTCCTGGGTATAACCAAATTTATCGCTTAATTCCTTGTAACCATTTGCCTCTTCAAGGGGGTTAAGGTTTTCTCGCTGCAGATTTTCAACAAGTGCAAGCTCTGCCACCTGTGAATCTGTTAAATCACGAATTACAACGGGAACCTCTGTCAAGCCCGCCATACGGGATGCACGCCAACGTCTTTCACCTGCAACCAACTGGTAGCCACCATCAGGCATCGGTCTTACAAGCAAGGGTTGAAGAACTCCGTGCTGAGCAATACTCTCAGAAAGCTCTGTAAGAGCCTGTTCATCAAATTGTTTTCGGGGTTGGTCACGGTTCGGCTCAATATCAAGCAATTTAACCTTAACCGTACTGTTACCCGTAGAAATATCTTCAACGGAATTATCGGCAAAAATTGCATCAAAGCCTCTGCCGAGTCCGGATTTTTTTGTTGCCATTTTTTATCTCCTTATAACTGCATTTTTAAAAATTCCTCCGCAAGAGCCATATAGCTCTCGCTACCTCTTGAACCCCTGTCATAGTAAATAACAGGTTCACCAAACGAGGGAGCTTCGGAAAGTCTTACATTACGAGGAATAACCGTTGCATAAACCTTCTTCGGGAAGAAGTTTTTAACCTCTGCCACAACCTGCTGGGTAAGGTTGAGCCTTCCGTCATACATTGTAAGAAGAACACCCTCAAGCTCAATAAGAGGGTTGTAAAGTCTTTTTATTGTTCTTACTGTTGCCATAAGCTGTGAAAGACCTTCAAGGGCATAATATTCACATTGAATGGGAACTAAAAAGCTGTCAGACGCCGTAAGCGCGTTGAGAGTTATAAGCCCCAATGAAGGCGGACAATCAAAGAAAATAAAATCATAATTTGCTTGCAAGGGAGCCAAAGCATTTTTAAGAACCGCCTCGCGTTTTTCAACAACCGCAAGTTCAAGCTCTGCACCGGCAAGATTGATGTTGGATGGAATAATATCAACACCCTGGAATTTTGTCGAAATAACTGCGGAGGCTGCCGTTGACGAGCCAATTAAGATTTCATAAGATGTTGCAGTAAGATTTTTACGGGAAATACCGTAACCGCTTGTGGTATTACCCTGTGGGTCAATGTCAACAAGTAAGACCCTTTTACCAAGAGCACCTAAAGCCGCCGCAAGATTCACGGCACTAGTGGTCTTACCGACGCCACCCTTTTGATTAACAATGGAAATGATTTTTGCCATTTTTTCTACCCTTCCGTATGCTATGTGCCATTGCACCTAATACACCTAATTATACATATAAAAGTATATCATATACACATAAAAAATGGAATAGAAAACAAAGAAAAATTTAATAAAAAAGCAAATATTTTTACCACATTTTCTATTGACGAACAGAACCCGAAATGCTATACTCTTCCCATCAAATATTTGCCGACAGGCAAATATATCACTTCGTCGCAGACGAAATATCACGTACTGTAAGGTACATATCACATCTGCGAAGCAGATATATCACACAATGCGTAAGCATTGTATAAACACGGGGGCGTAGCTCAGCTGGGAGAGCGTTTGACTGGCAGTCAAGAGGTCATGGGTTCGATCCCCACCGTCTCCACCATGAAAACACCCTCATTGTGATACAATGAGGGTGTTTTCAATGATATCCGTTCCTTCCGGAACGGGTGATATATCTTCGATATGATATCGCACTATCGTGCGATGATATACGCTTCGCGTATGTAGGAACGGATATTATATCATATTTGCAGCGCAAATATATCATACGGCAAGCCGTATATCATATCGCGTCAGCGATATATCATTGAAAATTGCAATGAATTATGATAAAATGAATTAAACAAACTTGAATTTGACGAGGAGGTGTTTTCTGTGACTGAAAACAGTGTTTGGAAAAAGGCTCAGATAGTAGAACTGAAAGTTTCTGAAAACATCTTGCCAGAATTTAATATTGGATTCGACAAAAGAATCCCAACAGATGTTGAGCAGGAACTTCGTTCTTTTGTAACTTGGGTGGAAAACAATTATCGTATTCCTATTACCTTGTGGGTCGATTTTGAATATAATCATTATTTGATTAGCCGTAGTGGTAAACGGGTTGGATATTTGTTTTATTGGGCTGATTTTTCCTCCTATCCAACATTTAGCAATTGCGAGGACATTCCGGAAATTCGTCTCCCTGTGAGAACAGAACATAGCACAATGGAAGAGATACTTACTTCTTTCATCGAGGCAATAACGGATTATTATGCATGGCTTTGCAATGAGATATATGAGGGATATACGCCCAATGAGGATGAAGTAGAAGAAATCCTGCAAGCCTATCTTTGCTCTCGTCAATAGAAATCCGTTCGACAGAT
>JAZSBI010000037.1:0-9647 GCA_045602345.1 Acutalibacteraceae bacterium | reverse complement strand
GATTCTTGCAGCCATTTTGAATGCCATTTCAGAAGAGTCAACGGGATGGTAAGAACCGTCGTGAAGACAAGCTTTAATGCCAACCATGGGATAACCTGCAATAAGACCGGATGCTACGCATTCACGTAAGCCTTTTTCAACAGCAGGGAAGAAGTTCTTGGGAACTGCGCCACCAACAACCTCGTCGGAGTTGAATACAAATTCTTCTTCGCCCATATAGGGTTCAAAACGAATCCATACATCACCAAACTGACCATGACCACCGGACTGTTTCTTATGACGTCCTTGTTTATCAACAGTTTTACGGATAGTTTCTCTATAAGCAACTCTGGGAGCGGTAAGGTTAACTTCTACACCATATTTATTTTTAAGCTTAGAAACAATACTTTCAAGATGCTGTTCACCAAGACCGGAAACAATCTGTTCTTTAGTTTCCTTATTGGTATAAAACTTCATTGAACCGTCTTCTTCCTGAAGCTTGTTAAGACCTGAAGCAACTTTATCTTCTTCACCCTTCTTAACAACATTAACAGCCATTGAATAGCAGGGAGCAGGGAAATCAACGCCTGCAAGCTCAACAGGATTCTTAGCATCGCACATTGTGTCACCGGTCTTAAAGCCGGAAAGCTTTGTTACAACACCAATATCACCTGCGGTAATTTCAGTAGCATCTTCCTGTTTTGCACCCTTAACGAAAACGATTTTACCCATTTTTTCTTCTTCATCAGTACGGGCATTGTAAGCCTTTGTAGCAGGGGTGATTTTACCTGAAACTACTTTAAAGAAAGACATTTTACCAACGAACGGGTCAGCAACTGTCTTGAAGCAGATAGCAGCAAGAGGACCATTTGCATCACAAGCGATATCACCTTCGCCCTTTGGTGAGGGTGCAAGCTTTGTAATACCGTTAAGAAGAAGGTCAACTGCTTCGCCTGTGTAACCTGAGCAAGCATAAACAGGGATAACAGTACCATCTGCAACACCTTGTGAAAGACCTGCAACCTTTTCGTCATGAGTGAATTCTTCACCATCAAAGAATTTCATCATAAGTTCTTCGTCCGCTGATGCAACGGCTTCAACGAATGCATTATAAATTTCCTCAATATGAGCATCCTGAGGAATAGCAACTTCTGTAGCTTTAATGCCATCATATTTAAATGCTTTGTTCTGAAGGAAGTTTACATAGCAATCAACAACGCCATTAACCATATAAGGAACAACAACGGGGCAGATAGCTGTGCCGTATTTTTCCTGTAAATCACCAAGAGTTTTATAGAAATCGCGGTTTTCACCATCGCATTTAGAAACAGCAATAAATTTTGAAAGACCTTTTCTACCAGCTATACGTAAAGTTTTTTCTGCACCAACGTCAACATTGTGACCACAGGAAAGAACTATAACTGCAGTTTCAGCTGCACGGATACCTTCGCTTCTTGCACCTTCAAAGTCAAAAAGACCGGGAGTGTCAATAATATTAACCTTTCTGTCACGCCATTCTATACAAGCTATAGCGGAAGAAATTGAAACTTTTCTTTTCTTTTCTTCAGCATCAAAGTCAAGAACGGTATTACCGTCTGCAACTCTGCCGAGTCTGTCTGAAGCTCCTGCTATGTAGAGCATTGCTTCTGCAAGAGTTGTTTTACCTCTTGCACCGTGACCTGCAATTGTCACGTTTCTGATATTTTCTTTAGCGTAAGATTTCAAAAGAATTCCTCCTAAGACCAGCGGAGTTTCCTCCACATTTTAAATTGTAAAATAATGCTACCAAGCTGTTTACAAAATACTATGGCAACTTATATTTGGTATTTTAGCACATAATTTTTGTGTTTACAACGATTTTTTTGAGTAAAATGCAAAGATTATTGATATTACATAATAAATAACACTAGTTTTTATATAATATGTAACGAATATTTTAAATTACAGTTTTTTTCATTGAAAAATCTAAGTGTTTATGATAGAATATACCCACAATGAGTATTTATGCTTTGATATCATGAGGAAGTATTGATTTGCTTCATTCTCACGGAGGTTTACATATTATGAACGAAAATAAATCAAATAAAAGTACAAACGAGACTAAGCGCCCGACGCCTCCTCCAGTTGTACCTAAAAAGACAAGTGACGAAAAAGGTAACAAAAACAAAAAGCTTTTCATTCTTATTCCTATAATTGTTGCAATAGTTGTAGCAGCGGTAGTTGTTGCAATCGTTCTGAAAAAAGGCGATAAAAATAAAAATAATTTTCCAACTCTTGGTCCGGTTGTTGTTACAGACGAAAATGGCGTTCCTTATACAGATGCTAATGGTGAGCCTTTGACTGTTGTTCTTGATACAGAAATTCAGGAATATACAGATGCATACGGAAATAAACAAACCACGGTTGTGTATAAGGATGTAACAGTTAATGTTCCCGTAACAAATGTTAAAGGTGATTATGTTACCGATAAAAACGGCGAAAAAGTAACACAGCAAGTTATTGTAGAATCTCCCACAATTAAAGGTGACGGTACAATTATTTTGGGAACCACAGCTGTTCCGGTTACTGATGGTGGTGGTAACACTTCTGTTGATGAGCAAGGTAATGTATTTACAACTATTGTTGAAATTACATCAACTCCCGCTATAGTTGATTCTGCAGATACAGACTGGAAATCATCTCAGGGCGGTACTGCTGCAGACTACTTCTCCAGTGTTGAAGCATTAAGTGATGGTGGCTATATCACCGCAATTGTAACAAACTCTACAGACGGAGATTTTGCAAAATATAAAGAATTAGGTTATGCAACTCCCTATACTGTTCTCACAAAGTATTCAAAATCAGGCAACATTGTTTGGCAAAATGCTTTGGGTACCAAAAAGGGTATAACAGTTATTACTGATTTGGTAGTTACAAATGATGGCGGTTTTTATGCTGTTGGCTATGGCAAGAATGTTGGCGGTGCTAATGGTAAGGGCTATTATGACGGAGCAGTTTTTAAATTTAACGAAAAAGGCGAACAGCTTTGGTTCCAAAAATTCGGTACAACAACCGTTGACCTTTTCAATGGTGGTACTTTGACTAAGGATGGCGGAATTGTTGTAGCAGGTTCAGTTGGTACAAATGACGGTGACGCCAAGGGCTTTGGTAAACCCGCATATGAGTCTGCAGCAGCTATTGTTAAATACAATGCAGACGGTACACTTGCCTGGAAAAATATTGTTGGCGGTGACAAGGATTCTTTTGCAGGAGTTGTTGAAGGTACAGACGGATACCTTTATTGTATAGGTAACTTCTATTCAGGTATTTTGTTTGATGGCTTGGGTTCTGCAGACAGTGGTGTTTCCAAGTTTTCAAGTAACGGTACGTATGTTAAAACTGCACGTATAGGCGGAAGCGGAATAGAATCCTTCAAAGGTATTACTGCTTGTAAAAATGGTGGAGTTGCCGTTGTTGGTAAATCCAATTCATCTGATGCCGGTTCAACAGATAGTATGTTTGTTTCAGACCTTGCTTCAAGAGGTGGTTATGATTCATACATTTTCAAGTTAGATTCTGATCTGGACGTTATTTTTGCAAAAGTTTTCAGAGGACAGAATGATGATGATTTAACCTGTGTTGTTGAAACAGAAGATGGTTCATTCATTGCTGCAGGTTCAAGTAACTCCTCTACACGTGACTTTAAGGGCGTAACAACAAGAGGCGGTGAAGATATCGTTATTGCCTCATTCGACAAATATGGTGAACTTTCCTGGGCACGTTCCTTTGGCGGAACAAACAACGAAAGTGCAAATGCAATTTGCCTTGGTACAAACGGCGGTTACCTTGTTGCAGGTAGATCACTTTCCAAAGATATTGATTTGAAAGATATTTCTAAATATGTTGCCGGTAAGAGCATCGGTGTCATTGTGAAATTTCCGGAATAATGATTAAAATTAAATGTAGTTATGTGAATGGTGCGGTTGCTGTACCCACAGACATTATAGATAAGCACTTAAAACTTGCCCCTGCGGCAAGTTTTAAGGTTTTGCTTTTTATTCTCAGAAATCCTGAAGGTACTGCCGATGCAAGGCAAATAAGTATGTGTACAGGCCTTTCAGAAGGTGATGTACTTGACTGCCTTGACTTTTGGGAGAGTAATGGAATTATTGAAATAACAGACGAAGTTGTTTCCGAAGAAGCGATTAAAGCAACTATTGGAAATGCAAAATCGGTTTCTATAGAAAAAGAACCTGAAGTAGAGAAAAAAACTATTAAGGTGAAAAGTCTTCCCGTTAAAATGCCTACTCAGAGGGAAATTGCGCTCAGACTTTCTCAGGAACCTAATTTGGATTTAATTTGTAAGGAAGCTCAAAGTATTTTGGGTACTTTTGGTTTCGATACCCAAGGTCTTATAGTTTTGATTTATGATTATTACGGGTTCCCACCTGAGGTTATTTTAACACTTCTGCAACATCAGAAAAATGAAGGCAAAACATCATCATCTTCTATAAAAAGCAGGGCAGAGGATTGGGCTAAAAGAGGCATAGATTCATTAGATCTTGTGGAAGAAGAATTATTGGCTTTAGAAAAAATACAGAAAGTATTTGTTGAAGTCAAAGAAACTGCCGGATTTTCCGGTGACATACCCACAACACGTATTGCAAAATTTTTGCGTACTTGGGCAGTTGAATGGGATTGTTCAGTAGAGCTTATAAAGTATGCTTTGGAAAAAAATAAAAAAATACTTGGCGATACAAACAAAATGCTGAAGAAATTTGTTCAATCGGGAATTAAATCTCCTGAAGAAGCTCTTGCCCGCGAAAAGAAAATTTTGCCTAAAGAGGTTAAGAAAACCTACGAAACTGAAGAAATTGGAAAGAATAGTGTCCTTAACTGGATAAAAAAATATGCAGATGAGGAGGAAACCTGATGAAATACTCCGAAATAATTTATTCTAAGGCGGAAATGGAATTGAAGGAACGCCGTGTCCGTGCAGAAGAAATTGCTCAGATGCGACGTAAAGAATTTGCTGCAAAATATCCGCAACTTACAGAGATTGAGAATATTATGAAAAACTCTGCACTGTCGGTTATTAAAAGTATTGGCACCGGTGGCGAGAGGGTAGACATTTCACAAATTGCAAAAACAAACCTTGAAGCACAGGCAAAGAAAAGGCAATTACTTAAGCAAGCAGGTTACCCTGAGGATTATCTTGATGTACCATACACTTGTAAAAAATGCGAAGATACAGGAATTTACAAAGGAAAGCTTTGCGAATGTCATTTGGCGTTGTTGCAAAAAATTTCCATTTCACATCTCAATTGCAGTCCGGTTCTTGCAAAATCAACCTTTGATACTTTTGATTTAAAGTATTACAGTGAAATTAAAAATCCTGAGCTGAACGGCTTTTCTCATAGAGATATTATGCGTGGCGTTTTTGCAATGCTTAAGGATTATGCAGAAAATTTCCGTCCTGAAAGTCCCAGCCTTTTCTTTAGTGGTGGTACAGGACTTGGAAAAACCCACCTGGCACTTTCTGTTTTCAACGTACTTACAGCTAATGGTTACAGCGTTTATTATAATTCTGCAAGAAAAATAATAAAACAGGTACAGGCTGAGAGTTATAGCAAAGGCGAAGGCGATTTAATAGAAGAGCTTAACAGAAACGACCTTGTTATTATCGATGATTTGGGTGCAGAATATGAAACACCTTTTGCCTGTTCGGTAATCAATGAAATAATTGATGATGGAGTTTTGATGGGTAAGCCTATGATTATAATTTCAAATCTTGATAAAAAAGCTTTTGAAAACAGATATGGCGAGCGTGTTGCATCAAGACTCAATGCTTTTGAAATAATAGAATTTTTTGGTTCTGACATTCGTGTTCAGAAAAAATAAGGAGGAAAAATTATGTTAAAAGGTATTCCAAATATCATTTCACCCGAGCTTCTCAAAATTCTTGACGAAATGGGTCATGGCGATGAAATTGTTATCGGTGACGGTAATTTCCCTGCTGCTTCCAATGCACAAAGACTCATTCGTTGCGACGGACATAATGTTCCTGAGCTCCTTGATGCAATTTTGAAGCTTATGCCCCTCGATACTTATGTTGACAGTCCTGTTATGCTTATGCAGACTACAAAGGGCGATCCTACACCTGTTATCTGGGCAGAGTATCAGGAAATTGTTAATAAACACAATGGTGAAACAAAAATGAGTGAAATTGAGCGTTTTGCTTTCTATGATCAGGCAAAAAAAGCTTATGCTATTATTGCAACAAGCGAAATGGCACTTTATGCAAACGTAATTCTTAAAAAAGGTGTAGTTACCGAATAAATTAATTATGAACACATTTAAAAGACGAAAACTTTTAAATGTGTTCATTTTTATCTTGAAATATAAATAAAACTATGGTACTATATCGTAGAACAAATGTTCTAAAGGTGAAAGCTAAATGGAGTACATTTTTATTTATTTTGCAGTTATTTCTTTATTTACTTGCATTGTTACTGTTTATGATAAAAAAGCTGCAAAAAGATGGACAAAACACAGGGTACCTGAAAAAATCTTATTTTTATTAGCGGTATTAGGTGGGAGCTTAGCAGAATTTTTGACAATGCTCAAAATACGACATAAAACTAAGCACAAAAGCTTTATGATAGGATTACCTGTTATAATAGTTTTACAATTGGTGATTATATGGTTAATTTCGACACAAGAATTCAGTTTTTAAAAGGCGTAGGCGAGGCAAGGGCAAAAACTCTTGCCAGGCAGGGCATTTACAGCATAGGTGACCTTTTAAGAAATTATCCCAGAGCGTATGAGGATTGGAACAATACAACAGCCTTAAGAGATGCGCAGATTAACGAAAATATCTGTGTAAGGGCTGTTGTTGCTCAAAATCCTCAGGTTGTTAAAATTAACGGTGGCAGAATTATTGTTAAAACCGTTATTTCCGATGGTAGTGATTATATAAATGTTACATTCTTTAATAATAAGTATGTAAAAGACCAGCTTGTTGAAGACCAGGAATATTTATTCTTTGGTAAAATTACTTTAGATAAATACAATAACAAAGCTATGCTTTCGCCAAGATTTGAAAAATCTCTTGAAAAGCAAAGAATACGCCCTATTTATAAAGCAACAGCTTCAATGCCTTCAAAAACAACTGAAAGACTTGTGGAAACAGCATTGAATGAGATAAAAGGAAATATTCAGGAGATAATCCCTGAATACATCGTAAAAAAATATCGTCTTATGGGCTTTGAGGATGCTTTAAGAGCAATTCATTTTCCTGAAAGTGAAGAACAGCTTGCCCTTGCAAAGCGAAGACTTATTTTTGAAGAGCTTCTTCTTTTGCAAATGGGTTTATTGTGCGAAAAAACAGAGGGTGGCAGCAGAAGTTCAATTCCTGTTGAAAATGACTATACGGAAGAATTTTACAACACTCTTCCTTTTGAGCCTACCAATGCCCAAAAAAGGGCTGTAGCTGAAGCTGTGGAAAATATGAAAAGCAATAAGCAAATGAACAGACTTTTGCAAGGTGATGTTGGCTCAGGTAAAACTGCGGTTGCAGCGGCATTAATGTATAATGCAGTTAAAAACGGTTTTCAGGCAGCATTAATGGCACCAACAGAGGTTCTCGCAAATCAGCATTTTAAAACTCTTTCAAATTTCTTTAGTAATGATATTAATATTGAGCTCTTGACAGGCTCTGTTACCGCAAGGAATAAAAGAATTATAAGAGAAAAGCTCCAAAGCGGAGAATGCGATATTGTTGTGGGAACTCACGCAATAATTCAGAATGATGTGGAGTTTGATAATTTAGGTCTTGTTATTACCGATGAACAGCACCGTTTCGGTGTAGGGCAGAGAGCAACTCTTTCCGGCAAAGGTAATAACCCCCATACCCTTGTTATGTCTGCAACCCCAATACCCAGAACCCTTGCTATGATGATTTACGGTGACCTTGATATTTCTGTTCTTGATGAACTTCCAAAGGGCAGGCAACCTATCAAGACATATCACGTACCCACGAGCTATCACGAAAGAATTTATAATTATATAAGAAAAAACATAGCTGCAGGGCAACAGGCTTATATAGTATGTCCTTTGGTTTCTGAAAGTGACAGCGACCTTGTTCCTGCAACGGAATATTACGATTATTTAAAATCAACCTATTTTGCTGATTGCACTTTGGGTCTTCTTCACGGACAAATGAAACCCAAGGACAAAGATGCGGTTATGTCCCGTTTTTATTCAGGTGAAATTCAACTTCTTATTTCAACTGTTGTAATTGAGGTTGGTGTGGATGTACCGAATGCAACTGTTATGGTTATAGAAAATGCAGAGCGTTTTGGCCTTTCACAGCTTCATCAGTTAAGGGGACGAATTGGTCGAGGTAGCAAGGAAAGCACCTGTATTTTGCTTTCCGATGCACAGAACGAAGAGGCGGTTGACCGTTTTGAAACAATGTGTCGAACCACTGATGGCTTTGAAATAGCTAAAAAAGACCTTGAAATGCGTGGGCCCGGTGATTTCTTCGGTTCCCGTCAGCATGGTCTTCCCGATATGCGAATTGCAAACCTTATGACCGATACAAGAATCCTATATGAAGCACAAAAAACCGCAAAAGAGCTTGTTGAAGTTGAGGTTTCAATTTCAGCAGAAGAACGACACCTTTTAGCACAAGAAATGAAACGCCTTTTCACAAGGGTTGCGTTAAATTAAAATTAAAGCATATAGCGAATAGCTACCAGTTGCTAGTATGTAAAAGTATTGCGAAGCCTATCATCCCTGTTTTGTCGCAGACAAAATAGGGAGGGGGACCATTCTTGAATAAGTTATATTGTTTTAGGTAAGTATATTTTGTGTAAATATGCTTACCTTTATTTTTATGTTCATGCGGAATGGTGGTGGGTCGCCCCGTAAAGACATCACTTTGCAGAAGAGAGCAAAAAGTTAAAGGCAGTTCCAGCCTCTCTTAAACCAGAGAGGTGTATTTAAAAACATCTACTTTTTTGTTCTAAATTAATTATACATTTAGACTGAAAAAAATCTTTGCAAATGCCGAAAATGTAATAAAAAGCGATACAAAACGCAGAAAAATGCACCTGACACATTATTGAGTCGGGTGCATTTAAGCTGTAAATTATTTAGTTAAAATCATTACTGTTGAAATAAATTCTTTGTTTTCTTCATCGTACTCCCAGCTATAATCGCCACTGTAATTTTCAAGGGCGGATTTTATGCTTTTTATTCCCAAGCCGTGTTGTTTTTTATTAGCCTTACTTGATTTAAGGCTGTTGCCTTGAGTAACGGGTTTGGTATCACAACTATTAGTTACTATGATAACATCGTAAGTATTTCTATGGTCTGTTTGAAGATGAATTGATTTCCCTGTAGATTTTTCGGCAGATTCTAAAGCGTTATCAAGGAGATTACCGAGAATAGAAACAAGGTCAAACATCTGAACACCCGATAGGTTAGATAACCTTACATCATAATCAAAGCTAATACCTTTAATCTCACATTCGGTTACATATTTATTAATTATAACATCAAGATTGTGATTGCCGCTTGAAGCTTGACGGCTATACTTATTCAAATCAGCAGACAATCGTTCTAAATATTCAATAATATTTTCATCATCCGTCATATTGCGAATTGCCTGAAGATGATTTTTC
>JAZSBI010000036.1:0-2282 GCA_045602345.1 Acutalibacteraceae bacterium | reverse complement strand
TACGTACAGGCGGTGTGCCAGACGCTAACGCAATACCTGTCAACAAACATGACGCTGACCTCTCTATGGACGCTGCTTCATGTATCGGCTGCGGCGCTTGCGTGGCAACATGTAAAAAGGGTAGCGCTATGCTCTTCGTATCAGCTAAGTTCTCACAACTCGCTTTGTTACCACAAGGTCAGGTAGAAACTTACGAAAGAGTACAGAAGATGGTGGCAAGAATGGACGAACTCGGATTCGGTAATTGTTCAAACACTTACGCTTGTATGGCAGAATGTCCAAAAGGCATCTCTGTAACCAACATCGCAAGAATGAACAGACAATTCTTGGCAGCTAAATTGGCAGAGCCATTGAAGAAGTAAAAGGTCAACAGACAACGGGCAATAGTTGACAGACATTGTCCGTGATAAATATGTAGAGACGTATCGACAATACTTTTAAAATTAAAGAATGTTGATGCGTCTCTTTTTAAATTTTAGAATCTCAGTTGAAACGCGTCAATCACAAAAAATAAGTTGTGGTTGATGCGTTTTTTTATAAAAAAGTGTTATCTTTGTAGAACGAAAAAGTTTAATATTACAAATACGAATTATGAAGAAGTTTTTATTGTCAATTATTATGATAGTGGCGTTAATGCCATTGACTGTCAAAGCTGATGAGATTATTGTCGGAAAAGGTACAGATGCTAAAAATGTTGCACCTTTTGTGACTTCATATCCTCATTCATGGTGTGAAGTGATTTATGAAGCAAGCGAAATAGGAAAAGCATGTAACATTGACAGCATTGCATTTAATACAGTAGATGGACAGCAACTTACGGTAGATGAAATCAAAATTTATCTCGCAGAAACAACAAAATCTGAATTTGCAAATAAATCAGAATGGACAGCTGAAGACGAACTTACATTGGTTTATTCGGGAACAAATGTAGTCTTGGGTGATGATAAATGGGAGACTTTTAAGTTAGATACACTTTTTAATTATGGCGGTGAGAAGAATTTGGCAGTTGTTATTTCAAAGACAGCAACAAATTGGAATTTGAGCAATGGTCATTTGAGATACTCATGCTATGATGATTCTACTTCTGTTATGTTTACAGCAAGCGAAACAGATACTGCTTTCGCAAAATATCCAGTCGGAGAATGCTTGGCAATTTACGATAAAAAGCCAGTTATGAAATTAATTGAAGCAGAAGAAACAGTAGCACCAACAGAATTACTCCCTCCAACAAACCTTAGATCAATCGTTGAACAAGATGTTCCAGGTTACAACTACAAATACAGAGTGACAATGATGTGGGATGCCGTTGAAGGCGCAGATGCTTATGATGTTTTTGTTAATACTGCTACCGCAACTGATTTTCACTTAGGCTTTTCAAGTGGCACAACATACATCGTTGGATCAAGCAATGCAGGTACACTGGAATTTTATGTGGTGGCTTTTAATGATAAGACAGAATCTGAAGCATCAGAAAAATGTACCGTCATTATTGAAGACAATGCAGTAGAAGAAATTACACCTTCATTCAATGTATATCCTAATCCTGTTCAGGACAAATTATTCCTTGCAACAGAACTTAACGTAAAAGAAGTTTCAATTTACGATATTTACGGAAAAGAGACTAAGGTCTGCAATCTACAGTCTGCAGACTTTGTAAACGCTGTTGATGTTGCTGAATTAAACAGCGGCGTTTATTTCATCAGCATAAAGACTGATAATGGAAATATCGTCAGAAGATTCGTTAAGGACTAATTGTTTAGGTACACATCGAATGTGTCCATAGAAAAAGAATTCACAATTATTAACATAAATAAAAAATAAATATCATGGAATTACCATTTGCAGAATCTTGGAAAATTAAGATGGTTGAACCCATCAAGAAAAGCACTCGCGCAGAACGCGAACAATGGATGAAAGAAGCTCATTACAATTTGTTTAACCTCAAAGCAGATCAAGTCTATATCGACTGCTTGACCGACTCAGGTACTGGCGCTATGAGCGACCGTCAATGGGCTGCTATGATGATGGGCGACGAAAGCTACGCTGGTTCATCTTCATTCTTCCGTCTTAAAGAAGTCATCACACGCCTCACAGGCTTTGAATATGTTATCCCAACACACCAAGGCCGTGCTGCTGAAAATGTTCTCTTCAGCCACTTAGTGAAAAACGGTGACATCGTTCCAGGTAACTCACACTTCGACACAACAAAAGGTCACATCGAGAGCCGTAAAGCTTTCGCAGTCGACTGCACAATAGACGAAGCAAAAGACACTCAACTTGAA
>JAZSBI010000035.1:0-4985 GCA_045602345.1 Acutalibacteraceae bacterium | reverse complement strand
GACACCGAAGTTCTTGACTTTGAACTTCGTAAGAGTCTTGCTACTACATTATACACCATCTTTAATGGCTCTATGGAGACAAGCCTTGGACTTCTTGGAATGGATGTTAGAGATGAAAAGCTCAAACGTGTCCGTGAAAATGAAGAAGGCTATGAGGAAATCTTCAAGTGCAGACAAACTGCTTATACTTCAAGTGGTAGGGGTGAAATTACTGAAACCGAAAACAAGGGCGGCAGACCTGCCAATAGCAAAAACGAGGCGAAACAGAGCTATGATAAGACCAGACAGGAGACATTGAAATGATGATTGAAATTAAGTGTCCTTGTTGTCAAAAACACATTCAACTCATCCTTTCTTCAAATGGGGACGCTGACGATAATGTTGGCGTCCTTTCAATTAAAGAAATGGATATTGAATATACAAACAAACATACACAAGAGGAATTGGCTCAAGAGTTGTTTAATCAACAGGGAATTCTTCTTGGTGAACAAGGTGGTGATTAAGTGAATACAGAAAATATAATTTTAGCAAGTGAAGTTGTTGAGATATCTGAAAGCAAAACCTATTTGGAGTTGACAAGTAGGATATGTTATTACGACGACACAAATGCAAACGGAGTTCTTTTACCATCGGAGAACGCAGAAGATAAAGCCCAAACTCTTGTAAATATGCCCGTACAGGCAAAATACAGAACAAACATTGCGGGGCTACCTACTTTTAGCGGTCATGAGATGTATAAGGACGAAAACGGCAATGTAACATTTGGAACTGAGTCAATCGGTACACACACCGAGGTATACATTGAAAATGCTGACGTAAATGTTCATGGAACTATTAAGAATTTACCTTGTTTGTACGCCAAATACAGAATATGGAAGAGATATGAGAATTGTGTGGCTGCCGTAAGGCGGCTTTTTTCATTGGGAAAACTTTTTGGCAGTTGGGAAATTCTTATATCTTCATACGAGTTTAACGATGGCATAAAGCGTGTTACAGATTATGAGTTCTTAGCAAATACATTGCTCGGTTATGAATTTGCAACCCCTTCTTACGGAGTGGATGCAAAAGCACTGTCACTTTCAAGCACCGAAAACGAATGCTTGTTAGTTGCTGAAGCACTATCCCAAGACATTATAAGTCATGGTTTAGATATTGAAAATAAAGCAAAGGAGGATAACGATTTGCAGAAAAATGATGTAACTCGGGTTGTTGCTGAAAATGTAGAAAACACTGTTGTAGAAACTCCTGTTGCCGAAACAACAGAAACTTCTACCGAGACAACCGAAACTAAAACAGAAATTTCTCAGCTTACAGAATATGATTTGAGAAAGAAAATTCGTGAAGCTTGTAGAGCAAAGCTTGACAAATGGTGTTGGATTTCGTTCCACTTCCCTGTTGAAAAAGAAGTTTGGCTTGAAGTTGATGACCGTGAATCTGAACTTGATTTTGTTCGTATGACTTACACAGTTGACAACGATACTATCACAGTTTCAGAACCCGAAAATGTAAAACTTACAGTTAGTATCGCTGAAGTTAACACAAAAATTGCTGAGCTTGAAGCCGATATCGCAACAAAGGCTGATGCAATTATCAAATCAGGCGAAGAGATTACAAAACTCAATGCTACTATCAGTGAACTTACTCCATTTAAGGATAAGTTTGAAAAAGCAGAACAGGAAAGAATTGAGGCAGAACTTAAAGAAAAGAAAGATACCCTTATCTCTTCTATCACTAAGTCCGGTCATATTACAAAAGAAGAAATCGAATCTTCTGAAGAACTTAAAGGCTTTGTAGATGCTCTTGATGAGAAGTCTTTAAAGGCTGTTCTTGCAGACAGATATATTGCTTCTTTGAGCGAGAATACAACTGAAGTTTCAGAAACAGAAAATGAAACAGAAACTGCATCTACAAATCTTGATGGTTTGGAAGATGAACAGATGAATGTTAAATCAATTATGAAAGATTACTTTGGTAAATAAGGAGGAATTTTAAATGTTAAGAGAATTGCAGACAACTACTGGAAAAGTATATGATGCTATGAACAAAGCTGCTGTAGCTATGGTTGTTGGTATGGGTGTTGTTAAAGATTACACAACAAACACTGCTGCCTTCCCCGAAGAAGCTACAGATAAGGGTATTTTCTTTGTAACAAAGGAAAAGAGAGCTGAGGGCGTTTACGCTGGTCTTGGTGAATTTTCTGATTACGAAGATATGTTTATGAATATCAAGGCTGACGAGGGCGTTAAGCTTATCGCTCCTGTAAAGGCTGAAAGATATGCAACAGACCAGTTTACTACAGGTGCTGTAGCAGGTGATTATCTTGCTGTTGGCACAGATGGTAAGTTTGCTAAGTCTGAAAGTGCAACACGCTTTGTATATCGTGGCACAAAGAAAATCGACAGACACGACCTTCACGTTGTTGAAGTGATTGACTAATTTAATAAAGGAGGAATTTATCAATGTTGAAAACAGAAATTGCTGAATTAATGAATAAAGACGGTCAGATGTTTGACATTGCTCAGAAAATTACATACAACAGAAATCTTTCTGCTGAGGAAAAAGAAGTTTCTGAAGTTTGCGATGCTTGGGTAAAAGAGATTGCTTCTAATGGTAATGACAAGGATTGCGAAATTGCATCTTTCATCAGACGTACAGTTAACGACGAAATCTACAACGCTCCCGATGAACTTCTTGACAGAATGTTTGACAGAGGTAATATCGGTGAGTTTGATGACTACGAAGTAACAAAGACACCTAAGAATACTCTTGAAGCTCACGACGCTGTTATTGGCGGTAATGTGGACAAGTCTTACATTGACTTTGAGATTCTTAAGCCTACTTGGAAGCACGCTCAGGTAGAGTTTGAACTTCCTTATGTTGAAATGAGACGTAACGGCTTTAAGTCTGTTGCTACTCTTACAAACTACGCTGTTGAAGCACTTAGAAATAAGCAGTTCTACGACATCTTTAACGCAGTTGACCTTGCTATTACAGGCGGTGAACAGGCTATTGCTGAAACTGGTTCTGCTCCTTCCCTTGCTTCTTGGGATGCTTTCAGCCTTTACCTTTTAGACAGAGATTCTGCACCTGTTGCAATTACTCTTTCTAAGTATGCTCAGGCTCTTGGTAGAATGAGTGGTGCAACTGAATATCGTTCTGAAGCTATGAAGGATGACTTCAACAGATATGGTCTTGTTAAGTTTAACGATGGTATCAACATCGCTTCTATCTCTGGTGCTAAGAAACTTGCAAATGGCGAAAAACTTCTTCCTGACAAGAAGATCTTCGGTGTTGCAGGTAAGATTGGTACACTTGACCAGAAGGGTGATATCAGAGTTTACGAAACAATGGACAACAATGCTGAAAAGGTTAACGTTAAGCTTACAGGCTTTGAATATGGTTACTGCATTAACGATATCGAAAAGCTTGCTAAGATTACAATGGCGAAATAATTTGGCTTTTGTTTTGGGGAGAGGTTAACGCCTCTCCCACTTTATTAAGAAAAGGATGATTTGAATATATGGCAATTAAGGATATGAAAACGATTAACTTGCTTAATTATAATGAGAATGTCGTTACCGTATCTACAAGACACGATAGCTATACTATTGAACCCGCTATCGACAGTAAAACACCAACAGTTTTCCCACTGACAGTTGATGAGATTATTTATATCAATGGTAATTCTGTTGCTTTCAAAAATGGTATTTTAAGATTTCCTGAAGATATTGAGCAGGAAGTTTATGAAAATCTTCTCAATATCCACAATTGGAGAGAGTTGTTTACTATCGAAGAGGTTGAGGATATTATTCTCTACCCTACTGTTGAAAAGCTGAACAAACTTGTAGGTATTAAAGATAGCGGTATCTTTGATATGGTCAGAGGTGTGTTTACTCGTCTTAAAAACACTCCCGACAAAGACATTTCTCTTAGAGTTCAGGATATTATCAAAGCTCGTTCCGAAGAGTTAAGACGTGGTATTAGAAATACTGAAATTGTTATCAAGCCTAAAGATGCGACTATTCCTGTTGCAAGTGATGAAGTTGATTCTCTTAAAAAGCAGAACGATGAACTTCGTGCTCAAATGGAAAATATGCAGAAAATGATGGAGCAGATGATGGCAATGCAGGGCAATTCGGATACTGCGAAAGATAAAAATACTGACGAATCAGAAAATAGTCAGCCGAAAAAGGCTGGTAGACCTAAAAAGACACAGTAGGAGGTGACTGCTTATCATGTCAACTTCTTTTGAAAAAATAATTGCTAAGTTCTTTCGCAAAATTGAGAAAGACAGAGATTTCTTTGCCTATTACAATGTTGATTTTAGCGAAGCAATGTCTTTGGCGAGAGAACAGGCAAATGGATATCTTCTTGAAGCAGTTGAAAAGTTGACAGATGAGTGTGTGCCGGATGTTGACTTTTTCGACTATGACGAAGAACTTCAAGAGTTTAACTTTGTTTTGACAAATAAAGAGATTGGCTTGCTTACCGACTTAATGAGAGAAGTTTATTTTGAAAGAGATTTTGTAACTTTAAAGGCGTTTAAGATTGCAATGACTCCTTCTGACTTAAACCAATTCTCCCCTGCTTCTGAACGTAAAACCTTTACCGATATGGTAAACGGAATTAAGTCGGAGAATATCGGTAAGATATCTCAGTATTCGTCTGTAGACAGAAAAACTGGCAAGAAGAAGTTAATAAACTACAGCCAGTATGACGAGTAATGGGGGTGCTTATATGGATATAAGTTACTTCCAAAAAATCAACAATACATATGGTTCAAAAAGCAAACAAGAGGTCGATTTATACCTACTTAACAAGCACGTTGACGATCGATTTGCAGATACGATTGATTATCACATTGTAAAGCGAAACGGAGAACCATTTGAAATGTTGATTATTAAGGATACAGATAACAATACTTTCAAGAAAAAGATAAAGTCAAAACATTCTACACCCTTTAACTTAGGTGATTATATAGAGTG
>JAZSBI010000034.1:0-2267 GCA_045602345.1 Acutalibacteraceae bacterium | reverse complement strand
ATATCTGAGAAAATTATATTGAAATTTAAACAGAACACAAAAGGCAAAGATAATAAGTATTTTAATCATATATTGCTCCTTTTTATAGAATTATAGTATCCGCCCGATAATCCCGTGTCTAATATAAATAAAAAACCGGCAAGGTCACCAAGTCTTGCCGTTAATAATATCCATAACCAAATCATAAGGTTCGCAAAGAGCATCTCTGAGTTCATTGTCGGTCATGTTGTCACTGTTATCAACAATGTCGCCCATATCCATGCCGATTACTTCGGCGATTTCAGGATTTTCATCATACATTGCATCATAACGCTGAATGATATGATAATTAAAATCACAATTAATATCAAATCTGCTTAACTCACCATCAATAAATTTTCGCACGAATTCCATCATAAATGAAATATTTTCACCATATTTCTTTTTCGCCATTTCATTTCTCCATTCTGCAATAATCAGGCAAAGCATTTGACCAAGGCAACAACAAATCAAGCTGTCCATCTGTTGGTTCTTCTCCGAGTTTTGGAAGTTCAGTCAGCAGATGTGTCAGATATCCGAAAACATTGAGGTTATTAGTCTTTGCCGATTCAATAATACTGTAGCACCTTGCACTGGCGTCCGCACCTTTGTCAGTATCTGAAAACAACCAGTTTTTTCTGCCTACAACGAACGGTTTTATCGCACGCTCCGCAAGATTATTGGTAAGCTCAATTCTGCTGTCAAGGAGTACGTTGTTAAGCTGTTTCTTTTGATTTGCAGAATACTGTACAGCTTTGTAAATTCCTGAACCCTTCGGAGCATCAATGGTTTCAAGAAAGCTCCAATAATTATCAATGAGAGGTTTGAGCATTGCATTTCTTTTCTCTTTTATTTCGTTTTCAGGCATACCTTCAAGGCCCTTGTCTGTGGCAAAAATCTGCTCAATCAGTCCAAGCGCCTGTGCTGCTTTTGAATTTTTCTCATCTATGCCTTTGGGCAGACAATCCGTCCATTTCCGCCGTGCGTGTGCCCAGCAACCGATATGAATTGCTTCTTTAGCCGCATTGTAGGACGCACAGCCATCAGCCTGCAGATAACCGGGATAATCCCCGAGTATCTGTTCCACAACCTTTGCCGAACGGGTTGCATGGTAATAATACAAAGCCATTTTATGCTCTGAATATTTACCTGAGCAGAAAACCCACATTCTCGACTGCCCATCTACTTGCTTGCTATCGCGTTTAAGCACTCTCAGCGGTGATTCATCTGCATTAATCAGATAATCAGCATGTAATATCCTGAGCATATATTCCCAAAGCTTTTCAAACCATTTGGAGCTTCGGATAATCCAGTTGGCAAGGGTGGTTCGGGATAGTTCCACACCCTCAGCTTTCCAGTATTGCTCCTGACGATGCAAGGGCATACCCAGCTGATATTTCTGCTGCATAACGTATGCAACAGTTGCGGGTGTTGCCATGCTTTTCTTCATTACAGGGACGGGTGGTTTTGCTTTGTATATGGGAGTGTATTCGTCATCGGCACAACTCTCGCATTTGTAGACTTTTCTGTAAATATCAACCACGAAAATCTGTGCCGGAATGATGTTAAGCTCACTGCGAACAAACTCCTTGCCTATGCAGACAAGTTCCTCACCACATTCGGGACAAGCTTTATCTTCAAGGTCACAAATCTGCTCAACGTGTTTCAGATTCTCTGTAATTTCAGCCTTAGTACGCTTTGATTTTCTGGGGTGTGCTTTAACCAGCGTTTCCTTTGTGGGTTCAACTGCACCTGCAGAATATTCGTGTTCAGCTTCATTAAACAGGGATAGCTGTTCTGCACCGTCAATATACTGAATCTGTTCGCTTGATTTTCCGAACATTTTCTTTTGATTTTTTATGATAAGCTCGGTAAGATTTGCATTTTTCTGTTCTAATTCAGTTACTTTATTTTCGAGTGTTTTTATGTATGCAAGTGCTTCTTCAAGTGATATATTTTCTGTATTTTTATTCACTGCAAAAGCACCTCATTTCAGTAATTTCCTATGTCATAATTATACCACAAAAACCGCATAAAATCAAGGTTTATTGGCACTTTTGAAAGAAAAAAGCAAGGATATTTCGCCTTGCTTTCAAATAATATCTTTATGTCTTTCAGCCCTGCGGATTGCCGTCGGCTGTTCAATAGAAAGTCCTTGCATTAACCATACATATTGCTCTTTTGTCAGGAGTCTTGCCTCTGATTCAGACCTCGGCCATTGAAATCCTCCGTTATCAAGACGCTTATAC
>JAZSBI010000033.1:0-2725 GCA_045602345.1 Acutalibacteraceae bacterium | reverse complement strand
TAAGGTTTCTGAAATTGATAAAGTTCTTATGGTTGGTGGTTCTTCAAGAATTCCTGCTGTTCAGGATGCAGTTAAAAACTACACAGGTAAAGAACCCTACAAGGGCATTAACCCCGATGAATGTGTTGCAATGGGTGCAGCCCTTCAGGCAGGTGTTCTCGGTGGCGATGTTGAAGGACTTCTTCTTCTCGACGTTACACCCCTTTCACTCGGTATTGAAACACTCGGCGGTGTTTGCACAAAGATTATTGAAAGAAACACAACAATCCCCACAAAGAAGAGTCAGATTTTCTCAACTGCAGCTGACAATCAGACATCAGTTGAAATCCACGTTCTTCAGGGTGAAAGAGAATTTGCAAGAGATAACAAAACTCTCGGTATGTTCCATCTTGACGGTATTCTTCCCGCTCGTCGCGGTACTCCTCAGATTGAAGTTACTTTCGACATTGATGCTAACGGTATTGTTCACGTTTCTGCAAAAGACCTTGGCACAGGTAAAGAACAGTCAATCTCAATTACAGCTTCTTCCAATATGAGCAAGGATGATATTGATAAGGCAGTAAGAGAAGCAGAGCAGTTCGCAGAGGAAGACAAGAAACGTAAAGAAGCAGTTGACATCCGCAACGGCGCAGACCAGATGGTATTTGAATGCGAAAAGCTTGTTTCTGAAAACGGCGACAAATTTGACGAAGCAGATAAGAATGACATCAACGCTAAGGTTGAAGAACTCAAAGAAGCTCTTAAGGGCGAAGATATTGAGCTCATCAAATCAAAGCAGGAAGCTCTTCAGGCAAAATTCTATGAGATTTCCGAAAAGCTTTACAAAGCAGCAGGCGGTGCGCAGGGTTTTGACCCCAACAATATGGGCGCAGGTTTTGATCCCAATGCCGCAGGTGCACAGGGTGGAGATAACTACACAGAAGCACCCTTCACAGATGTTGACTAATTGTTAAATATATTCTCAAAGACGGTTCTCAAAAAAGAGCCGTCTTTGGTGAGTAATAAGTTCCTACAAGAAAGGAATTACTTATGGCAGACAAAAGAGATTATTACGAGGTGCTTGGTGTTTCCAAAAGCGCCACACCTGATGAAATAAAAAAAGCATATCGTCAGCTTGCGAAAAAATATCACCCCGACCTTAACCCCGATAACAAAGAAGCAGAGGCAAAGTTCAAGGAAGCAAACGAGGCTTATGAAATTCTTTCGGATTCCGATAAGAAAGAGAAATATGACCGCTTCGGCTTTGCAGGTGTTGACCCCAGCTATGGTGCAGGTCAAGGTGGCGGATTCGGTGGCTTCGGCGGATTTGACGGTGGAATGGAATTTGATTTGGGCGACCTTTTCGGTTCATTCTTCGGTGGCTTCGGTGGTGGCGGAGCTCGTTCCAACCCCAATGCACCACGCAGAGGCAGCGATATCCAAACTAACATATATATTTCATTTGAGGAAGCTGCGAAGGGTTGCAAGAAAACTGTTGAATTCCAGAAAATTGAAGTTTGCGATGAATGTTCAGGCTCGGGTGCGGCAAAGGGTTCTTCACCCCAGACCTGTCCCGACTGTAACGGCAGAGGTCAGATTAACATTCAGCAGAGAACACCTTTCGGCACTATCAGTACATCAAAGCCCTGTCAACGTTGTGGAGGTAAGGGTACATTCAACCCCAATCCCTGTACAAGATGTAAGGGTGCAGGACGAATCAGAAGAACCGTTAAGCAGGAGATTACAATTCCTGCAGGTATTGATGACGGACAGATTTTTACAGTTCGTAATATGGGTAACGCAGGTGCAAACGGTGGTCCGGCAGGCGATTTGAGAGTTGGAGTTATTGTTAAACCCCATCCCTTCTTTGAGCGTGACGGTTACAATGTGTGGTATGATGTTACAGTCAGCTTCGTTCAGGCGGCTTTGGGTGACAAGCTCCGAGTTCCTACTATTGACGGTCAGGTTGAATATATTCTTCCTGCAGGCACTCAGCCCGGTGATATTTTTAAGTTAAAGGGCAGAGGTATTCAGGTGCTCAATTCTACAAGACGAGGCGACCAGCTTATAAGAGTTAACATTGAGGTTCCCAAAAACCTTAATGAAAAGCAGAAGGATGCACTTATGAACTTTAACACCGCAATGGGTGCAAAGGCGGTTGAGCCTGAAGAAAAAAAAGGCTTTTTCGGTTCCAAAAAGAAAAAATAAAATTTTTAACCCTGTTTAATTTTGTTTTGCAAAATCAAACAGGGTTATTTGTTTGTGTTTTTAATCATTTTGTGTTATGATTATTTCAGTAAACAAAAGGAGATATTCTTATGAAAATTATGATTGCATCCGATATTCACGGTTCTTTGAAATACTGCCGACAATTAGTTGAAAAATACAGAGAAGAAAAATGTGAAAAATTAGTTCTTTTGGGAGATATTCTTTATCACGGTCCTCGAAATGATTTACCGGAAGAATATAATCCCAAGGGTGTTATAGCACTTCTCAATGATATGGCAGAGGATATACTTTGCGTAAGAGGTAACTGCGAGGCAGAGGTGGATGAAATGGTACTTTCTTTTCCTGTTCTTGCGGAATACGCTTTCTTTTACCACAAGGGAAGAATGTTCTTCCTTACTCATGGCCACAAAATGAATCCTCAGAATCTTCCGAAAATCAAAAAGGGTGATATTCTTTTTAATGGTCATACTCACGTAAGCAAGATTGAAGAACTTGAGGGTGGCTATATTTATGCAAA
>JAZSBI010000032.1:0-1556 GCA_045602345.1 Acutalibacteraceae bacterium | reverse complement strand
AAGTTCTTATAACAAAAGAGCAATGGTATGAAATGCAGGCGAATTCATCGTCGGTAGCGCCCAAACAGTTAAGTGTTGATGATATTGCTCCTCAGCAGAACAACCAGGTTGAGAATAATAGCACACAATTACCCGAAAATCACAATTACTTCGGTTCAGTTGTGAATAGTAATTCCGAGGATTGATTATGGATATTTTTGTTGAATATTTGGATGGGGATTTTGCAGTTTGCAGATTGCCCGATAAAGCTAAAAATCTTATTCGTTTGCCTTTAAGAGATTTGCCCGAAGGAGTTCGCGAGCTTGTAGTTATTTCAATGCGCGATAATGGTTCGTTTGTGATAAATGATTATGCTCGCGAGGTCAGAATGAAAAAAATCAGTCAGTATTTACGATATAAAAAATATTGCTTTGATTTGGAAAATAATTAACAAAAAAGTATTGCATTTTTTATAAAATAGTGATATACTTTCTCAGTCAAAAACTCACGCAGGGTAGATTATGCGTGCCGTGTGCACTAAATAGTGTGGTGCGTGTGAGTCGAAACCTTGCGGTGGTTTAACAAAAAGGAGGACAAAATTATGTCAGTAGTTTCAATGAAACAGTTACTCGAAGCAGGTGTTCACTTCGGACACCAGACCAGAAGATGGAACCCCAAAATGGCTCCTTACATCTTCACTGAAAGAAATGGTATTTATATCATCGACCTTCAGAAGACAGTAAAGAAGCTTGAAGAGGCTTACACCTTCATCAACCAGATCGCTCAGGATGGCGGCGAAGTACTTTTCGTAGGTACAAAGAAACAGGCTCAGGATTCCATTAAGGAAGAAGCAGAACGTTGCGGTATGTCATTTGTTAACGCTCGTTGGCTTGGCGGTATGCTTACAAACTTCAACACAATTCAGAGAAGAATTAAAAGACTTGCTCAGCTCAATGCTATGGAAGCTGACGGTACATTCGAACTTCTTCCCAAGAAAGAAGTTATCAAGCTCAATCTCGAAAGAGAAAAACTTGAAAAATTCATGGGTGGCATTACAGAAATGAAGAAAATGCCCGCAGCAATGTTCATTGTTGACCCCAGAAAAGAAAGAATTGCAGTTCTCGAAGCAAAGAAACTCGGTATTCCGATTGTTGCTATCGTTGATACAAACTGTGACCCCGATGAAATCGACTATGTAATTCCCGGTAATGATGATGCTATCCGCGCTGTTAAACTTATTGCAGGCGCAATGGCAGATGCTATTATTGCAGGTCGTCAGGGTGAGCAGACAGTTGCTGAAGAAGCAGCAGTTGAAGCTGAAGAAGCAGCAGAATAATTTTCAAATATTAGTTAATCCGTTAAGGAGGATATATCATGGCATTCACAGCTCAGGATGTTAAAAACTTAAGAGAAAAAACAGGCGTTGGTATGATGGAGTGCAAAAAAGCACTTACAGAAGCTGAGGGTGATATGGATAGAGCATTTGAAATCCTTCGTGAAAGAGGACTTGCTGCTTCTGAGAAGAAAGCAAGCAGAATCGCAGCAGAAGGCGCAATCATTGCTTATACCGATGAAGA
>JAZSBI010000031.1:0-2386 GCA_045602345.1 Acutalibacteraceae bacterium | reverse complement strand
TTCTCTGTCAGATATTTCTGATTTTATAACATTAAGGTATTGTGTTGCATTATCAATGAACAAATCTACATTATCAACACAAAGCTCAATTGTGCATTTGTTGGGTATGGCATTGTCTTTATCGCCACCACTGATATTTATAATGTCAAAATTGCAGGATTTTTTTATATGATTTAAAAATCTGCCCGCAAGGGTATCAGCATTCACACGGTTGTTATTGATTTCTACTCCTGAATGACCTCCTTTAAGACCTTTGAGGGTAACGGTTATTTTTGTGCCGTTTTTTTCAAGGAAACTCAATGGTGTCTTTGCAAGGAAATGGCATCCGCCTGCACAGGAAACAGTAACAGTATCATCCTCTTCGGAGTCAAGGTTAATCATTTTTTTAGCGGAAAGTACACTTATATCGAGCTTTCCTGCACCAATAAGACCTATTTCTTCATCAGCGGTAAAAACAGCTTCAATGGGTGGGTGCGGAATGTTGTCGCTTTCAAGAATTGCAAAAATCATTGCAACAGCAATTCCGTTGTCAGCACCTAAGGTGGTTTCTTTTGCCTTTAAGAAATCGCCGTCAACAAACAGTTCAATACCTCTGTTTATAAAGTCGGTGGTTGCGTTTTCTGTTTTCTGGCAAACCATATCTGTATGTCCTTGGAGAATAACCGGTTCACAGTCTTCGTAGCCGTGTGTGCCGTTTTTGAAGATTACAACATTATCTGCGTCATCTCTATAATATTTTAAATTATGATTAACAGCAAAGTTTTTACAAAAACGGGCTATTCCGCTACAGTTGTCGGAGCCGCGTGGAACATCACTTATTTGTTTGAAATAGTAAAATACTCGTTCGGGGGTTAAATTTTTCATTATTATTCATTTTCTCCTTTGTGTAAGTTTTCTGCTATTTGCTTTGAATATATACATCCGCAGTAATTTTGTCGGTAAAGATTATATTCCTTTGAAAGTTCGCAGGAACGCTTGTAGCCCTCTTTCTTTTTGAAATCTGAATAGAGGTAGTTTACACCCAACTCCTTTTCAAGCTCTCCGCCTATTTCGTTGAGTAATTGTGCATTTTTATAGGGGCTGACGGAAAGGGTAGTGGTAAAATAGTCAAATCCGTTTTCTTTTGCATATTCTGCCGTGCGGGAAAGTCGTAAGCGATAGCATTTTTTACACCTTTTGTCACCCTCAGGTAAATGCTCAAGTCCTCTTGCCAATATTTCAAATTCTTCGTTGTCATAAGCGGGAACGACTATTTCAATATTATTTAAATCCATTTCAATTAACAAACGGTATAATTCCTCAAGACGATAGTTAAATTCCTTCTCGGGAGAAATATTAGGATTATAAAAAAACAATGTAATATTGAAATGCTCATATAAATACTCTAAAACTGCACTTGAACAGGGGGCACAGCAGGCGTGAAGCAAAAGAGTAGGCTTTATATTCTGTTTTTTTAGTTCTTCAATTTTTTCATCAAGTATTTTTTGGTAATTTATTTTCATATCATGCACCAATCAATAAAATAATGTATTATATAATATAATGGAAAGCAAATATTTACAAGAAAAAATAAAACTCTTCACCAATGGGGAAAGAGCTTTCATTTATCTGTTAAACCAAGAATATAGTCAACCGAAACATTGTATTGCTTTGATAAGGCAATTAAAACCTCTGTAGGAACATCAAGAAATCCACTTTCATACCTCGAATAAGTGGATTGACTTACTTTTAAAATTTCTGCGATCTGAGCTTGATTAAGGTCATTATCTTCTCGCAATTCTCGGATTCTTTCGTACATAACATCACCAAAGATATTTTACAATATGCAAAACTTGCATATTGATTTTTATGCAAAAAATGCATATAATGTTGAAGAGGTGAGTTTTTATGTATAAAAAGATGTATTTCAGACTATTTAACACCATAACGGATGCTTTAGAGGAAAAGGATATAAATGCTGTAAAAGAATTGTTGAGAAACGGACAAATTGAAACTGAAGAAATGTATATTAACGGAAACGAAGATTGAAAAAACTACTTTTTACAGTTGAATTTTAAATTTTTAAAATTTATTTTAAAAAATAAAAATTTTCTCTTGACATAGCAAATCTTTTATGCTATAGTAGTCAAGCATTAAGTTGCTGGTGTAGCTCAGTTGGTAGAGCAGCTGATTTGTAATCAGCAGGTCGGGGGTTCGAGTCCGTCCACCAGCTCCATTTTTTTGAATAATTATATGGGAGTGTTCCCGAGTGGCCAAAGGGGGCAGACTGTAAATCTGTTGGCACCGCCTTCGGTGGTTCGAATCCACCCGCTCCCACCAGAAAAAAGACCTTGTCAAAAGACAAGGTCTTTTTTCAATGAAATTCGCCTTTCGGCGAGTGAAATCG
>JAZSBI010000030.1:0-8221 GCA_045602345.1 Acutalibacteraceae bacterium | reverse complement strand
GGTTTCTACAAGTGAATATTTTAACGAGAAGCTTGCACGTGTGCTTCGTTTTGCTTACCCAACATATATGTTTGGTACTCCTTCACTTGAGATTGATGAAAACGGACATCCTTGGTGGGTTTGCGAAAGAGTTGATAAAACCATAGGCCTTGTTGGTGGTACAGATGTTGTAGGTGTTGTTCTTGTTGATGCTTGTGATAAGAACAATATTAAATATTATGATATTGAACAAGTTAAGAATAATGAAGAGATTCAGTGGATTGACCAGATTTATTCTGACGACCTTCTTGTTCAGCAGTACAACTACTATGGTAAATATTCAGGCGGTTTCATTAACGGCTATATCGGTCAGAGTGGTGTTGTTTCCACAACAACAGGCTCCAGCTATATTGCAAGTGGTGACGACGTTTGGCTTTACACAGGTGTTACATCTGTTACAAACGACGACTCTATTGTAGGCTTTGCTATTATTAACCAACGTACAAAGGAAGCTGTTTTCCAGAGAATTTCCGGTACAACCGAAAAAGGTGCACAGACATCTGCAGAAGGTATTGTTTCCGATAAGGGCTGGACAGCAACCTTCCCTGTGCTTCTTAACCTTGATGGCGAAGCAACTTACTTTATGGCACTTAAGGACAACGATGTTGTTAAGAGCTATGCTATGGTAAGCGTTGAGCGTGTTCAGGATGCTGTAAGAAGTGAAGATGACGCTAACCCCGACCTTCAGGCTTGTCTTAAGTCATATGTAAGTAAGGTTAAAGCAAGTACCAAGAAAGTTCTTGAAATTAACTATGATGCAGTTCTTCCCGATGCGTTAGGCGGAGAGAACGGAAATGGTGGAGCTGAAGGCCAGAAACCTGCAAAGCTTGAAACTGTAAGCGGTGTTATTACAGACATCCGTTCTGCAGTTGTTAACGGCAACAGCATTTACTATATTGCTCTTGACGATGGCAATATTTACTATTCTGTTTCCGCTTCTGAGGATGATTCTGTTGTAATCCTCAACAAAGGCGATAAGGTTAAAATTTCCTATAAAGCTGCAGAAGGTAATATAATCTCTGCAAAGGCAGTCGAAAGATAATATGTTGACTCCCTTTAGTTTTTCTTGAAAACTAAAGGGAGTCATATTTTTATTTATTCATCTGTTTTTGATTTTGAATAGGTATAGGTCTGTGCTTTGCTGTGTACTGAGAAACGTCAATTTTTATAACTGCAACAGCACTTACCATTCTTTCGTTAAACTGAAAATCAAGTCCTGTTTGTGACTTCATAAATATTGAAAGCCCTTTCATTTTGTCTTCAGGGTTTTCAAGAATTTCCGCAACACCTTTACCCATAATTGAGGAATAGGCTGTGCCGTATTGACAGGCAACACTACCGGAAAATGCAGTAACATCGCTTTCGATTGAGAAGAATACTTTGGGGTTAGCTCTCATTAAATTAAGCTTTTTGCCCTCGGTAGCACCATGAAGGTAAAGCGTGAGTTTGCCTTCATCCATTGTAAAACCATAGTTCATAGGAACTACATAAGGCTCATCACCATCTACAAGACCAATATGTATGATATTTTCTTTTTCAAGTATTTTTGTTATTTGTTCTAAATCTGTAATTTCACGCTCTCGGCGTGTAAGTCCTTGTACCATAATTAAATTCCTTTCTTTGTGAGTAGTGCAACTGACTCCACATGGCTCGTCCTCGGAAACATATCAACGGGAGTAACCTCTTGCACCACATAACCTAAATCCAAAAGCCTTGCACAATCACGGGCAAGTGTTGCCGGGTCGCAGGAAACATAAACAATTTTTTTCGGATTTATTTTTGCAACAGTTCTTAAAAGCTCCTCTGCACAACCTTTTCTTGGTGGGTCAAGAATAACTGTATCGGGCTTGATGCCCTCGTTTTTCAGTTCTTCTGCCGCAACACTGGCATCACCACAGATAAAACGGGCATTTTCAATTTCATTAAGCTTTGCATTAACCTTTGCATCTTCAATAGCTTCAGGTATTATTTCAACACCAACTAACTCTTTAACATTTTTTGCCATAGAAAGACCGATTGTACCTGTGCCACAGTAAAGGTCAAGAAATGTCTGGTCGGGGGTAGGGGCAACATATTCAGATGCCTTTTTGTAAAGCAACTCGGCACCATTTCTGTTTACCTGATAGAAAGAAAGGGGAGAGAGCTTTATTTTTACACCACAGAGAATATCTGTAATGTAGCCGTCACCATAAATAGCGGTGCAGGTGTCACCTAAAACTACATTTGTTTTTTCTCGGTTAATGTTTATTACTAAAGTTTTAAATCCGTCAACTGTTTTGAGTTTTTCTAAAAGCTCTTCGCTATGTGGGAGGTTAACCCCATTTATTACGGCACACACCATAATTTCCCCTGTAGCAAATGCTTTTCTTAAATAAATGTGGCGAAGAAGACCGATTCCTATTTCTTCGTTATAAACTGTTATATTGTTTTCGTTAATCCAGGTTCTGAATAGTTCAATGATTTTTGTGAAATCCTCAGGTTGTAAGAGACAATCCCCACCGTCAATAACACGGTGGCTTTTTTTTGCGTAAAAACCGATATTTAAAATACCGGTTTCACGTCTTACAGGGTACTGGGCTTTGTTACGGTAGCGGGTAGTTTCAGGTGAAGAAATAATAGGTTTGAATTCGGGTGAAAGTCCGCCAATTCTTTCAAAGGCATCTTTAACCTTCTGAGCCTTGTAGTTTAATTCTTCCTCGTATTTAATATGACCAAAGGAGCAGCCACCACAGCTTTTGAATGCATTGCATTCAGGCTCAATTCTATGCTTTGAAGGTTTTATTAGCTTCATTGCCTTACCAATGGCATAGGTTTTCTTCGCCTTGATAATGTGGCAGAGAATTTCGTCACCTACTGCGGTATTTTCAACGAAAATTGCTTGTCCGTCAAATTTACCAACACCGCCACCCTCGGAGGTGTAGCCTGTTATATTCAATTTGAATTCATCGTTTTTGTTAACCATTGGTTTTAACTTCCTCAATAGCTTTTTTATACTCTTCAAAAGTAAGAAATGTGTTTAAAATTTGTACAAGTGCATTGGAAGTAAGTCTTTCAGGTAAGTCCAGAGCTTTGAGTAATTTTTTTCTTAAGGCATCACTATCGGGTTTGCCTGAAAGACCGTCTTCATATAAATCCAGTTTTGTTATTTCTCTTCGTTGTATGTTTCCGGTTTCTTCGCAAAAAACTCCTGCTTTTTCCAAAGCCTCCATTATAACCTGTACCTTTACGCCCTCAACACCTAATTTGCCCTCTTTTGAGGGTTCGGTTTTACGTTTTTCTTTTCCGAAAATATCGGGAATATAAGCGTGTTTGATTTGCTCTGCAGGTACAATACCACGAATGAAAGAGCGGATTTTAAAGCCTGCGGAGTCACTGTCTGTTAATATTAAAAGACCTTTTGTTTCTGCAAGTTTTCTGATAAGCTTTTGTTTTTCCTTATCATTAAAAATGCCGAAACCATCGGTTTCTATAATTATGCCGTCAATTATAGAGGAAAGCTTGATTTTATCATATCGACCCTCTACAACGACTACTCTGTCAATTTTTATCATTAAACCCTCAACAACCTTAAAATAAGCTCTTCAAGTACAATTTTACCGTCTTCACCTGTGGATTTTAAACGGCGGTCTGTGTCCGAAAGAATGGTGAGTGCGTTCTTAAGTTGAGCCACAGTATAGTTGGCACCGTCACGGGCGGCATTGTCAAGAATAAAAGTTTTATTTTTATAAGCAGAGGGGAAAGCTGTTGCAAGAGCGGTATAGGAAATACCCTTTTCCTTGGCGGCTCTTACCCGATACATATCAACATAAGCTTTTGAAAGTACACCTAAAATCATAACAGGCTCTTCACGAAGCTTAAAAAGATTTGAAAGTGTTTCAAAGGCATTATCAGCTTCACCTTTGGCAATCATTCGTGAAAGATTGAAAATTTTTGCTTCTACGCTGACAATAACGGTTTCGTCAATATGTTTTTTTGTGATTTCTCCCGAGCCTGCAAAAGAGCAAACCTTATTTAATTCGTTTTGCAATGTACTCATATCTTCACCAACAAGGTTTATCATATATCCTGCTATATCACGGGACAGGGTACAATCCTTTTTTGCTGCAGAAGTTACGAGTAACTTTTCAAGAGCTGAGCGGGTACGCTTGTCAATTTTAGCACAAGCACCTATTTCCTCAAAGGTTTTAATAATCTTTAACCATTTGTTATTTTTTTCGTCTACCTCAATGGTGTCCATCCAAAAAACAAGTATGGAGGTTTCAGGAATATCTGCCAGAATAGTGTGTAATTCTTCATCCATTTTGCTTCTGTCACCTACATAGGTGTTTAAGGGGAAATCCTTAACAAGTGTGCAGGTGTAGTTATCCATCATAGGAAAAGATGTAGTGCAATCGTAAATTTCGTTAAGATTTGTGTCTTTGCCGTCCAATTTTTTTAAGTTGAAATCCGCAAAATCCTTGCTTACAGACTTATCGCAAATCTGATTTGCGTAGAATTGCTTTAAATAACCCTCATTGCCGTAAAGGAGATACAGGTTACAGAATTCACCGCTTTTTATTTGTTTTTTTAAAGTTTCTTCATTTAAAAGCATTATTAAGCCTTCTCCTTTACAAAAGAATTTTTATATCGCCATTTTCTGCAGTGGTGTAGAATTTGTTGCATTGATTTTTAAGTGTGGGAATATCGGGGTTTATAATAATATCGCTATCGTTGCTTATTATTAAACAGTCAACGTTATTGGGCAAATTTTCAGGTAACGCTTCAGAAAGCACAAGTATATCGGGAGTGCCGTAGGTGTTAAAAAGAAATTCTAAATCAAGCGTACTACCATAGCATAAAAAAGCTTTATTTTCACTACCCTCTATTATAACACAACCTACAGGGTATGTGTCAATGGTTGATATGCTTATTTCATTATTCAGAATATAGCTATATGAATCTGAAATTATTGTGTTGTCAGGAAAGTCTTTGTTCTTTAGCCTATAAGAGTCCTTTACATATTTTGTTAATATGGTGGTTTCAGGTTTGGAATTGGTTAATCCGTTTGTAAGGCTGTTTGTTTTTGTATCAAAAGCGGAAATAAACACAAAGTCTAGATTTTCGCTTGTTGCAGAGGGTAGAGCGTGGTAGGGCATTTCATATGAAGAAGTTCCACAATTGAAAAAAGCATAATGTAGTCCGCAACGCACACTTGCATTTAAACCATTTCCTACATTTAAAATTGTAAGGGCTGTGGGTGTGAGTTTTGTGCAAGGTAGGGTAATACAGAAAATCAAAACTAATGAACAAATAAATGCAATGATTTTTATGGCTTTGTTGCTTTTGTTTCTTTTAAGAATTACCATACCAGTTAATGAAATGAAAATAATCAATGCTATAGCTAAGATGAAATATTCCCATATAACAGGAAGAGAACAATATTTAAAATTGCCTATAAAATTTGTAATACTTGTTACAAAACGCAAGATAAGACGTGTTATTTTAAAAAGAATAATTGCCAAATCATGAGTAATATCAAAAGGAACAAAAGATATTGCGGTGGAAACAGTTCCTGAAAGCATACCCCAAAAGGCAGGCTTTACGCAAATAATATTTGTTATTGGAGAGATTATACTGAATGTACGGAAAAAGAAAGCTGTTACAGGTAGGGTGAAAATTCCCGCAAAACCTGAAACTATAATGTTATCGGTAAGATACTCCGAAGTCTTAAATAAAAAGCCTTTTTTCTTTTTGCTATATCGTTTATAAAGAGTTCTTTTGATGGGTTTAGACAGATGATTTGAAAACAAAACACCTGCAGTTGCAGAAACTGACAGCAGAAAACTTACGGAGGTTATGGTATATGGGTTATGCAAGGTTAAAACAGTTACAGCAAAGCCCAATGAATTAAGCGGGTCCTGCTCTTCGTCAAAGAATGGGGCAAGCAGGACAACCGCCATCATAAGCGATGCTCTCATAACAGAGGGGGTAAAGGCGGAAACAATACACAATCCGCAAAGGAATAGCATACAGAAAGCATTACGTAGCTTTTCTTTGATTGTGAACAATTTTAAAAATGCAATTATATAAGCACACCATATACTTGTATGAAGACCTGATACTGCAAGTAAATGGGCAATGCCCGTTACACGGAAATCATTTTTTATGTCAGAGTCCAGTTGTGTTTTGTCACCGAAAAGCATACCAAGTAGAAAACCTGCATCATATTCTGTAAGATATGCATTGATTTGCTCGGTTACAATTTCCCTGAAGCGTAAGCAGTAGTAATAAGGTGTTCTTTCGCTTTCCCATAGTACATTTAAGCTACTTGCCGTGGCTTCAAGAATTACCCCGTCACTTATTGAAACAGCATCAGGAGTGTTGTAGTCATTTTTAATAACTGTTAGCTGTGCTTTTGGAAGCGATATGTAGTCATAAAGCTTGAAATCTGAGTAGTAGTCCGATGAAAGAAAAACCTGAATTTTTATTGTTTGAGAGTTATTGTCAATTATGTCGGACTTTAGTGTGAATTCTGTACCCTTTGATGTTTTTTGTGGTGTTGTGATGATTTTGCCTGAAACTTCAGTTGTTTGGTTATGTAAATTTTTAGCAGGAACAATTTTTGAAAAATGAAAAACTCCAAAGAAAATGCAACTGAGAACAATTGAAATACAGATTGCAGGAATTATGATATAGTCTTTTAATTTAAGGGGTTTTACAAAATAAATAACAAAGACCGATACTGCACCCAGGAACAAAAATGGGAGAAACTTAATTCCCGCTAAAACAAGGAATAAAGAACTTAACCCAATCGCTGTACCTGAAACGAGCATCGGTCTTTTCATTGTGTTACCTCTTTAAAATCAGCCTGCCGGCCAAGTGAATTTTCTTCCTGACATCACGTGAAAATGAATGTGCTTAACTGTCTGACCTGCCCAATCACCACAGTTGTTAACAACACGGAATCCGTTTGTCATATCAAGTTCTTTTGAAAGCTTTGCTATAACTTCAAAAATGTGAGAAATTACTGCACTGTTTTCTTCATTGATATCTGCAGCGGAAGAAATATGTGCTTTGGGAATTACAAGAATGTGTGTAGGTGCCTGGGGTTCAAGATCATTGAAAGCAATGACCATATCATCCTCGTAAACCTTTGTTGCAGGAATTTCGCCGTTAGCAATTTTACAAAAAATACAATCCATAAAAACACTTCCTTAATAATTATTGGTATGAATATAATATATTTATTTTTGATTCTTTTCAATAGTATCTGTAAGACCAAGAATATAATCGGTTGTTGTGTTATAGTATTTAGCTAAAGCAATTAAAATATCAGTGGGAATATCACGAGTTCCTGTTTCGTATCTGTGATATTGGGGTTGCTTCATGCCGAGATATTCAGCAATTTCCAATTGAGTTTTGTCGTTATCTTCTCTTAAATCCTTTATTCTTCTATAATATGCCATAGTGCTACCTCTATAACTAAATGGTTATTCATATCGTAGCATTATTATGAGGTTATCTCGGTAAATATAACCATATGGTTATAAGAAGTTTGGTTTGAAAAAATATGAAATAAAACAAACCGATTGGTGTGTCGTTTGGCACATCAATCGGCTTATTTTTCTTTAGTTTTTATTTAATAAAAGTTTTTATAATTTCTTCTGCTGCTTTAAGTGCATCCGGAATTTTTGCGATTTCTTTACCACCGGCCATAGCAGAATCGGGCTTACCGCCGCCGGCACCGCCTGCGACCTTTGCAACCTCTCTTACGATGTTGCCTGCGTGTGCACCTTTTGCGATGGCAGCCTTTCCGCAATAGCAACCAAAGGAGCAAGTCCCTTTTTCATTTTGCTCAGCTGCAAGAATAACGATAATATCATCACCTTTATCTTTGGAAGAGTCAAGCATTGAACGGAGTTCTTTTGCATCTGTTTCACCTAAAGCTGCGGTAATAAGCTTAACACCTTTGATTTCAATAAATTTATCGAAAAGTTCTCCTGCCTTTGCTTTTGAGATTTCCGCTTTAAGATCAGAGAGCTCTTTTTCTTTTTCTTTAAGCTCAGCAGCAACTGCACTGGCTTTGTTGCAAAGGTCGTTAACATTTGCAAGCTTGAGAGCACTTGCTGTATCGTGAATAAGCTTTTCCTGTTTGTTAAGGTGAGCAAGAACACCAAGGCCTGTAACACCTTCAATTCTTCTT
>JAZSBI010000029.1:0-2009 GCA_045602345.1 Acutalibacteraceae bacterium | reverse complement strand
GAATCTGTTAAAGAAATTGACAGCTTTGCATTCTATTCCTGCTCAAATCTTAAAGAGTTTTATATGGGTGCAGAAAGCAAAGAGAGTATAACCTTTGGCGATAGCTGGCTTCCAAAAAATATAAAAAAGGCAGTTGTTAATATTGCTCCGGAAGAACAATATGGCATGACACGTGAAGACGCAAATGAAACAATAAACGAGCTGCTCAAGGAAGGAGATGAAAACTGATGGTAAAAGAAAAAGCTAAGAAAAAAGATAATATTTTCAAGGAAATGAAGAAATATTGGAACACTCCTGCTGAGGGAAAGCATGTTCCATATAAAGAATATTTTTCAATTTTTGCCGCAGTTGGTGGCGATTACACCTTAAAATATCTCCAAAGCTTTCTTACCTTTGGTACAGGTTGTTATCTTATTGCACATTATTACGAAATACCTCTTCTTACATTCAGTGCAATTAACGTATTCTTTATTGCATCAACATATTTTTGGAATCTTCTTACAATGGGTGTTGATGCAAACTTAGGATTTCTTCCTAAAAAGATTGAACAAAAATATAATGCGGTGTATCTGATCTTTGCTATGTTAGGCTTATTGATGCTCATATTTGATTTCTCTTTCATTCTTCCTGATGGTGTTGCAAACATTCTTGATACCCGTTGGAAGGGTATAAACAGCTTCAACATTTTCAAAATCTTCGGTGCCCATTTTCTTGCAAACGGTTGGAGCGGATTCAGAAATATTCTTATAAGAAAGAAGCTTCTCAAAAAGCTCGGCAGATACAAAATCTTTGCCTATGCAAATGTTATCCAATGCATTATAGTAGTTATCCTTATATGCGAATTACCTCTTTATAAGCTTCCTCTTACAGACAGAGTATGGACTCTTTATCTTCTTTTCCAGCTTTATACAATATTCAATTACGTAGGCTTTACACAGTCTGTTGCAGATAACATCAGCCCCAACCCTCAGGAAAGACTTTACGTACGTTCATTCCCTGTTAAAATCAGCCACTTTGTTCAGAATATAGTGAATGTTCTTCTTCCCACGATCGCAGGTGTAATGTTCCTTGACGGCGTTAAGGATATCGGCACATTCAGATATCTTATCCCTGTATTTTTTGTGGTTTCATCTGGTGTTATGTTCATAGGTCTTCGTAAAATCAAAGAACGAATTCCTATGCCACCTCTTGAAAATAGAGAGTATCTTTCATTCTGGCATTGTGTTTCAGGTATTTTCAAAAACAAATATCTTTGGATAATTAAAATTGCAGAGCTCCTTGACTCATTGGGCAATGGTATGCTTGATATGAAAAGAATCCTTCTCATTTATACCTGGCGTGAAACAGGACTTTTCTTCTCTATAGCAGAAATCATTTATAAAATGTCCGGTAATCCGGGTCAATTCCTTGCACCTTGGATAAGAAAACGCTTTCAGTATAAGCAGCTGATTGTATTCAAATATATTGTCTTAGCCATGAGAAACGGAGTATATATTCTGGCAATTCTCTTTCTTGGCAATTCTCATTTCCTATGCGGTCTTGCAATTTACATTGCTATGCTTGTTTCCAATACACTTGAAGCTGCGGTTGGTATTGCACAGGATGACACCAAAATCAGAGTTACGGATTATCAGATGTATATTTCAGGCGAAAGACTGGAGGAATATCAGAAAATCATCAGCTGGTTTACAACACCTATTACAACCCTCGTTTCCCTGATTGTTCCGCTTATGTTCTACCGTGTGGGCTTTACCTCCGATTGGGACGTTCTTTATATGGGTGATGTCAGAGTACAATGTATGCTTATCGGTCTTTGTTTTGACCTTGCGGGATACGTACTGATGACCCTGCCATATCTGTTTATGTGGGATTTCACAGACGAAAAGCACGCTCACATTATGGAAGTTCTCAAACAAAGAGCTGAAGAAGGAAATGCTGCAGCAGAAGGCGATGCATGCAAGTTGCAGGATGCAGCGGTTACTGCAGAGGCTGCGGTTATTTCGCAAAAC
>JAZSBI010000028.1:0-7908 GCA_045602345.1 Acutalibacteraceae bacterium | reverse complement strand
GTATCTGCATTTATGTTATAAACATTACCCTCTTTATCGCAACCAACGGTTGAAACAACGGGAATATACTCTTTTTCAATAAGGTCAAGAATGGGCTGAACATTTACATTGGTAATTTCACCAACGAAGCCAAGTCTTTCATCCTTTACCTTTGCTTCAATAAGGTGTCCGTCAATACCTGAAATACCAACTGCATTACCGCCGAATTCGCCTAAAAGGTTTACAAGCTGTTTATTGATTTTACCTGCAAGAACCATTTGCACAATTTCTGCAGTTTCTTTGTCCGTAACACGAAGTCCCTCAACAAACTCACTTTTCTTGCCCACTTTTTTGAGCATTTCAGAAATTTCGGGGCCGCCACCATGAACAAGCACAGGCTTAACACCGATAAGCCACAAAAGAACCAGGTCTTCCATAACCTGAAGCTTGAGTTCCTCACTTATCATTGCGTTTCCGCCGTATTTAACAACAATAATTTTATTATGATATTTCTGTATATAGGGAAGTGCCTGAGTAATGACTTCTGCACGTTGAAGATTTGTTATATTCAAATTTTCCATTTTCTCACGTCCTGTAATCGCCGTTGATTTTTACGTATTCATAGGTAAGGTCACAACCCCAGGCTGTTGAAGAAGCCTCGCCTGAATTAAGACCAACATTTATAATAATTTCTTTTTCAAGAAGAATTTCTTTTGCTTTTTCTTCGGAGAATTCAATTCCCGAGCCATCTTTACAAACGGGAATAACGCCTTTTACGGATTCAAAGGAAACATCCACCTTTGTTACATCCACATCTGCACCGCTGTAACCAATTGCACAAAGCACTCTGCCCCAGTTAGCATCTGCACCAAACATTGCAGCCTTTGTAAGAGAGGAGCAAATAACACTCTTCGCAACTGTTTTTGCAATTTTTTCATCACTTGCGCCTGTTACACGACATTCAAGGAGCTTTGTTGCACCCTCGCCATCACCTGCAATCATCCTGCAAAGGTAAACTGTTACTGTGTTAAGAGCTTTCATAAAAGCATCAAAGTCTTCACCCTCTGCGGTGATTTCTTTGTTTGCTGCCATACCGTTTGCAAGTACACAAACCATATCATTTGTTGAGGTATCGCCGTCAACACTAACCATATTAAAAGTGTTCTGAATATCACTTGAAAGTGCTTTTTGAAGCATTTCGGGAGCGATTGCTACGTCACTTGTAATAAAAACAAGCATTGTTGCCATATTGGGGTGAATCATACCGCTACCCTTTGCAATACCGCCGATTTTACATTCGACACCGCCGACTTCAAAGGAAACTGCAACTTCTTTTTTTACAGTATCGGTTGTCATAATACCCTCTGCAGCATTTTCGCTATTATTACCAAGCGCCTCTTTAAGGGCTGGAAGTCCCTCTTTGATGGGATTTATGTCAAGAGGTTGACCGATAACGCCTGTAGAAGCAACAACCACATCTTCTTTATTGATACCAAGAGTATCTGCAGTAAGCTTTGCCATTTCCTGTGCAACCTGAATACCATCTGCATTACAGGTATTAGCATTGCCGCTGTTACAGATAACCGCTTGAGCTTTACCATCCATAAGATGCATTTTTGTAACCGCCAAAGGAGCGCCCTTAACAAGGTTTGTTGTATATACAGCCGCTGCACTTGCCTTGGTTTCGCTAAAAATAAGTGACAGGTCACGTTTTGTTTTATTTTTTCTTATACCACAATGAATACCACCTGCGGTAAAACCTTTTGCAGCGCAAATGCCGCCATTAATGAATTCCATAATTATATCTCCAAGCCATTTGTATCGTCATTACCAAGAACAATGTTAAGACATTCAACTGCCGCACCTGATGCACCTTTACCGAGGTTATCATATCTTGCAGTAAGAATAATTCTGTCCTCATTTCCGAAAACGGAAATAATCATACTGTCCTTTCCTGAAAGAAGACCTGCGGAAATGAAGCCTTCTTCGCTTAAACTGTCTTCAAATTTAACCAAGGGACCATTATATTTGTTTTTATAAACTTCTTTTATTTTATCTATATCAAAACCATTTTTCAAATCGCTTTTAAAAACAGGAACAGTAACTTCCATACCTGAATAAAAGCTTGAAACAATGGGGCAGAATACAGGAGCATTCTGAAGTCCTGAAATCTTCACCATTTCCTTTAAATGCTTGTGATTCTGAGTAAGTCCATACTGACGGGGAGCCTCTAAAAGAATATCGGGCTCTTCCTCGTATTCAGCAATCATTTTTTTACCGCCGCCACTGTAGCCAGTAAGAGAAAAGCAGGAAAGGTTTTCCGTACCGTCAAGAGCACCTGCCTCAATAAGAGGATAAACAAGGGAAATAAATCCGCTTGCATGGCAGCCCGGAACAGCAATTCTTTTTGAATTCTTTACCTTCTCACGATGAGAAGCAGAAAGTTCGGGGAAACCGTATGCCCAATCCTCAAGAGTTCTGTGAGCTGTAGATGTGTCAATTACTACAGTATTTTCATTTTCTATAAGGGAAACAGACTCTCTTGCCGCATCATCAGGAAGGCAAAGGAATGCAATATCTGCACTGTTAAGAGCCTCTTTTCTACATTCCCTGTCTTTCCTTTTTTCATCGGAAAGGCTTATAAGCTCTATTCCCTCAAATTTTTCAAGTCTTTCGTATATTCTTAAACCGGTTGTTCCGGCTTTACCATCAATAAATACTTTCTTTGCCATTGATAAACTCCGTTACCTGTTCAATTTGTTTTTCTACTGATTTATAACCTGTTGAACCTGCGGAAATTCTTTTTGAAATACAGGTTTCAAGAGAAATTTCATTAAATAAATCCTCTGTGAAAAGGTCGCTGTGTGCTTTATATTCCTCAAGAGTGAGCGTTTCAAGAACCTTGTTCTTTTCAATACACTCTGCAACTGTCTGTCCTACAATTTTATATGCAGTTCTGAAAGGCATCCCCTTTTTAACAAGGTAATCTGCAAGGTCAGTAGCATTAATAAAGCCCTTTTGTGCTGCAGAATACATATTTTCCTTAAGGACTGTCATTGTTGCAATCATAGGAGCAAAAATACTAAGGCATTTTTCAACTGTTTCTATGCTGTCAAAAATTGCTTCTTTGTCCTCCTGCATATCTTTGTTATAAGCAAGAGGAAGACCCTTAAGTGAGGTAAGAAGTGCAAAAAGGTCACCGTAGACTCTGCCTGTTTTACCTCTTACAAGCTCTGCCATATCGGGATTTTTCTTCTGGGGCATAATGCTTGAACCTGTTGTGTAAGCATCGTCAAGCTCAACGAATTTGAACTCCCAGGAAGACCAGAGAATAACCTCTTCAGAAAATCTTGAAAGGTGCATCATAATAACAGAAAATGCACTCATAAGCTCAATGCAAAAATCTCTATCGGAAACACCGTCAATGCTATTCTGCATAATTCCGTAAAAGCCCAATTTTTCTGCTTCAAATTCTCTGTCTGTATCGTAGGTTGTGCCTGAAAGAGCACAGGAGCCAAGTGGTGAATAATTCATTCTCTTTACTGCATCCTGAAGTCTTCCGCAATCACGCATAAACATCTGTGCATAAGCAAGTAAATGGTGAGCAAATGTAATAGGCTGTGCTCTTTGAAGATGTGTATAACCGGGAAGAATTGCATCCTGATTTTCGGCAGCTTTATCACGGATAACTTCAATAAGGGCATAAAGCAAATCATTAACTTTTTCCGCCTCGTCACGAAGGTAAAGCCTTATATCAACTGCAACCTGGTCATTACGGCTTCTTGCGGTGTGAAGACGTTTACCTACATCGCCTTTTCTTTGAGTAAGCTCACTTTCAATGAACATATGAATATCTTCCGCATCACTGTCAAAGGTAAGCTTGCCACTTTCAATATCTTCCAAAATACCGGAAAGACCATCGACAATTTCCTCACAATCCTGTTCAGAAATTATACCCTGTTTTGCAAGCATTCCTGCGTGTGCTATTGAACCACCTATATCCTGACGGAACATTTTACAGTCAAAGTGAAGAGAGGAATTAAAATCATCTGCTTCCTTATCAAGAGCTTTTGTGAATCTGCCTGCCCACATTTTATCCATAGTAAAATACCCTTTCAAAAACCACTTTTGCACATTCTCCACTTTTCAGCATTGAATGTGCAAAGTTTGTGACTATTTCATTTTATAATTGCGTCGCAGACCCTTAGCTCTGGCATCCGGCGACTGGTAGCTAAATAATTATTCACCGAGATTTGCAAGACCTGCTTTATCTCTCATATTTGCCATAACCTTAATGGGAAGACCATAAAGGTTGATGAAGCCTGCGCTGTCCTTCTGGTCGTATACTTCATCCTCATCAAATGTTGCCATATCTGCATCATAAAGTGAATAGGGTGAGCATACACCTGCATTAATCATATTACCTTTGTAAAGTTTAAGCTTAACATCACCTGTAACAGTTTCCTGTGTAGAATCAACGAAAGCAAGAATTGCTTTTGTGAGAGGTGTGTACCACTGTGCATTGTAGGTAAGCTCTGCAAGTTTCTGTGCAACAAGTGCTTTGTAATGTGCTGTTTCTTTATCAAGGCAAATTGTTTCAAGAACTGCGTGTGCTTTATAGAGAATTGCTCCACCGGGAGTTTCGTACACGCCACGGCATTTCATACCAACAAGTCTGTTTTCAACGATATCAAGAAGACCAATACCGTTTGCACCACCAAGTTCATTAAGCTTTGTAACAAGCTCAACTGCACCCATTTCCACGCCGTCAACTGCTGTGGGAACACCTTTTTCAAAGTGAATTGTAACATAAGTGGGTTTGTCGGGAGCCATTTCGGGAGAAACACTCATTTCAAGGAAACCTTCCTTGTTGTAAAGGGGCTCGTTCATGGGGTCTTCAAGGTCAAGACCTTCGTGTGAAAGATGCCAGATATTTTTATCTTTGGAGTAGTTTGTTTCTCTGTTAATTTTAAGGGGAACGTTATGTGCTTCAGCGTAAGCAATCTCTTCTTCTCTGGATTTGATGTCCCACTCTCTCCAGGGAGCAATAATGGGCATATTGGGAGCAAATGCTTTGATAGCAAGTTCAAATCTTACCTGGTCGTTACCTTTACCTGTGCAACCATGGCAAATTGCATCAGCACCTTCTGCAATAGCAATTTCTGCAATTCTTTTTGCAATGGGAGGACGAGCATAAGCAGTACCAAGAAGATACTCTTCATAAATTGCACCCGCTTTAACACCGGGGAATACATAATCTTCAAGGAATTCCTTTGTAAGGTCTTCGATGTAAATTTTTGAAGCACCTGTTTTGATAGCTTTTTCTTCAAGACCTTCAAGCTCGCTTGCCTGACCAACGTTACCGGAAACTGCAATAACTTCACAGTTATTGTAATTTTCTTTAAGCCAGGGAATAATAATTGAAGTATCGAGACCGCCTGAGTAAGCGAGAACTACTTTTTTGATGTTTTTCTTATCCATTTTTATTTCCTCCAAATGCAAGTTTGCAAAAATATTCATTCGATATGCATAGTTATACACCTTTATCTATCAAAAGTCAACCTTTTTGCACAACTTTTTCGTTTTTTGTTTATTTTTGACTATTTGCAGTAAAAACCTATCATTTATCAATGTTTTTTGTGTATTTTTCATCACGATTTTAATAAAATATTCGCTCTTTTATAATGTATATATATATTACATCAAAATTTCTACTGTATATTTTTGCATAATATTCAAAAAATATACAAAAAAATGCAAAACAAAGGCAAAACCAAGCAATATATTAGTGTCCCTGCCTGATTCAGCAAAAAATATCGGTCAGTCGCAATTTGCGACCGACCGATTTTCAGTTAATCAATATTTATCTGTAACTGATTTTGTGTTTGAATAAGCACTGTAGGTTTTGCTGTAATAAGCTTTCACCTTATAGTAATATTTCTTACCCTTCTTTGCAGAGGAATCTGTATAGGTAACCTTTGCTGAACCCTTTACAGTTGCAATTCTTGAATAAGAACCGCCTTCTGTTTTACGGTAAACCATATAGCCCTGTGCACCACCTGTTTTTGTCCAGGTAAGCTTAACACCGCTCTTAGTGCTTGAAGGTGTTTTCATTGTAGGATTATCAAGATAGAATTTGGAAAGCGAGCTTGAAAGTGAAGAGTTACCTGCTTCGTTTCTTGCTCTTACCGCATAGTAGTATTTGGTACCTGATTTTGCGGTTTTATCTGTATAACCTGTTTTGGTTGTGGATCCGATATATGTCCACTCGCCTTTGCTGGTTTTGCGGTAAACCCTGTAAGAATCCGCACCTTTAACCTCATTCCATGTAACCTTCACGCCATACTCTGTATTTGAAATTTTCTTGAGAGTGGGTTTTGAACATTTAAGCTGAGGAATTTTAGCGGTTTCAAGGATTGCACCACACTCAGTACACTCTTTGTGTTTTTTATCTGCGCTGTAAACAGACGCCTTTTTGTCGGTAATCCAGGAAGATGAAGTGTGAACATGGTCCGGGTTAATTGCCAGTGTAAACTCGAAATCCCATTCAACACCTTCATTGTAGTAATATTCCATCATAAGGCTGTATTCTTTGCCTTCTTCCAAAGCCCAACCATCGGTACCCGAGTATGCTGCATTGTTGTTTTCATCGAAAAACTCAATATTATAGTACTCGAAGGTATCTTGCCAACCATCGTAGCTATACAAATCGTACATACCTGTTTCATAAACGTTGATACGCCAGAAATACTGTTTATATTCATTATCTTCGTATTCTATGTACATATCGTCATCGGGGGTTACAGGATCGAGGTCTGAAACAAAATCCACGTAGCTCTGAACATATATATATGACAAATAGCTTATACCGCTGCAAAATATCTCAACAGGCTGGTCACCAACACACATATAACGTTGTTGTTCATCAGTGTATTCACCTGCATAGTAAATGTCGAAGGTTACGCCTCTGCCTTCGAAATAATCATAATCAACCACTTCGTTAGAGCCGTCAGTGTAGGTTACTAAATAATCATAATAATATCTGTTGCCATAAAGATAGTCATCACCAAGGCAAACAGCGTTATATAGTTCAATATAGTTTATTGTTTTCTCTTGTGCACCAAACGAAGCATATACAGGCTGAGCATTGGCATTCTGATAATAAACCTCTACCAAATATTTTGTATCAGCATCAAACCTGAGGGTATTTAAATCACCGAAGCAGTAATTTACAAACTCACCTGTGTAGTAATTGTAAAAGCCTGCAAAAGCCTCAGCACCAAAATCGATCCAGTAGTCGCCTTCTGCCTGTGTTTCGATAGTAAACCAATGGATTTCATTTTCATCTACAACCAATTTCTGAGATGAAGAAGAAAGAGCCTTTACAGTATAGTCGTTTTTGGTAAGAAGGACACTGAGTTCGCCCTGAACATAGTTGTATTCATCATCATAACAAGTAAGCTGAATAGTATAATCAACGCCCGCTTCAAGATATACGTTTGAGTAAGTATACGGCAAAGCTGCTATAAGCCCATCGGAACTAGTGGGACCAATACCATATGCTGTGTATTCACTCTCTATAAAAACATTATATTTTCCATAGGAAGAGTTACCGGAAAGTGCCACATCATAATAACCGGTTTCATCTACAGCAATATTTGCATACACAGTTTCCGTAACCCAACTAAATTCCACTTCCTGGCCGGGTACTAAAGTCTCTATGTCCGCTGCACTTACAGCTATAGGCACACTTGCAAGGATACCTATAACCATAACGATTGTTAAAAATGAACTTAACAATCTTTTCATTTTAACCACTCCTTATAAAATTTGTACTTTAATACTAATCCTTTTTGTTTAAAATGTCAATGGAATACACACCATCTTTGCGAGTTGAAATAAAAAAACCGCTTGGATTTCTCCAAGCGG
>JAZSBI010000027.1:0-10573 GCA_045602345.1 Acutalibacteraceae bacterium | reverse complement strand
ATAAGGGTACCACCCACCATCCCGCTTGAGCTGTGTTCAGTTTGAGCTGTAATACACGAAATTTATTTATACAAATATTTTACAAGCAGAAGAATGGTCCCCCCTCCTTTTTGCTAAAGCAAAAAAAAGGGATAGGCTTCGCAAAACTTTTACAAACCGGCAGCTGGCTGTGCGGAATTATAACGGAGGTATTATGGACAAACAACAAACATTACAAAACCTATCAAACGTAACAAAAACCTATTTAAGAATTTCACAGTTAAAAACCGTTTTAACTGTATTCTTTATTGGATACACTTTAACTAAAATCATAAAAACAATGCGTAGTTCTTAATTTGAACTACGCATTAATTAATTACAATATTCGGAAGCGAAGCTTCCCCTTCACTTTGCACTTTGCACTTAAAATTAATCCGCCAGCCTTATCATAAGCTCAGCAAACAGGCTGTTTGCCCAGGCAAACCAAGGGCGGGTAAAATCGGTATCATCATTTTTATTAAAGGATTCGTGCATAAGGTATGCCCCTGCGTGGGTGGTAGTAAGCATTCTTATACATTCCTTGATTTCCTCGGGGTCGGTTGAGGTAAGTGCCTGCATTGTAAGGGAAATGTGCCAGATTTTGTCCGTACCTGTGTGGGGACTACCGATTCCCTTTGCAACAGCACCCTCAAAATACCAGGGGTTATTATGTGAAAGAATGAAGTTTCTTGTGTTTTTATAAATCTCATTATCAGGCTTTACATAGCCAAGATACGGAGCCGCTAAAAGGCTGGGAGAGTTTGCATCATCCATTAATAGCATATTTCCCATACCATCGGTTTCGTAAACAAAAATTTTCCCGTAGTTGTCATGGTCGTAAACGCCGTGCTCCTTTATGCCTTCATCAATATCAAAAGCAAGGGAACGACATTCACTTTCAAGCTTTGTGTCCTCGTAGCCCTGGTTTGCCAACTGTGCCGCCTTTTTCAATGCACAAACCGCCATCATATTTGATGGCACAAGGTAACCGTAAAGGCACCTGTCATCGGAGGGGCGGAAGCCCGACCAGGTCATGCCCGTATACAGAACCTCATTCCCCTTTCCACCGTTGGGAAGGGTGTCAATTGTGGGACAATTTGTTCTGTTGAAATAATATTTAGAGTTCTGGAAATGATTCTGCTCTTTTTTGAAAACCTCAACAATTTTATACATCATTTCGTGGAATTGTTCTGTAAAAATGGAATTGTCAAGGGTTTCGTTATAATACTGGTGAGCAAGGTAAAGGGAAGCACAAAGTGAGTCCACCTCATACTTCCTTTCCCATATAAGCTCATGCTGAAAATCCGTATCGTCCTTATGGCTTTTTGAGTTAGGCACCGCATTAAAAGCATTTGCATAGGGGTCAAGGCAAATAAATTGTGCATGACGGGCAATAACGCTTCTGATAATTGCCTTTAAATCCTCATCCCGGTTAGCATAACGTATGTAGTGTGTAAGCTGTGAGGCACTATCTCTCAGCCACATTGCAGGGATGTCACCTGTTATAACAAAATAGCCACCGTCATCAAGCTTTGTAACCGTTGTTTCAATAGTATTAAGAAAACAGCCCTTAAAAAACGGTGCAAGCTCAGGGTACTTTATATTTAATTTTTCTGTAATCTCATCTGCTTTTTGTAAAAGAATCTTGGGAATATCCATAAAAATCTCCTAGGTGTATTGACTAAAATACATTTTTCTCAGTATAGCACGACCAATTTTTTAAAACAATGGTAATGTTGCAAGGGTTTTAATCAACAAATTTGTAAAACTTACCAAAATTTCAAAATCCTGAAAAATTTTTAAAATTGTTAATGATTTATCAATCCATATGTAGTATAATCTTTTCGTTATAAAATTTTTGGAGGTACAAAAATGGCAAATCGTATTGTATTAAACACAATTTCCTATCACGGAAAGGGAGCAATTGAAAACATCACCACAGAGCTTCAGAGCCGTGGATTTAAAAAAGCTTTCGTTTGCTCCGACCCCGACCTTATTAAGTTCGGTGTTACAAGCAAGGTAACAGACCTTCTTGACAAAGCAGGCTTCCCCTACAGTATATTCAGCGAAATCAAAGCTAATCCCACAATTGAAAATGTTCTCAGCGGTGTTGATGCTTTCAAGGCAAGCGGTGCAGATTGCATAGTTGCTATTGGTGGCGGTTCTGCAATGGACACAGCAAAGGCTGTTGGTATCATTATTGAAAACCCCGAATTTGCAGATGTAAGAAGTCTTGAAGGCGTTGCAGAAACAAAGAACCACGCAGTATTCACAATTGCAGTTCCCACAACAGCAGGTACTGCTGCAGAAGTTACAATAAACTATGTTATTACAGACGTTGAGAAAAAACGTAAATTCGTTTGCGTTGACGTTCACGACATTCCCGAGGTTGCAGTTGTAGACCCCGATATGATGTCCACAATGCCTAAAGGCCTTACAGCTTCAACAGGTATGGATGCCCTCACACACGCTATTGAAGGCTACATTACAAAAGGCGCTTGGGAAATGACAGATATGTTCCACCTTAAAGCAATTGAGCTTATTGCAAAGCATCTTCCCGGTGCTTGCGAAAACACTCCTGAAGGCAGAGAAGGTATGGCACTTGCACAGTACATTGCAGGTCAGGGCTTCTCAAACGTAGGCCTTGGTATTGTTCACTCAATGGCTCACGGTCTTGGTGCTCTTTATGACACACCCCACGGTGTTGCAAACGCAATTCTTCTTCCCTCAATTATGGCTTACAATGCAGATTGCACAGGCGACAAATATCGTGACATTGCAAAAGCAATGGGCGTTGAAGGCACAGATGCCATGACTCTTGATGAAGCAAGAAAAGCAGCCGTTGATGCAGTTTACGCTCTTAACGAAAAGGTTGGTATTCCGAAAGACCTTAAGGGTATTCTTAAAGAGGAAGATATTCAGTTCCTTTCCGAAAGTGCATTTGCAGATGCTTGCCGTCCCGGTAACCCCAAGGACACAAGCGTTGAAGAAATCGCAGAGCTTTACAGAGCATTGCTTTGATAATAACAAAAAACCGCTTGACCGAAAGGTCAGGCGGTTTTTTAGATGCCAGATGCCAGTAGCCAGATACCAGTATGTAAAAGTATCGCGAAATTTACCCCTCTTTTTTGCTTTAGCAAAAAGGAGGGGGGACCACCGAAGGTGGTGGGTGGTACAGCATCCACAAAAATGTTATTTGCTTTTTCTCACTCTTTTCACCACAACAAACCCAACAAACAACACAACTACAAAAACAACATCAACTATTACATCGTTTTTGTAATCTGTAAATATGTAAACCAAAATATAAATAACAAGAGAAAGTATAGCTTCAATAACAGGACGCTTCAGTGATTGTTTTTCTTTTTGGTTACTACGCAAAAATTCCACCAATAAATATACCCAAGGAACATTAAATAATATAGGAATAAACAAATCTTTCATAATAAAACTCCTATTTATAATCGCGTCGCAGACCCTTCACTTTGCGCTTTGCGTTTTGCACTTTGCATTTTAAACCATTTCAAAAATCTTACACACAAAAGGCACAAGCACAAGTCCGGGAAGCAAATTCGCAACCTTGATTTTTGTAATACCTATAAGGTTAAGTCCTAAAGCAATAATCATAACCGACCCTGCACAAATCAGCTCTGCAACGGCAAAATCATTGAGGAATGAACCGAGAGCCATTGAAAGTGCTACAAGTCCGCCTTGGAAAACAAGCACAAAGGCCGAGCTAAAAAGCACACCGATACCAAGACTTGCCCCAAGCATTGTTGAAGAAATCAGGTCAAGCACAGATTTTGTGTAAAGCATCTGGTTATCACCTGAAATGCCTGCATTCATAGAGCCCACAATAGTCATAGCACCAACGCAGAAAAGCAGTGAAGCTGTAACAAAGCCCTGTGAAAAGGTGCCTTTTTCATTTTCGCCCTTTTTACTTTTACTCTGGAGCTTATCCCCTATTTTAGTAAGCTTTCCGTCAATATCTATGAGAGTACCGATAATTGTACCGAGCACAAGGGAAATAATCATAACAAGCTGATTCTGCCCTTTAATAACACCTGTAACACCAATAGCCACTGTGCAAAGACCTATTGCGGTCATAACTGCACTTGTCAGCTTTTCGGGTATTTGTTTTTTAAGTAAAAGACCAAGTGTACTACCAACAATAACCGTAAACACGTTTACAAGCACACCGCTGAAATTCGTAAGTAAATCAGACATTTTATGTAGCATCTCCTAAATTCCAAGGGTAAATATTAAAATCGGGGTTTGAAACAAATTCAACAGTTTCCTTTGTCCCGGGATGATAAAAAACTATTTTATGAGAATGCAGTGCTATACCGCAGTCCCTCACCTTACTTCCGTATCTGCCATCTCCTGTGAGTGGTGTTTTCCGTGAAGAGAACTGAACTCTTATCTGGTGAGTTCTTCCTGTATGTAAAAGCACTCTCACAAGTGCGTTCTTTTCGTTTTTCTTTAAAACGACATACTCGAGGCTTGCCTCTCTTACACCCTTTCGCATTCTGTTAACTACAAAAGAGCGATTCTTTTTAGAATCCTTAAAAAGCAAATCCTTATAAACACCTTCGTCACCTTCGGGAACTCCGTCAGTAACCGCAAGGTAGGATTTATAAAACCTGCCGTTTGCAATATCAGTTGAAAGTGCCGAGGCACTTTTTTTGTTTTTTGCAAAAACCATTACACCACTAACCTCACGGTCAAGGCGGTGCAAAAGGTGTAAATTTTTTCTGTTTTCATTCTGGAGAAAAGATATAATTCCCTTTTCACCCTTTTGTGAATCCTCACTTAAAACGCCGACAGGCTTGTTAATTACAATAATATCGGCATCTTCAAAAAGGATTTCTATATCATTTATGCAAATCGTATTTTCCATTATATTCTTCAAAAACCCGTTTAAAATCTTCGTTATCGTATTTAATTTTATTAAGGTAATTATGGGTATCAAAGCTGTCGTTCTTCGCCTCAATCACCGCAACGGCAATATTGGAGCAGTGGTCGGAAATTCTTTCACAGTTAGTAAGTAAATCCGAAAGCACAAAGCCCATTTCAATAGTACAGTCACCGCTCTGAAGACGGTTAATGTGGTGCGATTTAATTTCAGAAGCAAGGTTGTCAATAACCTGTTCAAGAGGCTCAACCCTTGAAGCTAATTCAAAATCATTTTTTTCATAAACCTTTGTTGTCATAACAACAATTTCTGTAATAGCTTCAATAAGGGTAGCAATTTCCTTTTGAGCTTTTTCAGAGAAAACAATTTTCTTTTCGTAAATCTCCTGAGCCACTTTTTTAAGGTTCAAAGCATGGTCCCCAAGACGTTCAAAGTCGCCAATGGTGTGGAGCATTCTTGAAACAGTTCTTGCATCGTTTGCAGAAAGGGATTCGGATGAAAGCTTTACAAGATATGTGCCAAGCTCGTCCTCATAGGTATCAAGAACACCCTCATTTTCTTTAATAAGCTCAGCATCTTCTTTATCGTATGCAAAAACAAGGTTAAGTGCTTTTAGAATAGTAACCTTAGAAATAATCGCCATTTGTGAGGTGTAGTTATCGCACTCCATAATAGCAACAGTGGGAGAACGGAAAAGTCGTTCGTCAAGGTAAACAACTGCCTTTTCCTGTTCCGCTTCATTCTTTTTATCTTTAATAATCTTGTGAGCCAATTTACCAAGAAGCTTTGTAAATGGCGCAAGGAGAACAACCGTAGTAACATTGAATATGGTGTGAATAACTGCAATACTTGCAGGATTTACCATATTTTCATCAAAGTAACTGCCCATAGCAGAGTTAACAATAAGAAATACAGGCATAAATATCAATGAACCAATGACATTTATAATTGTGTGGGTAAAAGAAACCCTTTTTGCATTTGAACCTGCACCGATGCAGGAAATAAGGCCTGTTGCACAAGTACCGATATTCTGACCGAGAATAATGGGAACTGCCATTGTATAGGTAATTGAACCGGTAAGAGAAAGTGCCTGCAAGATACCAACGGAAGCGGAAGAAGACTGAATAACCGCAGTAACCACAGCACCGATAAGAATACCGATAATGGGATTATTGAATTTCAAAAGCAATTCTTGGAATTGAGGTGAATCTGCAAGACCCGAAACAGAGCCTGACATAATGTCCATACCGTAAATAAGCAAGGTAAAGCCAACAAAAATGGTGCCGAGATTTTTCTTTTTATCACTTTTTGCCATCATTATAAAGGCAATACCTATAATTGCAAGGATGGGTGAGAAATTCTGAGGCTTCACCATCTGCATAAAGAATGAATCGCTCTGGACACCAACAAGGGACAAGAACCAGGCGGTAATTGTTGTACCGATATTTGCACCGAATATAACGCCGATTGAGTTTTCAAATGCCATAAGCCCTGAGTTAACAAGGCCAACAAGCATAACAGTTGTAGCAGAAGAGGACTGAATTACTGCAGTAATCAATGCACCCATAATAATACTTACGAATACATTGGAAGTCATTTTTTTAAGTATAATTTCAAGCTTACTGCCTGCAGCCTTTTCAAGGCCGTCAGACATAGTGTTCATACCGAAAAGGAAGAATACAAGACCTGCTAAAAGGCTTAATACATCAAAAAAGGTCATACTATACCCCCGCAAACCCAAAATTTTACGAATATCATTTTATCACAGTTTTTTTTACTCTTCAATATTGTTAGGAAAATAATTTAAATAATACGAAAGAAAGCACAAAGCACAAAGTGCGAAATGCGAAACGCAAAGCAACAAAAAAATTCAAGACAAAAGCTATTGCCTTGAATTCTTTGTTGTTAAAAATTTTTAATTTTTGCGAAGCTCATTCCGCATTTCGAATTTCGCATTCCGCATTAAACTTTAATTTGCCTTGCAAATTAAAGTTTAGAGTATCCGTGACAGTTAATAAGAGCATCAAGCTTTTTGCCATTTTTGCAAAGTGGGCACTCGTGGGCAGGAACTGCAAAATAGCCTTCCAAGTCATTGGGGTTGAAAACGGAGTTAACAGTGTAACCACCACAATTAGCAACAGTTGCAAAAATGGAAGCAATACCTGAAACTTCGCCACCGTAGTATTTAATTGCTTCAATAGCAGCCTTTGCAGTTGCACCTGATGCAACACTGACTGCAAGAACAAGCACGTGTTTGCCTTTAATCATATGAACAAGGTTATCCCTGAACATCATCTGTGAGCCGTTAACAATTTCGGGAGTAACAACGTAAATAGTCTGGTGAGCATTTATGTTTGCAAAGGAGTTCTTTGTAAGCTCGTTTGCAAGGCAAGCACCAATAACCTCGGTGCCGTCAAGGCAAAGAATAGTGTCAACAACTGTTGTGCTGTAGTTATAGGTTGAGCAAAGCTCTTCGGCAACAGCTTTTGCTTCAGAATAGCGGGATTTCTGGTCGGCAACGTCAATATAGTAATTTGAATGAGTGTAGCTTGTTGCAAAATGCCCCTTTGCTACACGCAAGAAAAGATTTTTTCTTTTAGTTTTGATTTTGAAAACTTCTGTTGTAGGCATAATATCAACCTTTCGTATTAGGTAAAAAATTTGATTCTGCGCACCTTTCGGTGCGAGAACTCTCCACCACACCGTCACGCTGCTCCGGTGCGGTCCCCCTCTCTTCGAAGAGAGGTTATAAAATAATTCTACATTATTGCAACACTATTTGTCTATTGGATGATTGCATAAAATCAAAAAGACTTATTTTATCATTTCGTCAAATTGAGCCTCTGAAATAACAGTAATACCCAATTCATTAGCTTTTCTCAGCTTACTTCCTGCATCCTCACCTGCAAGAACATAGGTAGTCTTTTTGGAAACGGAGCCTGAAGCCTTACCACCAAATTTCTCAATAATCTCCTGTGCTTCTCTTCTTCCGAATTTTGAAAGTGTACCCGTAAGCACAAATGTCATTCCCTTAAATCGGTCGTCTGCTTTTTCCGTAAGATTTTTCATATTAAGTCCAAGGGCTTTCAAATCCTCAATAAGTGCTGCGGTTTCTGGTAATGAAAGGGTGTCCACAAGGGTTTTTGCGGAAATTTCACCCATACCCTCAATTTCCTTAACATCCTCTTCACTTGCATTGAGAAGGGCATCCATTGTGTCAAAATGGTTTGCCAGTAGCTTTGCAGCCTTTAAGCCGATATGGTGAATACCAAGTGCAAAAATCAGCTTATATAAATCATTGCTCTTTGATTTTTCAATAGCTTCAAGAAGGTTAAATGAGCTTTTTTCACCCATTCTTTCAAGGGAAACAAGCTCCATAGGGCTGAGCCTGTAAATATCGGAGGCCTTTGAAATAAGATTTTCCTTCACAAGCTGTTCCAAAACCGCTTCCCCAAGACCCTCAATGTCCATAGCATCCCTTGAACAGAAATGAATCAGCTTTCTTAAAAGCTGGGCAGGGCAATCGGGGTTTACACAGCGGATTGCCGCCTCCCCCTCTTCACGCACAACCTTACTGTTACAGGCAGGGCAATTTTCAGGGTATTTATATTGTTCATTTTCCCCTGTATGCTCTTTGACACCAAGCACCTCGGGTATAATATCCCCCGCCTTACGGACAATAATCTTGTCACCGATGGCAATATTTTTTTCTTTTATAAAATCTGCATTGTTAAGGGTTGCCCTTGAAACAGTTGTACCCGCAAGAATTATTGGTTCAAAAACAGCAGTAGGTGTTAAAACACCGGTTCTTCCCACCTGAATTTCCACATCAAGAAGCTTTGTTTCCTTTTCTTCAGGCGGGTATTTGAAAGCTACCGCCCACTTTGGGAATTTAGATGTGCTGCCAAGCTCTTCCCTCATAGAAAAATCGTCAACCTTAATAACCGCACCATCAATATCAAAGGTAAGGCTTCCTCTGTTATCACCAATTCCTTTTATACAGAAAATTGCTTCGTCAATGCTGTTGCAAAGGGTATATTCGGGAATTGTTGAAAAGCCTAATTCCCCAAGGTAATCAAGGCTTTCCTTGTGAGAGTGCAGATCCTTGCCCCCCTCTTTTTGCTGAATATTGAAAACGAATATATCAAGCTTTCTTTCAGCGGTTATTTTCGGATTTTTCTGCCTTAAAGAGCCTGATGCCGCATTACGGGGGTTTTTAAAGGTCTTTTCCCCTTTTAATTCCTGTTTTTCAACAAGCTCGTCAAAGGAAGAATGGGACATATACACCTCACCACGCACCTCAATAAAGGGCAAAGCCTCTTTAAGCTTTAATGGTACGGAACGTATTGTTTTAACATTTGCAGTAACATCCTCACCCACATTGCCGTCACCACGGGTGGATGCCCTCACTAAAATACCGTCACGATATTCAAGTGAGCAGGAAAGACCGTCAATCTTTTGTTCAACAACATATTGGGCTTTCGGAAAAACCTTTTTCACTCTCTCGTCAAACTCTCTGAGCTCTTCTTGAGAGAAAGCATCCTGTAAGCTTTCCATTCTTACGGTATGTGTAACCTTTTCAAAGGTTGTGTCACTACTGCCACCAACTCTGTGGGTGGGCGAATCCTCCTTTAAAAGCTGAGGAAATTCCTCTTCAATAGCCGAAAGCTCACGCATCATCATATCGTAATCATAGTCAGATACGTCACTTTCATTTCCCATATAATATTTGTCGATACAGTCATTGAGGATTTTTGTCAATTCCTCCGCCCTGCTTTTAGCAACATTAAACTCCATATTTTCCATCCTCTGTTTGTTTATCGTGTAAAAAATGCAAAACTCAAAGTGCAAAATGCAAAGTGATGGGGAAGCTTCGCTTCCAAACATTTTATAGCTTTGCAAAATTAAACTTCATTAATAACATTTGCATATATAAAAGGAACAATAAAGTAGTTCTTCTGAACTCTCAAAAATGCCGTGCGCAGCACCCGACACTTTGCGCTTTGCGTTTTGCACTTTGCGCTAAACACCTAAAACCAACATATGGCATTTTACCAAATAATTTTACCATATTATTTGACAAAACACAACCACATAACTATAATGTACTGGAATAATTTGCAAAGGAGAAAAGCATGAAAAACAAATTCAAAAACTGTCTTACGCTTTTTCTTACATTTCTGAAAATCGGCGCTTTCACCTTTGGTGGCGGTTATGCTATGATTCCTATAATTGAAAAAGAAATGGTTGAAAAGCACAAATGGATTACCAGCGAAGATATTCTTGACATTTTCGCTATTGCAGAAAGCACTCCCGGTCCCATTGCAATTAACTCTGCAACCTTTATCGGCTACAAAATCGGCGGTGTTTTCGGCTCCTTCTGTGCCACCTTCGGGGTTGTGCTTCCCTCTTTTACAATTATTTCAATAATCTCCCTTGTGCTTCGTGAATTCAGCGATATCAAAGCTGTACAGTACGCCTTCAACGGAATACGTGCAGGTGTTATTGCCCTTATTATCAAAGCACTTGTATCAATGTACAAAAAAGCTCCCAAGAGCCTTTTTGCCTATATTCTTATGGGAGCATCCTTTGTACTTGCAGCATTTACAGAAATCAATGTTATTTTCGTAATTATCGGCT
>JAZSBI010000026.1:0-3801 GCA_045602345.1 Acutalibacteraceae bacterium | reverse complement strand
ATTGTTAAAGAAAGTATAATAAAAACTGTCAGTACAGAACTGATTTTAATAACTTTATATTTCAAAAAAATCACCCCGGAAAATTATATTCCCGGGGTGGTTTGTATTATGAAAAAATGATTAATATTCGCCGCTTAAAACGGCTTCTGCACAACGGATTCCGTCAACTGCAGCAGATACAATACCCCCTGCATAGCCTGCACCCTCACCACATGGGTAAAGACCACGTAGCCTTGTTGCCTGGTAAAATTCGTCACGTATAATTCTTATGGGTGATGAGCTCCTGGATTCGGGAGCGGTAAGCACAGCGTCATATAAATTAAAGCCGTGAAGCTTGTTGTCAAAATCATGAATGGCACCTGCAATTGTATCTGTAACCTTTTTAGGCAAAACCTTTCTTATATCTGTCATAGCTACACCCGTAGGGCAGGAGGGATTAACAGCTCCCAATTTTGTTGAAGGTGTGTCCTTTAAGAAATCGCCCAAAAGCTGTGCAGGTGCGGTGTAATCGCCACCACCAAGCTTGAATGCCTTTTGCTCAATCTCCCTTTGAAGATACATTCCTGCAAGCGGGTGATCGCTTTCAAAGGGTGGCTCAATGCCCACAAGTAAAGCACAGTTAGCGTTTTCTTTATCTCGTGCATATTCACTCATACCATTAACAACCATTCCGCCTTCCTCCGAGGATGCTGCAACTACAGTACCACCCGGGCACATACAGAAGGTGTAAAGTCCTCTGCCGTGCTTGGGGTGACAAGCAAGTTTATAGTCTGCAGCAGGGAGCAGGGGAGAATTCCACAGGGTGCCGTACTGTGCTTTGTTTATATGCTCCTGCGGATGCTCAATTCTTGTACCAACAGAGAAGGGCTTTTGTATAATTTCAAGACCTTTTCTGTAAACCAACTCAAAGGTATCTCTTGCAGAGTGACCTATAGCAAGAATAAGTGCATCGGTTTCAATGTCCGTTGTTGTGCCATCAGGATTTTTGTAGGTGATACCTTGAACAAATCCGTTAGCGGTAATAATATCGATTAACTGTGTGTTGAATTTAATTTCACCACCAAGGTGAATAACCTCTTCACGAAGGTTTTTAACAACAGTTTTTAGTTTGTCTGTACCAATATGAGGGGTTGCAGAATAAAGAATCTCTTCAGGTGCACCAAATTCTGCAAAACGCAGAAATACCTCTCTGCATCTGCCGTCCTTAATGCCTGTGGTTAGCTTACCGTCGGAAAATGTTCCTGCACCGCCTTCGCCAAATTGAACGTTGGAATTAGTGTTTAAAACACGCTCTGTCCAGAAGCGATTAACTTCATTTGTCCTTTCCTCAACAGCAGAGCCGCGTTCAAGCACAATGGGGTTTAAACCTGCTTTTGCAAGGATTAATGCAGCAAACATACCTGCGGGGCCAAAGCCTACAACAACAGGTCTTAAAGGGAAGCTCCTTTTTGCTTCGGGGAGCGTATATTCGTATTTTTGTGTAACAAATGCCTTGTTCTGAGGGAAGGGCGCAACAATTTTTTCTTCGTCAAGGTCTGTTTCAATTTCCACAGAATAAACAAGAATAATGTTATCTTTCTTACGGGAATCAATAGAACGCCTTGCAAGAGCAAAGCTTTTTATATCACTTTCTTTAATTTTTAAAGCCTTTGCAGTTGCAGTTTTTACTTCATATTCAGTTGCACCCAAGGGCATTTTAATTTCATTAATACGTATCATTTTAAATCCTTATTTCAAATATTTTCCTGCACTGTTACCTGCAATTCTGCCTGTTGTAAAGGCAAGGTGCAGGTTATAGCCGCCGCAATCACCATGTACATCAAGCAACTCTCCGCAAAGGAATAATCCATCAACCTTTTTGGACATCATAGTACAAGGCGTAACTTCTTTTGTGTTTATGCCACCCTTTGTTACCTGTGCATTGTCAAAGCCTTTTGCAGATTTTATGTTGATTTCAAAGCCATTTAGTTGCTTTAAAGCTTCATTAATCTGGGAATCCTCTAAAGTTTTACATTTGGTCTGTGGGTTAATACCGCTTCTGTTCATAACCGCATAGCCTAATTTCAAATTAACAACACCATTAAGAACAGTTTCAAATTCAGTATCAGGTGAGTTTTTTATGCTTTGTCTTAAGTGGTCAGATAATATTTTATCGTCAATTTCAGGGCATAAATTCAATTTGATTTTTAAATTTTTTTTGTTTTCGCAAAGGTGGGAAAGGTTCATAACGGGTATGCCGGAAATTGCTTTGTCTGTAAACTGAACTTCGCCGGTTTCGTTTCCCAGTAGGTTGCTTCCTGAATAAAGCTCGGCTGTACATTCAGCACGTACACCCTTTAATAAATTTAAATCCTTGTCCTCTGTAACAAGGCCGCAAAGGGCAGGGTACAGTGGTGTAATAGTATGTCCTGAATCTTGTGCAAGCTTGTAACAAGAGCCGTCAGAACCGTGAACGGAACAGGCTTTTCCGCCACCACTTAATATAACCGCATCAAAAAAATCACCATTAACTAAAAAACCGTTTTTTGATTTTTTTATGGTACTTATATGGCAATCAGTAATTATTGTGGTATTCTTGCTTCCTGTGTTTTTTAAAAGAGCATCCTTAATTGTTGATGCCTGTTGAGAACGGGGGTAATTTCTGCCATCCTCTTCGTAAGGCAGTACACCAAGACCTTTAAAAAAATCTTTAATATGTGAAAATTCACAGGACAGAACGTTATTTAAAAAATTGCTTTCTCCGTAGAAATGCACAGGGGAAAGGTCTTCGTTTGTAAAATTGCATCTTCCGTTACCGGTTGCAAGAATTTTTTTGGCAGCTTTGGGCATTCTTTCAAAAATTACAATTTGAATATCAGGGTTAATCCTTGTTGCCTCAATTGCCGCACAAAGTCCTGCTGCACCTGCACCTATAATAGCAAGTTTTTTCATATAAGCCCTCCCGTTCGCAAATTTTACCGAAATATTATAATATATTTAAGTAAAACTTACAATACCAATACTGAAATACCGAACAGTTTTTTTATCTTTGAACAAAAAACTCAATTATAATGGAAAATTGTTTACAAAATTAATGTAATTTGCTATAATCAAATTTAGTTTTAATATGTGTAGGAGTATATTTATGTCTAAATCATATCTTTCAATGTCTAAAGAAGAGTTACTCAATGAGTATAATTCCGTCAAAGCTGAGTACGAAAACCTTAAAGCACAAGGTCTTTCAATTGATATGTCCCGTGGTAAACCCGGTGCAGATCAGCTTGATATTTCCGATGGTATGCTGGATGTATTATCTGACGGTAATTTCAAATGTGAAAATGGTCTTGATGTAAGAAACTATGGTATTCTTGATGGTATTCCCGAGTGCAAAAAGCTTTTTGCGGATTTACTTGAGGTTAAGCCCGAAAATGTTATTATTGGTGGTAACTCAAGTCTTTCTTTAATGTTTGATTATGTAGCTCAGTGTTTGTATATGGGTGCAGGCTTTACCCCTTGGTCACAACAGGGTAAGGTTAAATTTCTTTGCCCTTGTCCCGGTTACGACAGACATTTTGCAATTTGTGAATATCTCGGAATCGAAATGATAAATGTACCTATGACAGCAGAAGGACCCGATATGGATGTTATTGAAGAGGCTGTTAAGGACAGCTCCGTTAAAGGTATGTTCTGTGTTCCTAAATATTCAAATCCCCAGGGTATTACATTCTCTGATGAAACCGTTAAGAGGATTGCAAATCTTGACACAGCTGCAGATGATTTCAGAATTATCTGGGATAACGCATATTGTGTTCATGACCTTAC
>JAZSBI010000025.1:0-2481 GCA_045602345.1 Acutalibacteraceae bacterium | reverse complement strand
CTGTAATCAAGATAAACGCGGTAGCTGTGATTTCCCATCAGTTTTTCTGCAATTATTCGGATAAGTGGATTCTTTTCTTTTATGAGGACATCATCACTTTTTTTGCCAAGAGCGTCTGCACCTTTAGACTGTGCCTCCCTTGCAAAGACAGCAAGTTCGTCGGGGAGATTTTCATAAGAATAGAGCGTCCATCCGTTGATTTTAAACGAAGCGACTCCATCCTTCGAGGCTTCCTGCCTTATGATTTCCGCATGGGATGTAACTGAGTCCTTTGTAAGCGTATCAAAGAATCCTTGTATCATATCTGTATCTATTTTCATAGGCTATTCCTTTAAGCGGCGTTGCATTTATGTTTAGAAGGCTTTTATGAGTGCCTGACGAACATCGGGCACAAGACCTGTGTATTCACTTTTGGCAGTGCCAAAGAGCAGGGAAACCCGGTAGTCCACATTAAAATAATCATCCAGCGAAACAAGCGTTTTTTCGCAAATCTTTTGAACAACATCTTTAAAACGTTCGGGCACAGGGAGTGAATCGCTCTTACTGTACGTAATATCCAAAAGCTTCCAGTCTTCAAGAACGATATAGCGGCGGTTCAGGTCAATGTCGGGGAAGTCGTTTATGAGCCGTTTTCCGTCGATTATGACTTCGGGGTGAAAGGTGAGGACAGGCTTTTTTTCGCCATGTATTTCTTCTTCCTCCGCGCTATGATAATTTACAAGAAAGTTGATTTTTGATTTTTTTGAAAAGTCGGCAAGTGCATTAAAAAGACCATCTGCAGTTCTTTCTGACGAGCCTTGCCACAAAAGAGCGCGCTTGTTGATTTCTGCTATGGTCATGCGGAGCTTTTTTCCTGCGACGAGAATATCCCTATCCTTCATAAACTTCCAAAGGCTGACATCCATATCCATCTTCTCGTCACCTGAATAAAACTCAACCTCATCTGCCGTAATTTTTTTTAGAGGAGTGATTTTTACAGACTGATATATGCCGTCCAATTTGCCAAAAATAAATAGGTCTGCTGTTTTTGTCATTAAATTGCCTCCATAAACTTATTTTTGTCTTACAAGCACTGCACAAAAACTTCGTGTTCAGGGGAAGTGTAACAGGCTTTTACCAGAGAGCCACAATTTGCACAGACAAACTGAATGCCGCCCTCATCTTCAAGGATATTGCGGCTAAAGGAAAAAAGATTTTCGTTACACTGTGGACAGGAAACGGTTATTATGTTTGATTTGTCAAAAATATTCTGACTGATTTTTTCCATCTACTCCTCCTTCTTCTACAAAAAAAATGCAGTTCCCGCTCCTTGGGCAACTGCAAAGCCCGAAACCACTAGCAAGATCTTGCGACCCGCCAGGTCTATGCGGCAGTCATGCTACCGACGTAATTAATATAAAAGCAAAAAACAGAAAGTTCAAAAAATTTATCACTATTTTAGTGTAAATGATAAATCATCGACTGTAAGCCCATCTACATCAAAATCTTCATTTGACAAATCACTTAGGAAGCTAGAAGGACTGGGTAAGCAATTAAACCAGTAGCCTTTTAAACAAAAAAAGCCAGAATTTTATTCTTTTGAACATTTTAAGAGAATAAAATTCTGGCTTCTGTTATATTTTAAAATTTCGATATTTAGCGCGTTGAATGTTGTGCATTCTGACTCTCTCTGTCAAGTTTGTTGTATTTCGGTTCAACGATATTTGAAGAAGCGAAACAAAAGTAAGTCAAAGGTGTTGAGCGAAACGCCCTTGCCACCTGTACCGTTTACATTATAACATAGAAACTGTATTGTGCAATGATTTTTTTTAAAGGAAACTAAACAAAAGAGGACGATAGTCTGAATAGTGATAGCGTAATCAACATGTGGCAGTAAAAATCGCCACGATCACCCTTGAATTTTTCATTAATCTTGGCTTTCTTGCTCTTTTGCAAGTTGTTCAACAATTTCTAGAGAAAGTCCTGTTCCTTGCACAACTTGTTCAAGAGATAGATTCATATTCAAAAAATTTCTAGCCGTTTCTATTTTAGCTTGTTCTGCACCTTGAGCAATTCCCTGAGCAATGCCATCATTGCGACCTTCTTCGTATATATCTGTTTCACGTATATTCATAGCTAAATAATCACCCTTGAATTTTTCATTGATTTTCGCCAACTCCACTATGTGATTAATTTTATCAGTAAAATCATCTGTGGCTTCTTTACTATCAATATACTTTAAGAATGCGGATATTTCAACATCTTGTTCTGTTGCGTAGGCTGTTGCATTAAAGATTTCTTTTATGGCACCATCTTTTATATCAACTCCAGAATCTTGTAAACAGCAGGTTTTGAATGTGTAATCAGCACCACCCGTCAAACGGGTGGTTTGCTCTTAGCCTATAAGGCTAGGTCCTCAAGCCGAGACTTAAGTCCCTCGCTTTCACTTACGTTCAAGCCTATTGCTGCTTGACTCGTCGCTGCCCCTAGGAAGGGGCTTTT
>JAZSBI010000024.1:0-19910 GCA_045602345.1 Acutalibacteraceae bacterium | reverse complement strand
GTTATAACGAAAAAAGAAAAAGTGATTACAATGGATGTAATTGTCAATAATCTTTCTGTTGTATCTTTATCAAGTTTAAATAAGAGCAAATATCGTAAAGCATTGCCCCCGTCTAAATTATAAAAAGGCAAAATATTAAAGATACCTAAAAGTAAATTTATTGACAGTACTTCTTTAAAAAAAGCTGAATTAATATTAATTATTAAAAAAAAATAAGCAAAAAAAGCTAATAACAAATTAAAAAGCGGAGCACTAATATTAATTATAAACTCATCTAAATTATTTAAAGCTGTGTTACCGCTCCTGGTTATATTTGCACCAAAAACGGAAAAAGAAATAGATTTTGGCGGTATTGAAAATTTACAAATAAAAAACAGATGTACCCACTCGTGCATTAATCCAAAAAATAATGTAAGTAAGTACATGCTTAAATTATTTGAGCAAGTAAATATCAGAATCAAAGCAAAAAAAGTGAAACTAATTTTAATTTCTGTGTTTTTTATTTTAAACCGCACTATCAGCCTCTTTTAGTGCTTTCTGCGGGTTGTATGAGATATTATTAATCCTTAGTTCAAAATGCAGATGTGGTCCTGTAGAACTGCCTGTGGAACCTACAAAAGCAACTACCTCCCCTGCTCTGATTTTTTCTCCATCTTCTACATTAATTTTTTTACAGTGACAGTACATGGTCATTATATTGTTTTCGTGTTTAATTTTTAAATAATTACCGTTCCACTTGTCGTAACCTGCCTCTGCAACAACGCCATCGAATGCGGCGTGAATTTTTGTACCTTCTGACGCTGCAATATCAATACCGGAATGAAAACGCAAATCTCCACTAATAGGATGAATTCTTATACCAAATTCAGATGTGGTCACACCATTAACAGGAGTTATCATTTTTTGATTCAGTTTATAGTCATTAATCGATACATTTGCAGGAATATCATTATCGGAAGAAACTTTTATATCATTACCACCTGTTGCTATGATTTCTGCATTTAACGAAGGTTCCTCTAATGGTACATAAACTGTTTCATTTTCTTCTTTATCTGTCGTTTGTTTTTCATTTGTATTTTGTTTTTTATTCAATAAAACGTTAGAAAAAACTGCTTCTGCTTCTTCAATATTTAAATTTTTCTCCAGATCTTCGGAAAACATCATTTTAATATCAGAGAATAAACTAATCTTATTCATTTTCATTGCAAACAGCATAGCAAATAAAAGCAAGCAAATCGTTAACTGTAAAAATAGAGTTTTAGCCAAATAATCCTTTTTATTTTTCTTCATAAAAAATCACCTGCAAATTTATATGCAGGTGACAAAAAAATTATTCTTCAATCTGAAGCATTTCCCATTCCGAATACATTTCTTCAAGCTTTGTTCTTATTTCGTTAAGATTGTTAGTGTATTCTAAAAGAAGTTCATAATTAGCAGAAACTTCGCTTGAAGAAATTTCTGCTTCAAGAGCCGATATTTTGGTTTCTGTTTCCTCTATTTCCACTTCAAGTTTGGCAATTCTGGTTTTACGCTTTCGCTCATTGCTTGCTCTTTCTTTTCTGAGTTTATAATCATTTACAACAGATTTTTTATTTGTTTTTTCATTATTTGCTTGATTACTTTGACTATCTCTATACGCAAGATACTTATCATAGTTACCATCAATATTTATTGCACCATCGTGAGTTAAAAAAATAGTTTTTGTAGCGAGTTTATTAATAAAATATCTGTCATGTGAAACAACAAGCATTGTTCCGTCAAAATCTAAAAGAGCATTTTCGAGTACTTCCCTTGATGTTATATCAAGGTGGTTAGTAGGCTCATCCAAAATCAAAAAATTCGGCTTAGAAAGCATAATTTTCAATAAAGACAGCTTAGCTCTTTCGCCACCGCTTAATAGAGACACTTTTTTGAATACATCCTCACCACAGAAAAGGAACATAGCCAGTGCACTACGAATTTCGGTTTCAGTAAGGTGACGATACATATCCCAAACCTCGTCAAGAACTGTTTTTTCTGAATGTAGTTTATCAATATTTTGGTCGAAGTAGCCGATTTTTACATTACTGCCAAATCGGAAAGTACCATAATCCGGTTTCGTTTCTCCATTAAGTATTTTTAAAAATGTAGATTTACCGCAACCATTAGGGCCTAATAAAAATACTTTTTCTTCACGGAAAACAGATAAATTGAAATTACTAAATAGTTTTTTATCAGAAAAACTTTTGGCAAGATCCTTTACATTTATTACCTCTTCGCCTGTTCTTACATCTGTTTTAAAACTGAAGTGGACACTTCTCAAAGCTCTGTCCGGAACAATCATGTTCTCTTTAAGTCTTTCAATTTGTTTTTCTTTACTTGCTATTGTAATATAGTTACGGGCCTGATTAAAACGCTTTTGTTGTTCAATTATACCTTCAATTCGTTTTATTTCAGTTATTGTTTTTTCATACTCTCTCTCGATTGTTAGCTCACGCTCAGCCTTAAGTTTCTGGAAAAGTGTATAACTACCTGTTGTAAGAGTTAGTTTTTTATGTGATATTTCCATTGTTGAACTTGTGACTTTATCAAGAAAATATCTATCATGCGATACAACAATAACCGCACCTTTGTACTTAATCAAAAAATCTTCCAACCAAGTTACGGCGTCAATATCAAGATTATTTGTTGGTTCATCAAGCAACAAAAGATTTGTATTGGATAAAAGTAATTTGCAAAGTGAAAGCTTGGAACGTTGACCACCACTTAATGAATTTACCTTTAAGCTCAAGTCGTTTTCAGTGAAACCAAGACCTAATAATGCAGATTTAGTTTTTCCTCTATAAACAAGCCCGTCACGACGTTCAATATCCTCTGTTAATTTAACTTGTTTTTCAATTAATTCGATGCTGCTATCACGCAAAAGCTTTTCGGAGATTTCTTCGAGTTCGGCTTCCATTTTCGCAACATCAGAAAATACAGTTAAAGCTTCGTCATAAAGTGTCTGGTTGTCGTCACATTCCAGATACTGCTCCATGTATCCTATACGAACATCTTTTCCACGAACAATGCCGCCCTCTTGAGGTGAATTTTCACCAATTATAAGCTTAAAAAGAGAAGTTTTTCCTGTACCGTTAGCTCCAATTAAGCCTATTTTATCATTTTCTTCCACTTTAAAAGCGGCGCCTTTAAATAAGACGCCGTCAAGAAAACCGAATGTTAAGTTTTGTGCCGTTAATAAAGACATAAAACCACCCAAAAATTATTATAAAAATTACAGTGTACTTACCAATACTTCGAATTTACCTTTTAAAATTGTTTCACCAGAACCTGCGGGAAGGAAAATGCTGTCACCGGAGGCGATATCAACAATTGTTCCGTTGCATTCAACTGAACCATCACCTTTTGTAACAAGAAGTGAAACAAAGCTTTTACCATCAACATTTAAAGTGTAAGTACCATCTATATCAAGTGTAGACATTTTGAAAAATTCACAAGAACAAAGGTCTTGTGATACTGCACCATCAAGAACAATTTTGTCACCATCAGGGTCACCTGAGCGAGTGGGCGGTACTGTATCAGTAACATCAAGAGCTTTTTCTACGTGTAACTCACGGGGTTTACCATCAACAAGTCTGCCATAATCATATACCCTGTATGTTGTATTGCAATTCTGCTGAACCTCTGCAAGAAGAATACCCCCACCGATTGCGTGAAGAGTTCCAGCATTAATAAAGAAAACATCACCTTTTTTTACGTTAACTTTGTTAACATAATCAAGGAAGGTATTATCTTCAATTGATTTTTTGAATTCATCACGAGATAATTTTTTATTAAACCCGTAAATAAGTTGAGCACCCTCATCACAATCAAGAATGTACCATGCCTCTGTTTTACCGTAACTGTTTTCATGTACCTTTGCATATTCATCATCCAGATGAACCTGAACAGATAAGTCAGACTTAGCATCAATAAATTTAATAAGAAGAGGAAACTCTTCGTATTTTTCTCCTTTTGAACCGAGGATTTCTTTGTGTTCCTTAATAAGCTCGGTAAATGATTTACCTATGAACTCGCCATTTATAACAACATTATCGCCATCATTTCTTGCACAAAGCATCCAAGCTTCAGCAATATTATTTAAATCGGATTTAAATCCATAATCATTTTTTAAACGATTGCCACCCCAAACTATTTCTTTGAAAACAGGCTGTAGTTTAATTGGGTAATTCATAATTATTCCTCCGTTTTTGTTGGCGTGTTTGAACCGGCTTCAACAGCGACAACATTTTTAATTTCCTTTTTTTCTATAAACGGAACAGAAGAGGATTTTATATCAATTCTGTCATAATACTCTTTAAATCTAATGGTAAAACGAATTTTTCTCTTACACTTTTTGCAAAGGAAAATAGCCCTGAATGATTGGTTAATAACACGCCATTCACTAATTCTTTCGCATGTAGAACCACATACATCACACAAACAAGCCATTTTTGACTTGTCTATAAGCGGACTGTTAATATCGGTTATTACTTTTGGCTTGAAAGTAATCTTTGAATAGAAAGCATTATCACAAACCAAAGTGTATGATTTTAACATATTTTCGTTAAATATTTTTCTGAATAAATCTGCTGTGAGTTTGCTATCATCTAAAGCTCTGTGAAGTGAATAATCTTCAAAATTTATTCCTAACTTTTCTGCGGCAGCAGAAAGACCAATCTGGTCAGCCTTAGAAATATTCATAAAAGCCTGTGCATACTTCTGAAGGTTAACATAATTACTAAGGAATGGTATAAAAGATATGCCATTAAAATATTTGAAATTTTCAATTAGAACTCGTATATCAGTATCGCCCCATGTTAAAATAACATTCTTTTCGTGAGAAACCCACTTTCTAAAATTAGACATAGCTTGCGAGAATGGGATACCGCTGCTTATATCATCATTTGTGATGTTGGTGAGCTCTTTAACACGGGCATGAAGTTTTTTTCCTAATTGTGGTTTAACAAAAACAGAGAACGTGTCAACAATATCGAGATTGTTGTCAAGTTTAACTGCACCAATCTCAATAATTTCATTCATAAAACCTTTTTTCTTTTTGCAATAAGTGTTGTTCCACTCAAGGTCCATTATGATATAATTCACGTTTAAATCTCCTACATCCAATAATTGAACCTTGACCGCTCATTGAACGGTCAAGTCAACAAATAAAATTATTTTAAACCTTCAGCATCATATAAGAATGCTGTTTCAAGAAGAACCTCAGCACCAACCTTAAGAGCCTCAGGTACAAGTGTATCAGGTGAATCAAGTCTTGTGTGATAGTATCTGGGTGGTGTTGGGTCCATAGCCGCAAAACCAGTTGCTTTAATCCCCTTCTGTGTAAATGCTGCTGCGTCACATGCCCCAAGGTATATTGAAGCGTAAGGAATATCATATCCACAGTTGAGAGCAGCTTTTTTAACAAGCTCTTTAGCTTGTTTATCGTGCTTTAAGGTTCCGCTTAAATCTCTGTCGTAAACAGCCATATCTTTAAGATCACGCATTGTGTCACAGGCTACAACAACAGTTTCAATTTCTTTAAGTTCTTTTTCATGAGCTTTAGCATAAGCTTTTGCACCACGAAGCCCCGCTTCTTCTGAGCCTGACAAAATAACACGAACTTCAGTATTTTCAAAACGAATATCAGCTTCGTCCATTAATTTAAGAACAGACATAGAAGCAAGGCAACCTGAAAGGTTATCGTTAGCACCGGGAACACTCTTGGTATAGCTTTGGAAGAAAAGGAAGCCTATGTAAGGAATAACAAATATACAAAGTACAATTCCAACTACAAGAAAGAATGTATCTGCAACTGAAGACTCAACGCCTTTTAACTCAAGAACAATGAATTTGATCAAACTAGCTGCACAACAAGCGATAAGACCAACTACAGCAGGTATAAGGAAAAGTTTCATTCCGGTACCACCAAGTTTGTAGTTAAGAATCCACTCATACTGTGAATCAGAATGACCAACGAAAATAATTCTTTTCTTTGTTTCACCTGTGGGCTTACGTGTAGCAATAAGATTATGAGAGGTATGACCTTTGAAAAGCGGGTCAATAAACTGCTTATACATTAAAAATTCAAGTATTAACGGAATAAATCCAAGTACTGTAAGCAAGAAACCTACAAGAGGATAACTGAAATAGAGAATAGTTGCAATAATAGCCATTGCAACAGTAAATGGAATAAAGCCCATAAATGCCTGACGGTGTACAGTAAACTCCTCAAAGGATACATCATCGGACCACTTCCTTAAATCTTCCCCCATTGATTGCTGAGCTGCAAACTCTTCCTTACTACCGGGGGCACGAGGACCGATTTTTTCACAGATTTCTGTGATTTTTTTCACCATATAATCTGTGTTTGCGTCAAGGTTGATTTTTGCCGCATCAAGTTTACTAAAAACTGTTTTCATTGAAATCACCTTCAATTTCCAAAATACACAATAAATATAACATAATTAAATCTTATTTACAACTGTTTATAAAAATTAAATCTATTGATTTTATATAGCTTATAATGTAAAATACAAGTATTATTACAAGGTGGTGTGTTCCTATGGTAAACGATTCAAAAGTTTTATATTACAAATCTGCTGCTAAAGAATGGCTCCAGGCTATGCCTTTAGGTAACGGTTTCCTCGGTGCAATGGTGTATGGCAGAACTGATAATGAAACAATTGCAATGAACTCAGATACTCTCTGGACCGGTTTCCCCCGGCCTTCACAGGTAAAAGAGGGTGCAAATGAAGCATTTGTTAAAGCAAGAGAGCTTGCGATGATGGGTGAATACAGAAAAGCTCAGGATATAATTGAGGATAAAGTTCTTGCTCATTGTTCTCAGGCATATATGCCCCTTTGCCACATTAAATATAAGTTTAAAAACACTTCTCTTTTAAAGGACTATGAAAGACAGCTTGATTTGGAAACAGGTGTTAATACTGTTACATATTCGCGTGGTAAAGCTAAATTTAAAAGAGAAAGCTTTGTTTCTGCTTTAGAGGATGCTTATATTGAACAGCTTTCCTGTAATCAAAAAGCTTTAAATTTTGAAATATCACTTACAACACAGTTAAATGGTAAATCATATTGTGAAAATGGTGTAATACTCCTTGATGGTATGGCACCAAATGATTCACCTGCCAATAAAGATACTTATGGCAGCCTTGATGCACCTTTATATCCGGATGACCCCGCTCTTCAGGGAACACATTTCCGTTGTGCTTTAAAGGTTGTAACAGATGGTAAGGTTGAATATAAAACCAAATCAATTGTAATTTCAAAAGCAAAAACTGCAACAATTGTTTTTTGCACAGAAAACTCCTTCAATGGTTATGATAAACACCCTGTTTTAGAAGGAAAAGAGTTTAAATTGGCATGTCTTAATAAACTCAATAAAGTAAATGCAGATAATTTTGTTTCAATGAAAGCTGCTCATATTGAGGACTTCTCAAGTTTCTTCAACAGGGTTAGCCTTGATATAGGAACGGATAAAAAAGGTGATATTCCCACCGACAAAAGACTTATTAAGCATAACAAAGGTGAAAATGACATCGCGCTCTATGCACTTATTTTTAATTTTGGAAGATACTTGGTTATTTCAGGTTCAAGACCGGGTTCACAGGCGACTAACCTTCAAGGCATCTGGAACGATAAGGTTGCTCCACCTTGGAGTTCAAACTACACAGTAAACATTAATACTGAAATGAACTACTGGCCTGTTCTCCCCTGTAACCTTGCTGAATTTAATAAACCTGTTATTGATTTGGTTAATGATTTATCTGTTAAGGGTGAAAAGACTGCAAAAGAAATTTATGGTGTACGCGGTTTTTGTGCACATCATAATGTTGATATCTGGAGATATTGCGACCCTGCTGCAGGCGATGCTCAATGGGGCTTCTGGAATATGTCGGGTGCATGGTTCTGTCAGCATGTTTTCAACCATTATTTATACACAAACGATAAAGAATATTTAAGAGAAACTGCTTACCCCATTATGAAAAAATGTATTCAGTTTATTCTTGATTTACTTATTGAGGACAAAGATGGTTACCTTATTATGGCTCCCTCAACCTCTCCTGAAAATGAATTTCTTATTGACGGCGTTGCTATGAGCCTTAGCGAAACTACAACAATGACAATGAGTATTGTTAAAGAGGTTTTTGCTAACACCATTAAAGCTGCAGATATTCTTGGTGAAAATGATAAAGATATTGAAGCAATGAGAAAAGCATTACCAAGACTTTTACCTTTTAAAATTGGTAGCCGTGGCGAACTTCTTGAATGGTACAAGGAGCTTAAGGAACACGAGCCTGACCACAGACACAAATCCCACCTTTACGGTCTTCACCCCGGTAATTTAATCACGCCCGATGAAACTCCTGATTTAGTTAAAGCCTGTATTCGTTCACTTGAGCTTCGTGGAGATAATGGTACCGGTTGGAGCTTAGGTTGGAAAATCAATATGTGGGCACGTCTTTGGGACGGTGACCATGCATTAAAGCTTTTGGATATGCAGTTAAGGCCTGTTCCTGCAGTACGAAATGTAAGATACCGTGGCGGCGGAACATACCCCAACCTTTTTGATGCTCATCCCCCATTCCAGATTGATGGTAACTATGGTTGCACCGCAGGTATTGCTGAAATGCTTCTTCAGTCCAGAGAAGGCAAAATCTTCCTTCTTCCCGCCCTTCCAAGCAGTTGGAAGAACGGAAAGGTAACAGGACTTAAAGCAATCGGCAACATTACAGTTGATATTGAATGGAAAAATGGTAAACTTGTTAGTTACAACCTTGATGGCAACACAGACGGAATTGAAATCTATTGTCAAGGCAAGAAAATATAAAAATAAAGGCGGGGTGAAAACCTCGCCTTTAACTTATGTATAATTTATTTGCCTAAAGCTTCACCGATAAGGTCATAAAGTGCTTCAAGCTCTTCCTTTGTTAATGAAATACCCTTACCCATCTTTTCGTGGTCTGGTGCCCAGTCACGAATATCATATTTGGGTTTGCCACCGTTCCATGAAATAAGGTTAAGCTCTCTTGTCCAACCCTTACCACTTTCTGAAATTTCACCTAAATTTTCCTGAATTTCATATTTGAATTCTGCCATTATTTATTTCTCCTTATTTTTACCTGATTAATTTTACCTAACAATTCAAAAACAAACTCTAAATTGCTAAAGATTAAAATAACCAATGTCAAAAAAGCTCCGCCTATTACACCACATATTCTTTCGATTGCTTGCGAATTGTTATAATCAGCAATATCAAAATAAATATTGTTTTCGGTTCGTAAATCAACAATCTGCAATACACTAAAACCATTTTTTATAATACTCGGTATGGTGGGTGGTGTATGTTCCCAAACAGTTATCGAAACCTTGTCATTCTCGGCAAGCAATTTTTCAACAAAAGTATTAGTTTTATTTTTATTACGCCAGTTTACAAATAAAATATAAGAACTATCATTAGTGATAATATTAATTCTATCATTACCTCTATGATAAGCGTAGTTAATTTTAATATCTTGGATTAAATCCTTTTGTTTATATGTATTGCTATCCGTTGCCGGTTGTGTAGCGTAAATCATCCAAATCCAATAATAAATTATCAAAAAAGCGATTAAACCCATTTTCAGAATTTTCTTTGCTTTTATTTGAGTTGGTTTTGTCATAAATTATTGTATATTAAATTTTTCTTTTACTGCATTAGTGAAAGCATACATCTGGTCTATTTCTAATTTTCTGCCTTCAGAAAGTTCTGCAGGATTCCTTGTTCTTGTATGTATACCGATGTTAACACCGTCAAGGCCTACATAGTATTTTGCATTTACAGGATAACATTGACATTCTGTAATAGAGAAATAGCCAATCATATTCTGTAAAAATTCAGCTTTAGCAACATCGCCTTCTTTATGTGCTTTAAAAAGAGCAACATAAAGCTCGGGATGGAAGTTAGCCATAACACCTGAATAACCAAGACATCCCATTTTTATACTTTCAGAAAGTGTTGCAGCATTGGCATTGAAAAGCTTTATACTTGTTCCGTTAATGATATCAAGCTTTTCTTTAAGCTCAGAAAGACTACAACAAGTATCTTTAATAAACTGATACCTGCCACTTTCAACCATTTTTTTCAAAACAAAAGGTGAGATTTTACGTTTGTAGGGATAAGGACATTCGTATACACCTAAAGGAATATCGGGAAGTTTAGATGCAACATATTCCATATTCTTTAAATAAATATTGTCATCTTCATCCTCTTTTGCAAAGCGGTTAGAAATAAAAACATAAGCATCAATTCCACATTCAATAAAAGCCTTTGCTTCTTCAATTTGTGTATCTAAATCATCAGCTGTGTGGCCTGATGCAACAATAGACATACCCTCAGGCTTATTTGCCATAATGAATTTTAAAAGCTCAAGTCTTTCCTCAAAGCTTAAAAAGAATATTTCACTACTTTGGCAAATAGCAAAAATGCCATCTACACCTTTTTTAGCGTACCACTGCAACAACTCTTTAACGCCATTGTAATCAATTTTGTTATCATCTGTGAACGGTGTTATCATTGTTGGGTAAACACCATTGTTAATTTCTTTAAAAATCATAATATCACATCCTTGTATTCATATTAACATATCTTTTTATAAAAATAAATAGACTTTTAATTATTTTATTGCTATAATAATCAACAATAACAATAAAATTACGGAGAACAAGATGAATATAAGAAAATATCAAGAAAAAGACTTTGATGCTACAAAATTTATTTGCCTTAATGATATGCTGGGAAAAGAAGATTATAAAACGATAATTGAGTATGTTGAGGTAATGTTCTGCAGATATTACCTTGAAAAAGAACCTGAGAATTGCTTTGTTGCAGTTGATGAAAACGATAAGCCCGTTGGTTATATATACGGTGTTAAAGATTATGATATTTACCAAGAAAATTTTTCAGAATATATAAATGCAGTTGCAGAAATTGAGGAAAGAAGATTTCTTGGTGAAGCACTAACAGAAATGTATGACCACGCTATTTATAAAAAAGATTACCCTGCTCACCTACATATTGATATTCTGCCTGATTATCAATCTAAAGGAATCGGTTCAAAGCTTATTAAGGAATTTTGTAACCACCTTAAAGAAGAGAATGTAAAAGGGGTTATGTTAATCGTTGGAACTGAAAATGAAGGTGCAAGACGTTTTTACGAGCGAAACGATTTTACACTCCTTCAAGATAAACCATCAGGTGCAGCATACGGTAAAAAGCTTATATAATAAAAATTAAACGACAGTAGTTTACTTCAAGAACTACTGTCGTTTAATAATTTTAAGTTATTGAGCTAACCATTCTTCAGCTTTAGCAGCAGACATTCTCTTAATATTTTCTTCAGTATAAGGTGATTCTTCGCCACCGTTTACATAAAGGAAATATTTACCATCTGCAGTTTTATAAAGGCTTTCTTCGTAGCCTGCAGGGTCACCGAAAGTACCAAAAGAATTCTTTTTTACAAGCTCCGCTGTTGCGGTATCGTATTCTACTTTACAAATAACTTTTTTCATCGTTTTCACCTCAATTTTTAAAGTATAGTTTCACACCAAGGATATTATATATTATGTTATATTAAAAATCAACAAGAAATATTATACATTCTTTTCTTCCATAATACTCTTGTAAGCAGGTCTGATAATTTTGTCAACACAAATAAGCTCCTCTATTCTGTGAGCACTCCAACCAACAATACGTGCAATAGCAAACATTGCTGTATAAAGCTCTTGCGGAATACCAAGCATATCATAAACGAAACCACTATAAAAATCAACATTCGGACTTACACCTTTGTATATCTTTCTCTTTTTAGCAATAAGAATAGGTGCAAGTTCTTCGATGTTTTCATAAAGCATTAAATCTCTTTCTCGACCTTTTTCTTTAGCCAAATCCTCTACATAGCTTCTGAAAACCCTTTCACGTGGATCAGAGAGTGAATATACTGCATGGCCCATTCCGTAAACAAGACCTTTTTTGTCAAAAACCTGTTTGTCAATAATTTTTGTAAGGTATGCACTTAATTCGTCTTTATTATCATAATTAGGAACGTTGGTTTTAATATCATCAATCATTTCCATAACCTTTATGTTAGCACCACCGTGCTTTGGACCTTTAAGTGATGACATTGCAGCCGCAATAGTAGAATAAGTGTCAGAACCGGAAGATGTTACAACACGGGTTGTGAAGGTGGAATTGTTACCGCCGCCATGCTCCATATGAAGTATTAATGCAGTATCAAGCACCTTTGCCTCGGTTTTGGTATATTTTTTATCGGGGCGAAGCATCATAAGAATATTTTCAGCAGTCGATAGCTTAGGATCCGGTCTGTGAATTATCATGCTATCTTGCTTTTCTGAATAATTGTATGCATGGTAAGCATAAACAGCAAGAAGCGGGAAAGTGCTAATTAACTGAATACATTGTCTTAATGCATTTGGAATAGTGGTATCAACAGCATTTTTGTCATAGGAAGCAAGAGTTAAAATGCTCCTTGTCATCGAGTTCATAATATCGCTGCTTGGAGCTTTCATTATAACATCACGAGTAAAGTTTGTAGGAAGGGTTCTACAATCACGAATGTATTTTTTAAATTCTTTTAGTTCATCCTTATCTGGTATTTCACCGAGTAAAAGAAGATACGCAATTTTTTCAAAACCGAATTCATCTTCACCTAAACTATTAATTAAATCCTGAACTTTATATCCTCTGTACCAAAGTTCACCATCGCATTGAACCTTTTCTCCATCAACTACTTTTGAAGAAACAATTTTAGAAATATTAGTAAGGCCTGTTACTACGCCGTTACCATTCATATCACGAAGGCCCTTGTTTACAGCATGTTCTTTATAAAGCTCAGGAGCGATACTGTCATTAACACGGCAGAGTTCTTCTTTTGCAATGGTGTAGTTGTTTAATTTTTCGAAATTCATATATTCACCTTCTTATTTCAAATCACTATAACTAAATATACAAAATTTTAACAATTTAGTCAATAAACACAAACGTTTCTTAATGAATTATTAACATGTAAAAGTCGTCTGACCATTTTAAAATCATAGCAACTTTCAACCTAATCATTTAATTTTTTTGTACAAATCTTTAACCGCAGGATAAATCTGTTTAAACTTTTGATATCTTTCTTCGTAAAGTGCAACAAGCTCTTCTTCCGGAATGACAAATTCTTTGATACCAACCAATTTTTCGGCACATTCTGAAACGGTTTTGTATTCCCCCGCTCCTACCATTGCAAGAATTGCCGAACCATAACCGGGGCCTTCTTCAGCAACGGGTACATTGAGTTGAATATTAAGAATATTTGATAATATCCTTCTCCATAACTTACTCTTTGCACCACCGCCACAAATACAGCTGGATTTAATATCAATACCAAGTGATTTGGCTATCTCAATATTATCTCTTATAGCGAAGCTTACACCCTCAAGAACAGCAAGAAGCATTTGTGAACGGGTTGTGTTTGGACGAAGTCCAATAAACATACCTGTTGCGTCAGTATCATTTATCGGGCTTCTTTCACCCATTAAATATGGCAAGAAAAATAATTCATTTTTACCTAATAATGATGTATTAATCTCTTCTTCAAGTAACGAATAGTCTTTTTCGTTAAAAATTTTATCACAAATCCACTTATGGCATGATGCAGCCGAAAGAATACACCCCATTAAGTGAAAGCCACCATCAGCATGTGCAAATGAATGGAGAGCATTATATTTATCTACCCCAAAATTTTCCGAGGAAACAAAGACTGTACCCGATGTACCCAAAGATATATTACATTTACCTTCACCTGTTGTAGCAGTTCCTACAGCAGCTGCTGCGTTATCACCTGCACCGGCAACAACAATTGCTTTTTCGCTGATACCTAATTCAATTGCAACTTCAGGCAAAACATTACCTATAACTTCATAACTTTCATAAAGCTTTGGCATCTGGTCGATTTTTACAGAGCAAATATCAAGCAGTTTCTCCGACCAACACTTCTTCTTAACATCCAAAAGTAGCATACCTGAAGCATCAGAATAGTCGCAAGCGTGGACACCTGTAAGTAAATAGTTTATGTAATCCTTTGGTAGCATGATTTTATTAATCTTCTTAAAATTCTCAGGTTCATTTTCCTTAATCCAAAGAATTTTGGGTGCTGTAAAGCCTGCAAAGGCAATGTTAGCAGTGTTTTTTGAAAGAAAATTCTTACCAATTACATTATTAAGGTATTCAGTTTCTTTCCATGTTCTGCCATCATTCCAAAGTATTACCGGACGAATTACATTATCATCCTTATCAAGAATTACAAGACCATGCATTTGTCCTGCAACGCCTATACCGGCAACATCATCACCGTTTATATTATTAATAAGTTCAGGCAACCCATGTTTTAATGCGCTCCACCAATCACCTGCATTTTGTTCACTCCAACCGGATTGCGGGTAAGAAACAGAATAATCCTTAGTAACAGAATTGATTATATTACCATCTACATCTGTCAAAAGTAATTTTAAAGAAGATGTGCCTAAATCAACGCCGATAAAATATTTCATCAAAAGACCTCTTTTTAACTATTTTCTTTTTTACATTGTAACATATCATAACTTAAATATCTACAATAAAACCATTGTATTTTTTATTTAATGAAAGTATAATTAATCTGACTTCATTGAAAGCAGGTTTTTTATGAACGAATTCTGTAGCTTAGTTTCAAATATAAAGGATAATTCTGTTATAGTTTTAGAAAAAAATAAGGTGTATGACATTTGCCAGGACGATTCTTTTTCTTTAAGAGGGTTCTTCTGCTCAAATACTGCAAAAAAAGATGAAAATCCGGATGGCACCCGATATACTGCATTGTATTTAGATGGTAAAAAGGATGTAACTATTGATGGTAACGGTGCAACTCTTCTGGTGCACGGAAAAATGACCCCGCTTTTATTTAACAATTGCAAAAATATTACTTTAAAAAATCTTACAATTGATTATGCATGTCCTACCATGGCTGAATTCAAAGTTCTATCTAACGATAACGGAACCTGCGTCATCAAAATCAATGATGAAATATTATACAAGGTTGACGGAAATAATTTAATATGGCAAGGTGAAAAAGCTCATAATGGTATCCCCTATTGGGAGGATTCATACATAGGTAACCGCAGACATATTAAAATATTTGATTCTCATACAGAAATCAGTCGAGATTTCAGACGTGCAGATTTAGTATTTGAAACCATTGAAGAACTTGGTGATAACCAACTGAAAGTTGTTTTAAAAAAACGTGATGCGGATTTTGTACCCGGTTGCATTTACCAGACTCGCAATATCGTTCGTGACCAGACAGGAAGCCTCTTCCAAAGATGTAAGAATCTAACCTTCGAGAATCTTAGAATAAAATTTATGCACGGACTAGGTATGGTTTCTCAATTTTGTGAGAATGTTACTTTTAGAAATTGCAACCTTACTCCTGCACAAGGCAGAACAATTACAAGTACAGCAGATTTTTTTCAATTCTCAGGTTGCAGAGGCAATTTAATTGTTGAAAACTGTCAAGCTTGGGGTGCACATGATGATTATATTAATACCCATGGTACACATTTAAGAATAATTGATGCAATTTATGATGAAAAATCAATTATTGTACGTTTTATGCACAATGAAACCTGGGGCTTTCAAGCTTTTGAAATTGGTGATGAGCTTGAATTTATTAAGTGGGATACGCTACAACCATATGATAAAACAAAAGTAATTAGTTACAAGAAATTAAGCGATACAGACATTTTATTAAAGCTAGACAGATCATTGCCTAAAATTGTATTAGGGAAGGACGTTGTTGAAAATACAACCTGGACACCAAATTTATATGTTAGAAACTGTAAATTCGGTCCAACTAGCGGCAGAGGTATTCTTTGTACAACACGTGGCGAAGTAGTAATAGAAAACAACCAATTTTATAAACTTTGGGGTCCTGCCCTACTTATGGAAGATGATTGTAATTTTTGGTTTGAATCAGGTTATTCAAAAGAAGTTATTTTCAGATATAATCAGATTATCAGTTGTGACCACGGAACAACCTACCCCAGTGCACCGGTTATCCGCTACACACCTAAAATAATAGACGAAAACTTTGATGGCTATGTTCACGGAAAGCTTATTCTTGAGAATAATACATTTAAAACACCTATCGGTGAAAAACACGTTTTTTGGCTTGAATATCTGAAAGAGGCAGAAATAAAAAACAACAGCTTTGATACAATGTTTGAGATTATAACCAAAAATGTTCGAACAATTATAAATGAAAACAACACAGTAAAAGGTAGCTTTTAAGTTACCTTTTATTTTTTATTGACAAAATCATTTGTTGGGTGTATTATTGTGCTAGTACAGTAATACAACAAGGAGGCGATTATTATGTCTTGGAAATTCACCTCAGATAAACCGGTGTATCTGCAAATTGCGGATAGACTTACTAAATCTGTTTTATCAGGTGAATACAAGCCCGGTGAACAAATCCCAAGTGTGCGTCAGCTCGCCTTGGAAGCTGCAGTAAACCCAAATACAATACAACACGCTTTTACGGAGTTGGAAAACAATGGTTTGATTATATCAAAAAACACTCTTGGCAGATTTGTTACTGATGATACTGAAATAATAGAAAAATGCAGGACGGATTTAGCGAAAAGTATAGTAAGTGAATTTTTATTAAATATGGAACAGCTTGCAATTACAACTGAACAAGCTATTAACTTTATTAAGGAGGAAAACCAATGAATGTTTTAGAATTCAGAAACTTATCTAAAGCATACACTAAAGGAAAGTATGTTATTAATAACCTGAACTTAGAAATACCGCAAGGTAAAATAATCGGCCTTTTAGGCCCTAATGGTTGCGGTAAATCAACAATGATTAAAATGGTGGCTGGTTTATTACAACCTACCTCCGGTGAAGTATTAGTAAACGGAAAGCTTGTTGGCGAGGAAACCTGTGCCGATATTTCATACCTTCCTGAAAGAACTTATTTTACACCTTCAATGAAGGTAAAAGATATTATTGATTATTTTGCAGATTTCTATAAAGACTTTGATAAAACCAGAGCGATAAAACTTTTGAATGACCTTAATGTTGACGTTGATGCAAAACTAAAAAAGCTTTCAAAGGGCACAAAGGAAAAGGTACAACTTGTTCTTGTTATGAGCAGACAAGCAAAGCTTTACCTTCTTGATGAACCTATTGCAGGCGTTGACCCTGCAACAAGAGAGTATATTTTAAGTACCATTGTAAGCAACTATAACACTGAGGCAACAATCATTATAACAACTCACCTTATTACTGATATTGAGCAGATTCTTGACGATTTCATTTTTATCAGCTATGGCGGAAATATAGTTATGAGCGGTAATGCTGAAGAAGCCAGAAATGAAACCGGTAAATCACTTGATGAATTATTTAAGGAGGTATTCAGATGCTGAAAAAATTATTACGCTATGATTTAAAATCAGTTTTTAAATACTGGTGGTTAGGTGCTTTGACAACTTTTGTTCTTTCCTTTGTTGGTGCAGGTTGCGTCGCAATTAACGAGTCACCTAAAGATTTACCGGATTCTGCTTATGCTTTAGCAACTATCGGTATAATATTAGTTATATTAAGTTTTTCTGCTTTTGTTGTTATGACAACATTATTGGTTTATATTAGGTACTACAGACATTTATTTTCAGATGAAGGTTACCTTACATTTACCTTACCTGTTAAAAGAAACGACATTTTAACATCAAAGCTTGTAACAGGTTTCGTTGCAACTATTTCCACAGTTCTGGTAACTTTAATAAATGGTATTATTTTTCTTTCACCTTTTTTTAAAGAAGCACTATTTTATATAGGATGGGAAAAAGATTTTCAGAATACTGTTCAAGCAATTATTTCTAAGGTTGGTATTTTTAATATGACCATAGAAATACTCGAGTTATTTATAATTTTTATCTTATCAATTATTTTAGTTACACTTTTTACTTATCTTTGTATTACAGTTGGTTCCATTGTATCAAAAAAAGCTAAATTGGCCACAGCAATAGGCATTTATTATGCTGCTTCTTCAGCAATGACGGTGTTTATCTATTTATTCTTTTTCTTTGGAGTTGATAGTCTTAGCATATGGATTGACAAGCTTCCGTCACCTGAACAGATTGGATTATACCCTGTAATTTTCCTTTTGGTTATACTTTTTGAGATAATACTTTGCACAGCTCTTTATACCCTAACAACATGGCTTATTGATCGTAAGCTAAACTTAAATTAAGGAGGTTTATTTATGAAAAAATATATTTCTATTTTTACTTTAATTATAGTTTTCTCCTTAATTTTATGCATCCCTTGTTTTGCTAGTGATAAAGTAGTCACTTTTTCGGATGACTTTCAGAAATTATATTATGACGGACATACTTATTCACGAGTTAATACATCGTTTATTGACTATTCCTATGGCGATTATGGTGAGTACTATGTTACTAAGTTTTCCGGCATTATATCAGAAGGAGAAAATTTTGATAAAGTTGTTAACAGTATTGATATTAGTTTAACTGAAAAACAAAAAGAGAATATCACCCATTTATACGTTAACACAAGCTATGAATATTCTTTAATGTACACAGAAATATACTATAAGGATGGTTCAACCCTTTGGGTAAATTTTATCAGAGATGATTGCATAGATGAGTACAACAGATTAATTTCCGGTAAAACAAATGAATTCACCATTGATTTTATCTGGCCGGACGGAAATCATGTTACAGGCAACCGAGAAGATTTTTTAAGCGGCAAAAAGACAATAGTTGATTTTTCTGATTTAGACACTCATGAGGTTTATGGCAAATCAACAACCGGAGATTTTAATGTTAAAACGGGCTTTATTTTTACAAAAGAGGATAAATATTACTTTTTCAGCTACATTGAAAACAATGTATATTCTTCGGACGAATTATATACAAATGATATATACGAAATTCCGGTTTACGAAATCACAAATCCGGAGTTAATCAAAAATATTAAAGAGGGCGAACAGGCATATTTTGATGATGATTTTGGTTATCTGTATAACGATGAACTAGCTGATGCAGTATCAAGAATAATATTTACACTGATTTTAGCTATAATTCCCGGTATAATACTTGTTACAACACTTATTATGGCAATAAAGGCAAAGAAACCTTTATACAGAAAATTGTTACTCACCACAAGTGGTCTTTCATTAGCTGAAATAGCAGTATTTATTTTTATTGCATTTAAACTATTTAATGCATAAGTCGGAAAGTGGTCGGCAGTTTAAAACTACCGACCACTTTATATTTGGTCCCTTTAGGGGTGGAAATAAACCCCCGGTTCTACCGGGGGAAGAAAAAGGCTTTAGCAAAGCCAAAAACGGCGAGCTCAAAGCCGCCGAAGTAGTTGCAAATAATTAATCCTCCAAGTAGAATGAATGTGGTTTGGCCGCCGCATTACAAAGTACAAGGAGGAATAATTAGTGAAAAAAGATAGTGAAATAAAAAGTTCAGCACACTCAAAATACAGATGCCAATATCATATAGTGTTTGCACCAAAGTTTAGAAGAAAAGCAATATATGGTGAAATCAAAAAAGATATTGGAGAGATATTAAGAAAATTATGTGTGCAAAAAGGTGTGGAAATAATAGAAGCAGAAGCGTGTGCAGACCACATACATATGCTTGTAAGTATTCCACCACACATAAGTGTATCACAATTCATGGGATATCTCAAGGGTAAAAGTAGTCTGATGATTTTCGACCGACATGCAAATTTAAAGTATAAGTATGGTTCACGAACA